>NZ_JBEXET010000014.1:38918-165508 GCF_040606415.1 Streptomyces sp. NPDC005423 | reverse complement strand
CACGGTGCGCTGGTGACCCCACGCCGAGAGCATGATCGGGTCCTTCTGGTTCGGGTAGGCCCGGTTCCGGGGGCGCGGGCCTCCTCGTAGGAGAGCGTCTTCTCAGCCCTTGGCGGACTTCTTCTCGTCGGCGTCCAGGATGACCGCCTCGGCGACCTGCTGCATCGACATGCGGCGGTCCATGGAGGTCTTCTGGATCCAGCGGAACGCGGCGGGCTCGGTCAGCCCGTACTCGGTCTGGAGGACCGACTTGGCGCGGTCGACCAGCTTGCGGGTCTCCAGCCGCTGGGTGAGGTCGGCGACCTCCTGCTCCAGCTGCTTCAGCTCGTTGAACCGCGAGACGGCCATCTCGATCGCCGGGACGACATCGCTCTTGCTGAACGGCTTCACCAGGTACGCCATCGCTCCGGCGTCCCGGGCTCGCTCGACGAGGTCGCGCTGCGAGAAGGCGGTGAGCATCAGGACGGGCGCGATGCTCTCCCCGGCGATCTTCTCGGCGGCGGAGATACCGTCCAGCTTGGGCATCTTCACATCGAGGATCACCAGGTCGGGCCGGTGCTCACGGGCCAGCTCCACGGCCTGTTCACCGTCCCCGGCCTCGCCGACGACCGTGTACCCCTCTTCCTCCAGCATCTCCTTGAGGTCGAGCCGGATCAGGGCCTCGTCCTCGGCGATGACGACACGGGTCGTCAGCGGAGGCACGTGCGACTTGTCGTCGTCGGGCGCGTCTACGGGCTGGGGCGACTCGGGCGCGGTCACGGGGGCTCCTTGGTGCGGGCCGGGCAGGTTGTGCTGCTTGTGCAGCCTACCCAGAGGCGAGCAGGCGCGGTGACCCGGTAGACTTCGCGACGGCTCACCGACCTGCCCGGTTGGAGGAACTGGTCAGACTCGCGGTGCTCAAACCACCGTGCCTACGGGCATGTGGGTTCGAATCCCACACCGGGCACTCGAAGAAGCGGATGTTCACCCTCTCGTGGACATCCGCTTCTCTCTGTCCGCTCCCCGCCGTCCGCTACTCGGGGCTGTCGTCCTCGCCGACGTGGTGGACCCGGACCAGGTTCGTCGAGCCCGTCACGCCGGGGGGCGAGCCCGCCGTGATCACGACGATGTCGCCCTTCGCGCAGCGGCCGTGCTTCAGCAGGAGTTCGTCGACCTGGTCGACCATCGCGTCCGTCGAGTCGACGTGCGGGCCGAGGAAGGTCTCCACCCCCCAGGTGAGGGTGAGCTGGGAGCGGGTGGCCGGTTCCGGGGTGAAGGCCAGGACCGGGATCGGGGAGCGGTAGCGGGAGAGGCGGCGCACCGTGTCGCCGGACTGCGTGAAGGCGACCAGGAACTTGGCGCCGAGGAAGTCGCCCATCTCCGCCGCCACGCGGGCCACCGCGCCGCCCTGGGTGCGGGGCTTGTTCTGGTCGGTGAGGGGCGGGAGGCCCTTGGCGAGGATGTCCGCCTCGGCCGCTTCGAGGATCCGGGACATCGTCCGGACCGTCTGGACCGGGTACTTGCCGACGCTGGTCTCGCCGGAGAGCATCACGGCGTCCGTGCCGTCGATCACCGCGTTGGCGACGTCCGACGCCTCGGCCCTCGTGGGGCGGGAGTTCTGGATCATGGAGTCGAGCATCTGGGTGGCGACGATGACCGGCTTGGCGTTGCGCTTCGCCAGCACGACCGCGCGTTTCTGGACCATCGGCACGTGTTCGAGGGGCATCTCGACGCCGAGGTCGCCGCGGGCGACCATGATCCCGTCGAAGGCGGCGACGATGTCGTCGATCGCCTCGACCGCCTGCGGCTTCTCCACCTTGGCGATCACGGGGAGGCGGCGGCCCTCCTCGTCCATGATGCGGTGGACGTCCAGGATGTCCTTGCCGCTGCGCACGAAGGAGAGCGCGATCACGTCGCAGCCGGTGCGCAGCGCCCAGCGGAGGTCGGCCTCGTCCTTGTCGGAGAGGGCCGGGACGGAGACGGTGACGCCGGGCAGGTTGAGGCCCTTGTGGTCGGAGACCATGCCGCCCTCGATCACCGTGGTGTGGACGCGGGGTCCGTCGACGGCGGTGACTTCGAGGCAGACCTTGCCGTCGTCGACGAGGATGCGCTCGCCGGCGCGGACGTCGGCGGCGAGGCCCGGGTAGGTGGTGCCGCAGCCCTGGCCGTCGCCCTCGGCGCCGGGTTCCACGGTGATGGTGAAGGTGTCCCCGCGTTCAAGGAGTACGGGGCCTTCGGTGAAGCGGCCGAGTCTGATCTTCGGGCCTTGAAGGTCGGCGAGCAGTCCGACGCTGCGGCCGACCTCGTCGGCGGCCTTCCGTACCCGACGGTAGCGCTCCTCGTGCTCCGCGTGACCGCCGTGGCTGAGGTTGAGGCGGGCCACGTCCATTCCGGCTTCGACCAGGGCTTTGATCTGGTCGTACGAGTCGGTGGCGGGGCCCAGGGTGCAGACGATTTTCGCTCGGCGCATGCTTCGAGCGTAGACCTTACCGACCGGTAGGGAATTGGTCCCGTATGCCCGCCCAACAGCCGCTGGGTGAAGGGTTGTTGACACCGGTTGAAGGGGCGGCGAGGTGCTCCGGCGAGCGGGTGGACGGGATGTTCCCGCCCTGCCGCCGGTCGCGTTCCAGCGTTCGCAGCGTTCCCGCGTCCGCGCGATCTCGGCTTCGGGCTTCGGGCTCGCCGCGTCCGGCGAGGGGAGGGGGCCGCCGGACGCCTGTCTACCGGCCCTCGGCGAGGGGGGTGAGGGCGTGGGCCCGGCGGGCGGCCGGCACGGGCGGCTGGGGGGTGAGGCCGAAGGTGGTGAAGGCGGTCCGTGCGGGCAGCGGGTAGGTCTCCTCGCCGGTCAGGGAGTTGAGGATGGTGGCGCTGCGCCACGCGTTGAGGCCCAGGTCGGGGGCGCCGACGCCGTGGGTGTGCGCTTCGGCGTTCTGCACATAGGCGTGGCAGCCGGCTCCGGTGACGCGGGGGTCGAGGACGAGCCGGAACTGCTCGTCCACGCGCGGGCGTTGGGAGCCGTCGCGGCACAGATAGGGGTCGAGACCGGCGAGGATGCGGCCCAGGGGACGTTCACGGTAGCCGGTGGCGAGGACCACGGCGTCGGTGACGAGCCGGGAGCGGGTGTCCTGCCGCAGGTGTTCGAGGTGGAGCTCGATCCGGGTGGTGGCGATCCGCCCGGCGGTCCGGACTCGGACCCCGGGAGTGAGCACCGCGTCGGGCCAACCGCCGTGCAGGGTACGGCCGTAGAGCTCGTCGTGGATGGCGGCGACGGTCTCCGCGTCGATGCCCTTGTGCAGTTGCCACTGGGCGGCGCGGAGCCGGTCGCGGGCGGGTTCGGGGAGGGCATGGAAGTAGCGCGTGTAGTCGGGGGTGAAGTGCTCCAGGCCGAGCTTGGAGTACTCCATGGGCGCGAACGCCTCGGTACGGCCGAGCCAGTGCAGCTGTTCCCGGCCGGCGGGCCGCCCGCGGAGCAGGTCGAGGAAGACCTCGGCGCCGGACTGCCCGGAGCCGATGACGGTGACGTGCCCGGCGGCGAGGAGCGCGTCGCGGTGCGCGAGGTAGTCGGCCGCGTGGACGACGGGCACGCCCGGGGCGTCGACGAGCGGTCTCAGCGGTTCGGGGACGTGCGGGGCGGTGCCGATCCCGAGGACGACGTTCTTCGTGTACGTACGGCCGAGCGCCTCGGCCTCTCCGTCGGCGTCGAGCTGGGTGAAGTCGACCTCGAACGCGCCGCGTTCGGGGTTGAAGCGGACGGCGTCGACCTGGTAGCCGAAGCGCAGCGCGGGGAGGCTCTCGGCGACCCAGCGGCAGTAGGCGTCGTACTCGGCGCGCCGGATGTGGAAGCGCTCGGCGAAGTAGAACGGGAAGAGCCGGTCGCGGGCCTTGAGGTAGTTGAGGAACGACCAGCGGCTGGCGGGGTCGGCGAGCGTCACCAGGTCGGCGAGGAAGGGGACTTGGACGGTGGTGCCGTCGATGAGCAGGCCGGGGTGCCAGTCGAAGCCGGGACGCTGGTCGTAGAAGACGGCGTCGAGGCCGGTGAGGGGGGCGGCCAGGGCGGCGAGGGAGAGGTTGCACGGTCCGATGCCGATGCCGACCAGGTCACGGGGCGGGTCGGGTCGTGGGTACGGGGGGCGGCTCGTCGGAGGGTGGTTCATCGGGGGGTGTTTCCTTCCACCAGGTGCAGGAGCGCGGCCAGGTCGGCGGGGCGGGTGCCGGGATTGAGGAACGTGGCCTTGAGCCAGAGCCGACCGTCGAGCCGGGCCCGGCCGAGCACCGCCTCTCCGTCGGTCAGCAGCTGCCGGCGTACGGCGGCGACCGCGTCGTCGGTGGCGCCGACGGGCCGGAACAGGACCGTGCTGATGTCGGGCGGCCAGGACCGGTCGCAGAGTTCGAGGCCGGGGCGGGAGCGCACCAGGGCGGCGAACTGCCGTGCGCTGGAGCAGACTTGGTCGACGAGCGCGCCGAGTCCTGAGCGGCCGAGGGTCTTCAGGGTGACGGCGACCTTCAGAATGTCGGGGCGTCTGGTGGTGCGCAGGGAGCGGCCGAGGAGGTCGGGCAGGCCGGCTTCGGTGTCGTCGTCGGCGTTGAGGTAGTCGGCGCGCTGGGCGAGGGCGGCGAGGTCGCGGGGGTGACGGACGGCGAGGAGTCCGGCGGCGACCGGTTGCCAGCCGAGTTTGTGCAGGTCGAGGGTGACGGTGTGGGCGCGGTCCAGGCCGGCGAGCCGGTCGCGGTGGCGGTCGCTGAAGACGAGGCCGCCGCCGTAGGCCGCGTCGATGTGGAGGCGGGCGCCGTGCGCCCCGCACAGGCCGGCGATCTCGGGCAGCGGGTCGATGAGTCCGGCGTCGGTGGTGCCGGCGGTGGCGGCGACGAGCAAGGGGCGTCTCAGCCCGGTGAGGGCCTCGTCCAGGGCGGTGGGGTCGAGTCTCCCCGAGGGGGCGGGGACGACGACGGGGGCGGGCAGGCCGAGCAGCCAGGCCGCGCGCGGCAGCGAGTGGTGCGCGTTGGCTCCGCACACCAACTGCGTGCCGCCGCCGTGCGCTTCGCGGGCGAGGAGGAGGGCGAGCTGGTTGGCCTCGGTGCCGCCGGTGGTGACCAGGGCGTCGGCGAGGCCGACCTCCTGGGCGAGCGCGCGGGTGACGAGGGCTTCGAGCGCGGAGGCGGCGGGGGCCTGGTCCCAGGAGTCGAGGGACGGGTTCAGGGCGCTCGCGGCGAGGTCGGCGGCGGTCGCGACGGCGAGCGGCGGGCCGTGCAGATGGGCCGTGCAGAGCGGGTCGGCGGGGTCGGCGGAACCCTCGGCGAGCGCCCGGACGACGGTGTACAGGGCGTCCGGGTCGCCCTCGTCGGGCAGTACCTCGTCCAACGCGTCCCGCAGCCGGGCGGTGACCGTGTCCGGGCCGCCCGCCGGGAGCGGTCCGCCGCGCGCCCGCCGGCCGTCCCGGAGCGCGTCGAGGACGGTGTCGAGCAACGGGCGCAGGGCGTCGGGGCCTTGGGGGCCCGAGGCGAGGGGCGCACTGCTCATCGGCTCTCCTCCGGGGCGCGGGGCGGGGGGTTCCAGCTTGGACCCGGACGGGTCGGCGCGCCCGGGAAGCCCAACGATCAGCACCCCCCAAAGGGTGTCCCCCGGACCGGGTGACCCCGGCGCCCCGGTACCGGGCCCCGCCGGTCACTCCGTCCCGCGCACCCGCAACGCCCTTGCCAGGTCGTCGAGTTGGTCGACGAGTTTGCGGCGCAGGGCCGGGACGGGGCCCGCCTCGCGCAGACACTCCTCGCCGAGGCGGAGGGTTTCGGTGTCGACCGCGTGGGCGGGGAAGGCGTAGCGGCCGGCGGCGTCGGCGATGGCGGGGCCCCGGCGGGCGGCGAGGGTGACGGCGTCCTGGTAGTAGCGGGGGACGTAGGCGCGTACGAGATCGGCCTGTTCGGGCTGCCAGAAGCCGCGGGCGGTGGCGGTGAAGAGGTAGTTGGAGAGGTCGTCGGTGGTGAACATGGCCTCCCAGGCCCGCTTCTTGGCCGCCGGGTCGGGCAGCGCGGCGCGGCAACGGGCGGCGCCCTCCTGGCCGGTGGCGCTGGGGTCGCGGTCCAGTTCGGCGGCGATCTCGGCCTCGTCGGTGGCGCCGAGGACGGCGAGCCGGCCCAGGACGCGCCAGCGCAGTTCGGGGTCGAGTTCCGGGCCGCCGGGCACGGTGCCGTCGGCGAGCCAGGCGGCGATGGTGTCGGGGTGGGCGGCGACGTCGACGAGGTGCCGTACGGCGATCAGGCGCAGGCCGGGGTGGGAGCCGTCCTCGGTGCGGCGGACGAGGTCGCGGCAGAGGGCGGTGAGGGTGGCGAGGGCGACCGGCCGGGCCTCGGGGACGAGGTAGCGGTCGGCGACCTGGGCGGAGGCGAAGGCGAGGACGCCTTCGACGAGGGCGAGGTCCGTCTCGTGCGGGAGGTGGGCGCGGGCGGCGTCCAGGTAGGCGGAGGGCGGCAGTTCGCCGTCGCGGACGGCGTCCCGGAGCGCGTTCCACACGACCGCGCGGGTGAGCGGCTCGGGCAGCCGGGAGAGGCTGGTGCGGACGGTCTCGAAGGAGTCGGCGTCGAAGCGGATCTTCGCGTAGGTGAGGTCGCCGTCGTTGAGGAGGAGCAGGGCGGGCCGGGTGCCGAGGGGCTGCGGTGCGGTCTGCGGGATGTCGAGTGCGAGGCGCTCGCGCAGGGTGAGGCCGCCCTCGGTGAGGTCCTGGTCGTAGAGGCCGACGGCGATGTGGTGCGGGCGGCTGCCGGTGCGGTCGACGGTGAGGGTGTGGGTGCCGTCGTCGGCGGCGGTGACGCTCGGCGTGAGGGTGTCGACCCCGGTGGTGCGCAGCCAGCTCTCGGCCCAGGCGTGTACGTCGCGGTCGGTGGCGCCGGCCAGGGAGTCGATGAAGTCGGCGAGGGTGGCGTTGGCGAACCGGTGCCGGGCGATGTGGGTGTTGATGCCGGCGAGGAAGTCCTTCTCGCCCAGCCAGGCGACGAGTTGGCGCAGTGCGGAGGCGCCCTTGGCGTAGGAGATGCCGTCGAAGTTGAGCATGGCGGAGGCGGTGTCGTCGACGGCGTCGGGGGCGACGGGGTGGGTGGAGGGACGCTGGTCGGCGTCGTAGCCCCAGGCCTTGCGGACGACGCCGAAGTCGGTCCAGGTGTCGGTGAAGCGGGTCGCCTCGATGAGGGTCTGGTAGCCCATGTACTCGGCGAAGGACTCGTTCAGCCAGATGTCGTCCCACCACTGGAGGGTGACGAGGTCGCCGAACCACATGTGGGCCATCTCGTGGGCGATGACCATGCCGCGGGTCTGGCGCTCGGCGTCGGTGACGGCGGAGCGGTAGACGAACTCGTCGCGGAAGGTGACGAGGCCGGGGTTCTCCATGGCGCCGGCGTTGAACTCGGGGACGAACGCCTGGTCGTAGGAGTCGAAGGGGTAGGGCTCCTCGAACTTCTCGTGGTAGCGGTCGTAGCACTGCTTGGTGATGCCGAGGATCTCGTCGGCGTCCGCGTCGAGGTGGGGGGCGAGCGAGCGGCGGCAGTGGATGCCGAAGGGCAGGCCGCGGTGTTCGGTGCGGACGGAGTGCCAGGGGCCGGCCGCCACGGCGACGAGGTAGGTGGAGATCGGCGGGGTGGGGGCGGCCCGCCAGCGGCCCCCGCCGAGGTGTTCGGTGACGCCGTTGGCGAGGACGGTCCAGCCTTCGGGGGCGGTGACGGTGAGGTCGAAGACCGACTTGAGGTCGGGCTGGTCGAAGGCGGCGAAGACGCGCTGGACGTCCTCCATGAAGAGCTGGGTGTAGAGGTAGGTCTCCCCGTCGGTGGGGTCGGTGAAGCGGTGCATGCCCTCGCCGGTGCGGGAGTAGCGCATGGCCGCGTCGACGCGCAGTTCGTGTTCGCCGGGGGCGAGTTCGCGCAGCGGCAGCCGGTTGTCGACGAGGGTGTCCGGTGCGAGGGGCTGTCCGTCGAGGGTGACGGAGCGCAGCTCGGCGGGCTTGAGCTCGACGAAGGTGTCCGTGCCGGCCCGGTCCCCGCGCACGGCGAACCGGATGAGGGTCCTGGAGTCGAAGGTCTCCTCGCCCGTGGTCAGATCGAGTTCGATCGTGTAGCGGTGGACGTCGAGGAGGCTGGCACGGGTCTGCGCTTCGTCGCGCGTCAGTACGGACATGCGGAACATGCTGCCTGATGCCGTGGGCAGCGCACAGAGGGGGTCCGGTACGCGGCCTATGTCCGGTCGCGCGCGGAGGCCGTGTCGGCCGGGTTCCGGGCGTCGCGCTGCACGGGCACGTGGGCGCCCGGCTGCGGCGGCGCCGGGCGGGCGGCGGGGTGGTCCTTGAGCAGCGCGCGCAGCTCCCGCACCTCCGCCTCCAGGGCGAGCCGGCGCATGTGGGCGTCGTAGAGGTAGCGGACCTTGGTGCGCAGGGACCAGGGGTCGACGGGTTTCATGACGAGGTCGGCGACGCCGAGCGCGAAGGCGGCGGAGGTCGTCTCGGCGTCCGGGCCGAAGCCGGTGACCAGCAGGACGGGGATGTGCTGGGTCTGTTCCAGGCGGCGCAGGTAGCCGACCACGTCGAGGCCGCTGACGCCGGGCATGCGCACATCGAGCAGGAGCAGCCCGACCTGGCCGCGCAGAACCTGTTTGAGCGCCTCGTCGCCGCTGGTGGCGCGGGCGAGCCGGTGGCCCAGCGGGGCCAGCGCGCTCTCCAGCGCGTACAGCGTGCCCTCGTGGTCGTCGACGATGAGGATCTTGGCATCCGACGGCATGGCCCGACGTCCCTTCCACGGGGGACTACCAGCGTATGTCCGGGACTTGACGGGTTGTGCCCGTCGACTGACAGGGAGTGCACAGCGCAGCATGCCCGCCGACGGGCTCCCTGTCACGCCTGATTCGGGTCGGTTCCCTCAACTCGCGGCCGGGGAACCGTTGTTGACAGTGTCCTCCGCGATGCGCTCGTGGTGCCTGATCACCTCGGCGATGATGAAGTTGAGGAACTTCTCAGCGAACGCGGGGTCCAGCCGGGCGTTCTCGGCGAGGGTGCGCAGCCGCTCGATCTGGCGGGCCTCGCGGGCCGGGTCGGCGGCCGGCAGCCGGTGCACGGCCTTGAGGCGGCCGACCTGCTGGGTCGCCTTGAAGCGTTCGGCGAGCATGTGGATGACGGCCGCGTCGATGTTGTCGATGCTGTCGCGCAGCCGGGTGAGTTCCTCGCGCACGGCGGGGTCGACGTCACCCGTTCCGTTGGTGCTGGTGGTCATGGGCGACCACCCTACGCGGCAGGCGCTCCGCCGGTCACGGGCGGACCGACGGAGCCGTCCCGGACGGCGCGGCGGGCGGGGGCGACGGCCTACAGTGGAGACGGTTCAGGGCGTCTTTGGGGGTACGGACGTGGCGGACGACGGGCCGGTCGAGCACGGGTTCCCGCATCTGGAGACGGTGCGGGCCGCCATCACCGCGCTCTACAGGCGGCTGTCCCACGACACCGTCCGGATGTTCGCGACCAGTCTGGCCCCCGTCGACGTGGCGTTCGCGGACACCGACGACCTGCATCTCGGGGCGCAGCGCGTGGCCCGGGAGATGGTGCGGCACTACCGGCTGCCGGACGCCCGGCTCATCGTCGGCTTCCGGGAGATGACCCATGCCGCGAACGTCGAACTCACCGCCGGGCCCGAGTACTTCGTCGAGCTGAACGACCGGTTCCGCACCCACCGCCGGGACATCGGCGCGGCTCTCGCGCACGAGGTGATGCACGTCTACCTGCACCGCCTCGACCTGTCCTTCCCCGGCGTCCGGGAGAACGAGATCCTCACGGACACGGCGGCGACGTACCTGGGCGCGGGCTGGCTGCTGCTCGACGCGTTCCGGCAGGACGCGGCGTCCTCGCAGAAGCTCGGGTACCTCACACCAGAGGAGTTCGGGTACGTGCTGGCCAAGCGGGCGCTGGTGTTCGGGGAGGATCCGTCGGTGTGGTTCACCAGCCCGCAGGCGTACACCGCGTACGGCGAGGGGATGGCCCGGGCGCGCGCCGACGAGCGGCAGCCGCCGCTGACCGCGGCCGGGTGGGCGGGGCGCAGACGGTACGCCCACGACCGGCGGCACGCCGCGGCCGCGGGCGCCGGCGCCGGGGTCTCCTACGCGTTCACACCGGACGGGGACGGCGGGCTCCGGGTCTCGTTCCCCTGCCCCACCTGCGGGCAGAAGATCAGGGTGCCGGTACGCGGGCGGGTCCGGGCACGGTGCGCGCTCTGCCGGACGGTGCTGGAGTGCGACACCTGAGGGGTTCCACCCCTGCCCTGGCGCGGTGACCGCACCAGCCTGTCGGCTACGCCCCGTACACCGCCCCCGGGACCTCCGCCTCCGCCAGCAGCTTCAGCGCCGCGCCTCCCGCCTCCGACGGCGTCCACCGTGCCCCCTTGTCGGCGCTCGGCCCCGGCCGCCAGCCCTCCATCACGGTGATCCGGCCGCCCTCGCTCGCGAAGACGCGGCCGGTGACACCGGCGCTCGCGGCGGAGCCGAGCCAGACGACCAGCGGCGAGACGTTCTCCGGGGCCATCGCGTCGAAACCGTCGGCGGGAGCGGCCATCGTCTCGGCGAAGGCCCGTTCGGTCATCCGGGTGCGGGCGGCCGGCGCGATCGCGTTGACCTGGACGCCGTAGCGCGCGAACTCGGCCGCGGCGACCAGGGTGAGGCCGATGATCCCGGCCTTGGCCGCGCTGTAGTTGCCCTGCCCGAGGGAGCCCAACAGGCCTGCTCCGCTGCTGGTGTTGACGATCCGGGCCGCCGGTGCGCGGCCGGCCCGGGTCTCCGCCCGCCAGTGGGCCGCCGCGTGTCGCAGGGGCAGGAAGTGGCCCTTGAGATGGACGCGCAGGACGGCGTCCCAGTCGTCCTCGCCGAGGTTGACGAGCATGCGGTCGCGCAGGAAGCCCGCGTTGTTGACGAGGGTGTCGAGCCGGCCGTAGGTCCGGAGGGCGGTGGTCACCAGCGACGCGGCGCCGGTGTCGGTGGCGATGTCACCGCCGTGGGCGACCGCCTCGCCGCCCGCCGCGCGGATCTCGGCGGCGACGCGGGCGGCCGGACCGTCCGGGCCCGGGGTGCCGTCGAGGCCGACGCCGAGGTCGTTGACGACGAGACGGGCGCCCTCGGCGGCGAAGGCGAGGGCGTGCGCCCGGCCCAGCCCGCGGCCCGCACCGGTGACGACGACGACCCGGCCGTCACAGATTCCGCTCATCTCACGTCTCCCTGTCGACGGTGGGTCGGTCGGCGGTCGTTCGGTCAGCGGCCGGTCGGTCGGCGGTCGCGGCGTCCAGGAAGGCGGGCCGCTCCCCGCCGCCGTGCACCAGCAGGCTCGCCCCGCTGATGTAGGCGGCGGCGTCGGAGGCGAGGAACACGGCCGCCGCGCCGACGTCGGCGGGGTCGGCGAGCCGTCCGAGCGGCACGGTGCGGGCGACGGCCGCGAGACCGTCCTCGTCGCCGTAGTGGAGGTGGGAGCGCTCGGTGCGGACCATGCCGACGACCAGGGTGTTGACGCGCACGTCCGGCGCCCACTCCACGGCCATCGAGCGGGCCAGGTTCTCCACTCCGGCCTTGGCCGCGCCGTACGCCGCCGAACCCGGCGAGGGCCGGCCGCCGCTAACGCTGCCGATCATGATCACGGACCCCCTGGCCCGGCTCAGCCCGTCGTGCGCGGCGAGCGAGGCGGCCAGCGGCGCGAGGAGGTTCAGCTCGACGACCCGCGCGTGCCGCTCGGCGTCCGCCTCGGCCAGCCTGCGGTACGGCGTGCCGCCCGCGTTGTTGACCAGCACGTCGATCCGGCCGAGACCGCCGAAGAACTCCCGTACGGCGGCCGGGTCGCGCAGGTCCAGCGGCCTGAACTCGGCTCCTGGCACGGGCACTTCGGGTGGTCTGCGCGCGCAGGTCAGCACCTCGGCGCCGGCCGCGGCGAAGGCCCGCGCGATCCCCGCGCCGACCCCCCGGGTGCCGCCGGTGACGACGACGGTCCTGCCGCTCAGGGGCCGGCCGGTCGCATGGTGGGGCGGCGGGTCGGGCGAGTTGTCCACAGGGCCTCCCGCTCGGGATCTCCGGCTGCTAGCTTCGAGGTCTCGCACCTAACAAATGTTTGGTGGAAAGGTAGCTGATGCGTCCATGGGTGTCTCCACCTCCACCCCGGAAAAGGGGATTTCCGTCGTCACGGTCGACTTCCCGCCGGTGAACGCGGTGCCGGTGGACGGCTGGTTCGCGCTGGCTGACGCCGTGCGCTCGGCCGGCCGCGACCACGAGGTGCGCTGCGTGGTGCTGGCCGCCGAGGGGCGCGGTTTCAACGCGGGCGTGGACATCAAGGAGATACAGGGACGGGGCCGGTCGGCCCTGGTCGGGGTGAACCGCGGGTGTTACGAGGCGTTCGCCGCGGTGTACGAGTGCGAGGTGCCGGTGGTGGCGGCCGTCCAGGGTTTCTGCCTGGGCGGCGGCATCGGCCTGGTGGGGAACGCGGACGTGATCGTGGCGAGCGAGGACGCCACGTTCGGGCTGCCCGAGCTGGACCGGGGCGCGCTGGGCGCCGCCACCCACCTGGCTCGGCTGGTCCCGCAGCATCTGATGCGGGCGCTGTACTACACCTCGCGCACGGCGACCGCCGCCGAGCTGCATGCGCACGGCTCGGTGTGGCGGGTCGTACCGCGCGCCGAACTACGGGCGGCGGCAATGGAGTTGGCGGGCGAGATCGCCGCCAAGGACGGCGAGCTGATCCGGCTGGCCAAGTCCGCGATCAACGGTGTCGACCCCGTCGACGTCCGCCGCAGCTACCGCTTCGAACAGGGCTTCACCTTCGAGGCGAGCGTCAGCGGAGTGGCCGACCGGGTCCGTGACGCCTTCGGGAAGGAGGGGCGCGGGTGAGCGACAAGACGATGACCGCCGAGGAGGTCGTCTCCCGGCTGGCCGACGGCATGACCCTCGGCATCGGCGGCTGGGGCTCGCGCCGCAAGCCGATGGCGCTGGTGAGAGCGGTACTGCGGTCCGGCCTCACCGACCTCACCGTCGTGTCGTACGGCGGTCCCGACGTCGGGATGCTCGCGGCGGCCGGCCGCATCCGCAAGCTGGTGGCGGCCTTCGTGACGCTCGACTCGATCCCCCTGGAGCCGCACTACCGCGCGGCCCGCGAGAGCGGGGCACTCGACGTCATGGAGGTCGACGAGGCGATGTTCATGTGGGGACTGCGCGCCGCTGCCGGCCGACTGCCCTTCCTGCCGGTCAGAGCGGGCCTCGGCTCGGACGTGATGCGGGTCAACCCCGGCCTGCGCACGGTGACTTCACCCTACGGCGACGGGGAGACGTTCGTCGCGATGCCGGCCCTGCGGATGGACGCGGCGCTGGTCCACGTGGGACGCGCGGACCGGCTGGGCAACGGCCGGTATCTGGGCCCCGACCCCTACTTCGACGACCTGTTCTGCGAGGCGGCCGACACCGCGTACGTCTCCTGCGAGCGGATCGTGGACACGGCCGAGCTGACGAAGGAGGCCGCGCCGCAGACGCTGCTGATCAAGCGGCACACGGTGACAGGCGTCATCGAGGCGCCGAACGGCGCGCACTTCACCTCCTGCGTGCCCGACTACCCGCGCGACGAGGCCTTCCAGAGGGAGTACGCCAGCACGCCCTGGCCGGAGTGGGCCGGGCGGTTCCTCGGGAAGGACGAGCACGCCTACCGGTCGGCGGTCCGGTCCTGGCACGAGGAGCGGTCATGAACACGGAGAACGAAACTTCCCCCTCCCCCACCCGGGCCGAGTACTGCGTGATCGCCTGCGCCGAGGCGTGGCGGGACGCGGGCGAGATCCTGGCGAGCCCGATGGGAGTGATCCCGTCCATCGGGGCGCGGCTGGCCCGGCTGACCTTCTCACCGGACCTGCTGCTCACCGACGGCGAGGCCACGCTCGTCCGGCCGGACGGGACGCCGGAGGGATGGCTGCCCTACCGGCAGCATCTGGCCCTCGTCGCGAGCGGGCGGCGGCACGTGATGATGGGCGCCAGCCAGATCGACCGGTACGGCAACCAGAACATCTCCTGCATCGGCGACTGGGCCCGCCCGAAGCGGCAGCTGCTCGGGGTGCGCGGCGCACCGGTCAACACGCTCAACAATCCGACCAGTTACTGGGTCCCCAGGCACTCGCCGCGGGTGTTCGTGGCGAAGGTCGACATGGTGTGCGGGGTGGGGTACGACCGGGCCGCCGAGCACCCGGGCACCGCCCGCTTCCACCACCTCCCCCGGGTCGTCTCCGACCTCGGCGTCTTCGACTTCGACACCCCCGACCACTCGATGCGGCTCGCCTCGCTGCATCCAGGGGTGAGCGCCGAGCGGGTACGGGAGGCGACGGGGTTCGCGCTCACCGTCCCGGACGAGGTGCCGTCCACCCGCGAGCCGACCGGGGAGGAGCTGCGGTTGATCCGTGAGGTGCTCGATCCGGGGAACACGCGGGCGCGTGAGGTGCCGGAGGGGGTGACGGCCTAATGGAGACCGCGCTGACCCGGCTGGTCGGGGTCCGCCTGCCGATCGTGCAGACCGGAATGGGCTGGGTGGCGGGCCCGCGCCTGGTCTCGGCGGCGGCCAACGCGGGGGCGCTGGGCATCCTCGCCTCCGCGACGATGAGCCCGGGCCGGCTGCGCGAGGCGATACGGGAGGTCAGGTCGCGTACCCGGGCGCCGTTCGGGGTGAATCTGCGGGCGGACGCGGCGGACGCGGGCGAGCGGGTGCGGATCATGATCGAGGAGGGGGTGCGGGTGGCGTCCTTCGCACTCGCGCCCTCCCCCGGTCTGATCGGCGAGCTGAAGGCGGCGGGGGTGGTCGTCATCCCGTCGGTCGGGGCGCGCCGGCACGCGGAGAAGGTGGCCGCCTGGGGTGCGGACGCGGTGATCGTGCAGGGCGGGGAGGGCGGCGGGCACACCGGCGAGGTGGCGACGACGGTGCTGCTGCCGCAGGTCGTGGACGCGGTCGGCATCCCGGTCGTGGCGGCGGGGGGTTTCTTCGACGGGCGCGGGCTGGTCGCGGCGCTGGCGTACGGGGCGGCGGGCGTCGCCATGGGGACGCGTTTCCTCCTCACCTCCGACTCGACCGTCCCGGACGCGGTGAAGGCGGCCTATCTGGCGGCGACGGTCAAGGACGTCACCGTCACGACGGCGGTCGACGGGCTGCCCCACCGGATGCTCCGCACGGAGTTCGTCGAGGCGTTGGAGCGCTCCGGCCGTACGCGAGCCCTGGTCCGGGCGGTGCGCCGGGCGGCGGCCTTCCGCCGTCTCTCCGGATCGACCTGGGCGGGCATGATCCGCGACGGCCTCGCCATGAAGCACGGCAAGGACCTGGCCTGGAGCCAGGTGCTGCTCGCCGCCAACACGCCGATGCTGCTGAAGTCTGCGATGGTGGACGGCCGTTCGGACCTGGGGGTGATGGCGTCCGGCCAGGTCGCGGGGGTGATCGACGATCTGCCGTCGTGTGCGGAGCTGGTGGAGCGGATCATGGAGGAGGCCGACCAGGTGCTGAACGGGCTGCCCCCGGCGCGCGGTTGACGCCGGGGACCACAGCCGTTCCCGAGTTCACAGCCGCGCGGCGTTTCCGAGCCGTCACAGCCGCTCACAGCCGCTCACAGCCGCTCGATGATCGTGACGTTGGCCTGGCCGCCGCCCTCGCACATCGTCTGTAGGCCCAACCGGCCGCCGGTGCGCTCCAGTTCGTGCAGGAGGGTGGTCATCAGCCGGACGCCGGTCGCGCCCAGGGGGTGGCCGAGGGCTATCGCGCCGCCGTTGACGTTGACCCGGTCGGGATCGGCGCCCGTCTCCTTGAGCCACGCGAGGACCACGGGCGCGAACGCCTCGTTGATCTCGACCAGGTCGATCGCGTCCATCGACAGGCCGGTCTTCTTCAGGGCGTGGGCGGTGGCCGGGATGGGCGCCGAGAGCATCCGGATCGGGTCCTCGCCCCGGGCCGACAGGTGGTGCACGCGGGCCCGTGGGCGCAGTCCGTGTTCGCGGACCGCGCGCTCCGACGCCAGCAGCATGGCCGCCGCGCCGTCGGAGACCTGGGAGGAGCAGGCCGCGGTGATGGTGCCGCCGTCGAGAACCGGTTTCAGGGCCGCCATCTTCTCCAGGGAGGTGTCCCGGCGGGGGCCCTCGTCGGCCGTCACGGAACCGTATGCCACGGTCTCCCGCACGAAGCGGCCCTCGTCGGCCGCGCGTACCGCCCGCGCGTGGGAGCGCAGCGCGAACTCCTCCTGGTCGTGCCGGCTGATCCCCCACTTCGCGGCGATCATCTCGGCGCCGGCGAACTGGTTGACCGGCGCGTCGCCGTACCGCGCCCGCCAGCCTTCGCTGCCCGCGAAGGGGCCCTCCGTCAGTCCCAGCGGTTCGGCGGCCCGGCGGGAGGCGAAGGCGATCGGGATCTGGGACATGTTCTGCACCCCGCCCGCGACGACCAGGTCCTGGGTGCCGGAGAGTACGGCCTGTGCCGCGAAGTGCACGGCCTGCTGCGAGGAGCCGCACTGCCGGTCGACGGTCACCCCCGGCACCTCCTCGGGCAGCCCGGCCGCCAGCCAGCAGGTCCGCGCGATGTCGCCGGCCTGCGGTCCGACCGCGTCCAGGCACCCGAAGACGACGTCCTCGACGGCGGCCGGGTCGATCCCCGAGCGGGTCATCAGCGCGGTGAGGACATGCGCCCCGAGGTCGGCCGGGTGGACCGCGCCGAGCCCTCCCCCGCGCCGCCCGACGGGCGTCCGGACCGCTTCGACGATATAGGCCTCGGCCATGCCAACTCCCCAAAATCAGCCATGAGTCATGGACGTACGGCGATCCCGTCCAGCACCATCGAGAGGTACTGCCGGGCGATCTCCTCCGGGCTGTGCTGTCCGCCGGGCCGGTACCAGGACGCGGCGACCCACACCGTGTCCCGGACGAACCGGTAGGTGAGCCGGACGTCGAGGTCGGCCCGGAAGACCCGGGCGGCGACCCCGCGTTCCAGCGTGGACAGCCACGCCTTCTCGAATCCGCGCTGCGACTCGGTGAGGAACGCGAACCGCTCCTGGGCGACGAGGTGCCGGCTCTCCTTCTGGTAGATCGCGACGGCGGCGCGGTGCCGGTCGATCTCCCGGAAGGACTCGGTGACCAGGGCTTCGAGGGTCTCGCGCGGCCCGAGTCCGGCGGCCAGGACGGTGTCGTAGCCGTCCCACAGCTCGTCGAGGAAGGTCCGCAGGATCTCCTCCAGCATCGATTCCTTGGAGTCGAAGTGGTAGTAGAGGCTGCCCGCGAGCATGCCCGCGTGGTCCGCGATCTTGCGGACGGTGGTGGCGTTGTAGCCCTGCTCGGCGAAGACCTCGGCGGCGGTGGCGAGGAGTTCACGGCGGCGGGCGGGCGCGGCGGTCACCGGGGGCTTCTTCTTCGTAGGCACGGGCCCATTGTGGTCGGTGCGGTCATCAGGGGTGCCGGCTGCTCACGGAGACGACCTCGCCGGTCATGTACGACGAGTAGTCCGACGCCAGGAAGACGATCACGTTGGCCACCTCCCAGGGCTCCGCGTACCGCCCGAAGGCCTCGCGGGCGGTGAGTTCGGCCAGCAGCTCCGGGCTGGTCACCTTCACCAGGTGGGGGTGCATGGCGAGGCTGGGCGAGACGGCGTTGATCCGCACGCCGTGCTCGGCGGCCTCCAGGGCCGCGCACCGGGTCAGGGCCATCACCCCGGCCTTGGCCGCCGCGTAGTGCGCCTGTCCGGTCTGGGCCCGCCAGCCGACCACCGAGGCGTTGTTGACGATCACGCCGCCGCCGGAGTCCCGCATCAGCCGCAGGGCGGCCCTGGTGCACCGGAACGTGCCGTTCAATGTCACGTCGAGCACCTTCGTCCACTGCTCGTCGGTCATCTCGACCAGGTCCGAAGTCCCGCCCAGGCCCGCATTGTTGACGACCACATCCAGGCGTCCGTGCGCTTCGACGGCCGCCGCGAACAGGTCCCGTACCTGGGTCTCGTCGGTGACGTCACAGGGCTGCGCGCCGACCGACTCCGGCCCGAACTCCGCGGCCAGCGCGGTCTCGTACTCCTTGAGCCGGCGGGGGTGGGCGTCGCTGATGAGGACGCGCGCGCCCTCCTCCAGCAAGCGGCGCGCGGTGGCGCCGCCGATGCCCGCCCCGGCGGCGGCGGTGACGACGGCGGTGCGCCCCGTCAGCAGCCCGTGGCCGGGTACGTACGCCGGACTCTCGACGCCTGTCATGGCACCACGCTAACCTACCAAACACTTGTTAGGGAAGGATCGTCGCTGATGGACCTCGACTTCACGGCCGCCGAGGAGGCGTTCCGCGCCGAGGCGCGCGCCTGGCTCGCCGCCCATGTGCCGCCCGTCGCGCTGCCCTCGCTGGAGACGGCGGAGGGGTTCGCGGCGCATCGCGCCTGGGAGGCCGAACTGGCCGGGGACCGCTGGTCGGTGGTGTCCTGGCCGGCCCGGTACGGCGGACGGGACGCGGACCTCGTGCGCCGGCTGGTGTTCGAGGAGGAGTACTACGCGGCGGGCGCCCCGGGCCGGGTGAGCCAGAACGGGATCAGCCTGCTCGCCCCCACCCTCCTCGGCCACGGCACGCCGGAGCAGCGCGCGCGGGTGCTGCCGCCGATGGCGACCGGCGAGGTGGTCTGGGCGCAGGCGTGGTCGGAGCCGGAGGCGGGTTCGGATCTGGCGTCGCTGCGCTCCCGGGCGGAGCGCACGGCGGGCGGCTGGCTGCTGACCGGCCAGAAGACGTGGTCGTCGCGGGCGGCCTTCGCGGACCGCGCCTTCGGTCTCTTCCGCAGCGAGCCGGGGCTGCCCAGGCCGCATCAGGGGCTCACGTACCTGATGTTCGGCCTGCGGGCGCCCGGGGTCACGGTCCGCCCGATCGGCCGCCTGGACGGGAAGCCCGCCTTCGCGGAGCTGTTCCTGGACGGGGTGTTCGTGCCGGACGAGGACGTGATCGGCGCGCCCGGCGACGGCTGGCGGGTGGCGATGTCGACAGCGGCCGACGAGCGCGGGCTGACGCTGCGTTCCCCCGGCCGCTTCCTCGCCTCGGCCGGCCGGCTGCTGGACCTCTGGCGGCGGCGGGGCAGCCCGGAGGTGTTCCGGGACCGGGTGGCCGACGCCGTGATCGGCGCCCGCGCCTACCAGCTCCTCGCCTACGCGGCGGCCTGCCGCCTCCGCGACGGCGGGACCGTCGGGCCGGAGTCCAGCCTGATCAAGGTGTACTGGTCCGAGTTCGACCTCGCCCTGCACGAGACGGCGCTCGATCTGCTGGGTGAGGAGGGCGAGTTGGCGGACGGCGACTGGTCCGAGGGCCATCTCTTCTCCCTCGCGGGCCCGATCTACGCGGGCACGAACGAGATCCAGCGCGACATCATCGCCGAGCGCCTGCTCGGCCTGCCGAAGGGACGCCGCTGATGCGCTTCCTCCTCGACGCCGAACAGCGGGCGTTCGCCGCCTCGTTGGACGCGATGCTGACGGCGGCCGGCACACCCGCGGTGGTACGGGAGTGGAGCCGCGGGGAGCACGGAAGCGGGCGCGCGCTGTGGCGCCGGATCGCGGCGGCCGGGGTGTTCGCGCTGGCGGTGCCGGAAGCCTACGAAGGGGCGGGCCTGCGTCCGGTCGAACTGGCCGTCGCCTTTGTGGAGTTGGGGCGGCACGCGGTGCCGGGGCCGCTGGTGGAGACGGTCGCCGCCGCCGCGCTGCTCGCCGCACCCGCTCCCGCCAAAAGGCTGTTGGCCTCGCTGGCGGCGGGCGAGGCGATGGCGACGGCGGCGCCCTCCGGGTCGTACGCCCTGGACGGTGACGCGGCGGCCGTCCGGCTGACCTGGGACGCCGGCGGGCTGCGGCTGGCCCCCGGGCACGGCGCGGTCCGCCCGTCCCTGGACCCGGCCCGCCGGCTCACTGCGCTCGCCCCCGGCGGCGAACTCCTCGACCCCGCCCCGCCCGTGGAGCGCGCCGTCACCCTGGCCCGGCTCGCGGTCTCCGCCCAGGCGCTCGGCGTCGGGCTCGCGCTGCTCGACCGGACCGTCGCGTACGTACGGCAGCGGACGCAGTTCGGGGTGCCCGTGGGCTCGTTCCAGGCCGTGCAGCACCGGCTCGCCGATGCCAGGATCGCCCTGGAGTTCGCGCGTCCGCTGGTGTTCGGGGCCGCCCTGTCGATGGCCCCGGCCGAGGTGGCCGCCGCGAAGGTCACCGCCTGCGAGGCGGCGTGCACGACGGCCCGTACGGCGCTCCAGCTGCACGGCGCGATCGGCTACACGGCGGAGTACGACCTGTCGTTGTGGCTGGGCAAGGCCCGCGCCCTGCGCACCGCCTGGGGCGGCCCGGGCGAGTGCCGGGCCACCGTGCTCGAAGGGCTCGGCGGCCTCAGCGGGCTGAAGGGTTGAAGGGTTGAAGGGTTGCACGGAATGAACGGGCTGGACGGGCTCAGGGGCGGTGGTCGCCGCTCGTGAGTTTCCGGTGCGCCGCCGCGCCGAGTCCGATCACCGCGCAGCGGCCCCGCGCGTGCAGCACGCGCTCCTCGCCGGTCAACAGCGCGGCGTCGTACGGCCCGAGGGTCAGGCCGGCCACCTCCGCGGGTCCGTCGAGCGCGACGACCAGCGCGTCCGCGAGGAGGGGCAGCCGGCCGCACACCACGGCCACCGTGGGGGCCGTACGGCCGTCGCCCCTGCGCCACATCACGTTGAGGTTCACCACGGGACCGTCCAGCAGCCGGCCCTCCGTCGGCAGGTCGCCCCTGAACTCCCCTGGCACGTAACGGGAGTCGACGAGTCCGCGCTCACCGCCCACCGTGAGCTCCAGCCCGGCGCCCTCGACGACCATGAGGTTCCGGTCGACGCCGGGGAAGGCCGAGAACGGCCCGTCGGCGCCGACCTCGGCCAGGCTCACCCGCCAGCGGAAGTCGTCCAGGCCGGCGCCCTCGGGTGAGACGGCGATCTCACGGGTGACACCGCCGCCGTTCTTCCAGGGCACGGCGGTGCGCGCGGCGGCGGGCAGGAAGCGGATCACCGGACGAGGCTACGCCACCGGGCACCACCGCACCGCCCTTGGTCAAGGTCTCCCAAGGGGCGGGAATCCGGATGTACCACCGCCCTACTCTGTGCGCCATGAAACGTGCCGGTGCCCTGCTCCTCACCGTGCTCCCCGTCGTCCTCGCGGTGACGGCCTACGGTCTCGCCTCCCCGCACCACGCCGCGGCACGACGGCGGGAGGCGGTGGCACTGGCGTCCCCCGCCGCGAAGGAACTCGCCCAGGAACTCGTGGCGAGCGCCGAGAACGCGACCCTCGACTGGCGCAGCGCGTACGGCTACGTCGAGGACATCGGCGACGGCCAGGGCTACACGGCGGGCATCATCGGCTTCTGCACCGGCACCCACGATCTGCTCACCCTGCTGGAGGGCTACACAACCGCCCATCCCCGCAACGGACTTGCCCGCTACCTCCCCGCCCTGCGCGAGGTCGACGGCACGGACTCCCATCAGGGACTCGACCCCGGTTTCCCGGCGGCCTGGAAGGCGGAGGCGAAGGTGCCCGCCTTCCGGGCCGCCCAGGACGCGGAGCGTGACCGTGTCTACTTCGACCCGGCGGTGCGCCGGGCCGCGCTCGACGGGCTGGGCGCGCTCGGGCAGTTCGTCTACTACGACGCGATCGTCTTCCACGGCCCGGGACAGGACGGCTTCGAGGGCCTGCGCGCCGAGGCGATGCGCAGGGCGCGCACCCCGGCCGAGGGGGGCTCGGAGCAGGCGTACCTCGGCGCCTTCCTCGATGTCCGGCGGACGGCGATGCGGGCGGAGCACCCCGGCATCGACACCACCCGTATCGACACCGCGCAGCGCCGATTCCTGGCCGCCGGCAACCTCGCCCTGCGGACGCCGCTGGTGTGGAAGGTGTACGGCGAGACGTACGAGGTGGCCTGAATGAGCGGGAGTCGGACGCGGACGTGCGGCGGCGCCCGCCGGTCCGGTCGGGGACTTGGCGGGCGCCGCACAGTGTTCCGTACGCCTTTGTACGGGACGCTTCTTTCGAGCGACCGTCAGACCATCAGTGAACGGTCCGTCGGACGGATGGGGGCCGGCAGTTCGCTGACGCCGGTGAGGAAGCGGTCGACGCCGCGGGCGGCCGAGCGGCCCTCCGCGATCGCCCACACGATGAGGGACTGGCCGCGGCCCGCGTCACCGGCGACGAACACACCGGGGACGTTGGTCTGGAAGTCGGCGTCGCGGGCGATGTTGCCACGCTCGTCGAGGCCCAGGCCGAACTGGTCGACCAGTCCGTTCTGCCGGTCGGTGCCGGTGAATCCCATGGCCAGGGTGACCAGTTGGGCGGGGATCTTGCGCTCGGTGCCCGGCTTCCGGGTCAGCTTGCCGTCGACGAACTCGACCTCGACGAGGTGCAGCCACTGGACGTTGCCGTCCTCGTCGCCCTCGAAGTGGGTGGTGTTGACGGAGTAGACCCGCTCACCGCCTTCCTCGTGCGCGCTGGTCACCTTGTAGAGCATCGGGAAGGTCGGCCAGGGCTGGGAGACCGCGTTCCGCTCCTCGCCCGGGCGGGGCATGATCTCCAGCTGGGTGACGGAGGCCGCGCCCTGGCGGTGGGCCGTACCGACGCAGTCCGCGCCGGTGTCGCCGCCGCCGATCACGACGACGTGCTTGCCCTCGGCCGAGACCGGGGCGGTGACGTAGTCGCCCTCCTGCACCTTGTTGGACAGGGGCAGGTACTCCATCGCCTGGTACACACCCGTCAACTCCCGCCCGGGGACGGGGAGATCACGGGCGGTGGTGGCGCCGGCCGCGATGACGACCGCGTCGTAGCGCTTGCGCAGGTCGGTGGCCTTGAGGTCGCGGCCGACCTCGACACCGGTGCGGAAGCGGGTGCCCTCCGCGCGCATCTGCTCGATACGGCGGTTGATGTGCCGCTTCTCCATCTTGAACTCGGGGATGCCGTACCGGAGAAGGCCCCCGATGCGGTCCGCGCGCTCGTAGACGGCGACCGTGTGGCCGGCCCGGGTCAGCTGCTGGGCGGCGGCGAGGCCGGCCGGGCCGGAGCCGACGACCGCGACGGTCTTGCCGGAGAGCCGCTCGGGGGCCTGCGGGGCGACGTCACCGGTCTCCCACGCCTTGTCGATGATCGAGACCTCGACGTTCTTGATGGTGACCGGCGCCTGGTTGATGCCGAGCACACACGCCGACTCGCACGGAGCGGGGCACAACCGGCCGGTGAACTCCGGGAAGTTGTTCGTGGCGTGCAGCCGCTCGGAGGCGGCCGTCCAGTCCTCGCGGTAGGCGTAGTCGTTCCACTCGGGGATCAGGTTCCCCAGCGGACAGCCGTTGTGACAGAACGGGATACCGCAGTCCATGCAGCGGCTGGCCTGCTTGCTGATGATCGGCAGCAGCGAACCGGGGACGTAGACCTCGTTCCAGTCCTTCAGCCGTACGTCGACGGGGCGGGACCTGGCGACCTCGCGCCCGTGGTTCAGGAAGCCCTTCGGGTCAGCCATTGATCGCCGCCTCCATCATCTTCTCGGTGATCTCGGTCTCGGAGAGACCGGCTCGCTCGGCGGCGTCCTTGGCGGCGAGCACTGCCTTGTAGGCACTGGGAATGATCTTGCTGAAGCGGTCCACGGAGACGGGCCACTCCGCCAGCAGCTTCTCGGCGACCGTCGAACCGGTCTCCTCGGCGTGCCGGCGCACCACGTCGTGCAGCCACTGCTTGTCGGTGTCGTCGAGCGCCTCCACGGCGCCGGCGTTGCCCACGTTGACGTTCTCGGGAAGGAGGTCGATCACGTAGGCGACACCGCCGGACATGCCCGCCGCGAAGTTGCGGCCGGTCTCGCCCAGGACGACCGCCCGGCCGCCGGTCATGTACTCGCAGCCGTGGTCGCCCACGCCCTCGGAGACCACCGTGGCACCGGAGTTGCGGACACAGAACCGCTCACCGCTCCGGCCGCGCAGGAACAGCTCGCCGCCGGTCGCGCCGTAGGCGATGGTGTTGCCCGCGATGGTGGAGAACTCGGCGAGGTGGTCGGCGCCCCGGTCCGGGCGGACGATGACCCGGCCGCCGGAGAGGCCCTTGCCGACGTAGTCGTTGGCGTCGCCCTCCAGGCGGAGCGTGACACCGCGCGGCAGGAAGGCGCCGAACGACTGGCCCGCCGAGCCCGTGAAGGTGATGTCGATGGTGTCGTCGGGCAGACCCGCTCCGCCGAACTTCTTCGTCACCTCGTGGCCGAGCATGGTGCCGACCGTGCGGTTGATGTTGCGGATCGCGACCTGGGCGCGGACCGGCTGGGCATCGGCGGCGCCGGCCGCGGACAGGGCGTCGGCGGCGAGCTTGATCAGCTCGTTGTCGAGCGCCTTCTCCAGACCGTGGTCCTGGCCGACGACCTGGTGCAGCGCGGCGCCGTCGGGCAGTTCGGGCACGTAGAAGAGCGGGGCCAGGTCCAGGCCCTGCGCCTTCCAGTGGTCGACGGCGCGCTCGACGTCGAGCGTCCCGGCCTGGCCGACGGCCTCCTCGATGGTGCGGAAGCCCAGCTCGGCGAGGATCTCGCGGACCTCCTCGGCGATGAACCGGAAGAAGTTCACGACGTACTCGGCCTTGCCCGCATACCGCTCGCGCAGCACCGGGTTCTGGGTGGCGATGCCGACCGGGCAGGTGTCCAGGTGGCAGACGCGCATCATGACGCAGCCGGAGACGACGAGCGGCGCGGTGGCGAAACCGAACTCCTCGGCGCCCAGCAGCGCGGCGATGACGACGTCACGGCCGGTCTTCAGCTGGCCGTCGGTCTGCACGACGATACGGTCGCGCAGCCCGTTGAGCAGCAGGGTCTGCTGGGTCTCGGCGAGGCCCAGCTCCCAGGGGCCGCCGGCGTGCTTGAGGGAGGTCAGCGGGGACGCGCCCGTACCGCCGTCGTGGCCGGAGATGAGGACGACGTCCGCGTGCGCCTTGGAGACACCCGCGGCGACCGTGCCGACACCGACCTCGGAGACCAGCTTCACGTGGATCCGCGCCTGCGGGTTCGCGTTCTTCAGGTCGTGGATCAGCTGGGCGAGGTCCTCGATGGAGTAGATGTCGTGGTGCGGCGGCGGGGAGATCAGACCGACACCGGGGGTGCTGTGCCGGGTCTTGGCGACCCACGGGTAGACCTTGTGGCCGGGCAGCTGGCCGCCCTCGCCGGGCTTGGCGCCCTGGGCCATCTTGATCTGGATGTCGTCCGCGTTGACCAGGTACTCGGAGGTGACGCCGAAGCGGCCGGAGGCGACCTGCTTGATGGCGCTGCGCCGGGCCGGGTCGTAGAGCCGGTCCGCGTCCTCGCCGCCCTCGCCGGTGTTGGACTTGCCGCCCAGCTGGTTCATGGCGATGGCGAGCGTCTCGTGCGCCTCCAGCGAGATGGAGCCGTACGACATGGCGCCGGTGGAGAAACGCTTGACGATCTCGGAGACGGGCTCGACCTCGTCGATGGGGATCGAGGGGCGGTCGGACTTGAAGTTGAACAGGCCGCGCAGCGTCATGAGGCGCTCGGACTGCTCGTTCACCCGGTCCGTGTACTTCTTGAAGATGTCGTAGCGGGCGGTGCGCGTGGAGTGCTGGAGGCGGAAGACCGTCTCCGGGTCGAACAGGTGCGGCTCGCCCTCTCGACGCCACTGGTACTCGCCGCCTATGTCCAGGGCGCGGTGCGCGGGCGCGATGCCGCTGGCGGGGTACGCCTTGGCGTGCCGGGCGGCGACCTCCTGGGCGATGACGTCGATACCGACGCCGCCGATCTTGGTGGCCGTACCGCTGAAGTAGCTGTTGACGAAGTGCTCGTCCAGGCCGACCGCCTCGAAGACCTGGGCGCCGCGGTAGGAGGCGACGGTCGAGATGCCCATCTTGGACATGACCTTGAGGACGCCCTTGCCGAGCGCGTAGATCAGGTTGCGGATGGCCTGCTCGGACTCGATGCCGGTGAGGAAGGTGCCGGCCCGGACGAGGTCCTCGACGGACTCCATCGCCAGGTAGGGGTTGACGGCGGCGGCGCCGAACCCGATGAGCAGGGCGACGTGGTGGACCTCGCGGACGTCACCGGCCTCGACCAGCAGGCCCACCTGGGTGCGCTGCTTGGTGCGGATCAGGTGGTGGTGGACGGCCGCGGTGAGCAGCAGCGAGGGGATGGGCGCGTGCTCGGCGTCGGAGTGGCGGTCCGACAGGACGATCAGCCGGGCGCCGTTCTCTATGGCGGCGTCGGCCTCGACGCAGATCTCCGTCAGGCGGGCGGCGAGCGACTCGCCGCCGCCGGAGACCCGGTACAGGCCGGAGAGGGTCGCGGCCTTCATGCCGGGCATGTCGCCGTCGGCGTTGATGTGGATGAGCTTGGCCAGCTCGTCGTTGTCGATCACCGGGAAGGGCAGGGTGACGCTACGACAGGAAGCGGCCGTCGGCTCCAGGAGGTTGCTCGCCGGGCCGAGGGAGGAGCGCAGGGAGGTGACGAGCTCTTCCCTGATCGCGTCCAGCGGCGGGTTGGTGACCTGGGCGAACAGCTGGGTGAAGTAGTCGAAGAGCAGCCGCGGACGGGCGGAGAGCGCGGCGATCGGCGAGTCGGTGCCCATCGAGCCGATCGGTTCGGCACCGGCCTTGGCCATCGGCGCCAGGATGACGCGCAGCTCCTCCTCGGTGTAGCCGAAGGTCTGCTGGCGGCGGGTGACCGAGGCGTGGGTGTGCACGATGTGCTCGCGCTCGGGCAGGTCCGAGAGCTCGATCTCGCCGGCTTCCAGCCACTCGCCGTAGGGCTTCTCGGCGGCGAGGCCGGCCTTGATCTCGTCGTCCTCGATGATGCGGTGCTCGGCGGTGTCGACGAGGAACATCCGGCCGGGCTGGAGGCGGCCCTTGCGGACGACCTTCGCGGGGTCGATGTCGAGGACGCCGACCTCGGAGCCGAGGACGACGAGGCCGTCGTCGGTGACCCAGTAGCGGCCGGGGCGCAGGCCGTTGCGGTCGAGGACCGCGCCGACCTGGGTGCCGTCGGTGAAGGTGACGCAGGCCGGGCCGTCCCAAGGCTCCATCATCGTGGCGTGGAACTGGTAGAAGGCGCGGCGGGCCGGGTCCATGGAGGCATGGTTCTCCCACGCCTCCGGGATCATCATCAGCACGGAGTGCGGCAGCGAACGGCCGCCGAGGTGCAGGAGTTCGAGCACCTCGTCGAAGGAGGCCGAGTCGGAGGCGTCGGGCGTACAGATCGGGAAGATCCGGTCGAGGCCCTGCTGCTCGGCAGAGCCACTGTGCCCAAGGTCGGCGGAGCCACTGTGCCCATGGTCGGCGGAGCCACTGTGCCCATGGTCGGCGGAGCCACTGTGCCCATGGTCGGCGGAGCCGAACAGATCGGAGACGAGCTGCGACTCGCGGGCCCGCATCCAGTTGCGGTTGCCCTTGACCGTGTTGATCTCGCCGTTGTGCGCGACGAAGCGGTACGGGTGGGCCAGCGGCCAGGACGGGAAGGTGTTGGTGGAGAACCGGGAGTGCACGAGCGCGATCGCGGAGGCGAAGCGGCGGTCGGACAGGTCCGGGAAGAAGGGCTCCAGCTGGCCGGTGGTCAGCATGCCCTTGTAGACGAGGGTCCGCGCGGAGAGCGAGGGGAAGTAGACGCCGGCCTCGCGCTCGGCGCGCTTGCGCAGCACGAACGCCTTGCGGTCGAGGTCGATGCCCCGCGAGGAGCCGTCCGAGACGAAGAGCTGCCGGAAGGCGGGCATCGTCGAACGGGCGGTGACGCCGAGGAGTCCGGGGGCGACCGGGACCTCGCGCCAGCCGAGGACGGTGAGCCGCTCCTCGGACGCGATCGTCTCGATACGTGAGACGGCCTCGGTGGAGGCGTCTGAACCGTCCGGAGGGAGGAAGGCGATACCGACGGCGTAGGCACCGGCCTCGGGGAGTTCGAATCCGGCCACTTCGCGGAAGAAGGCGTCCGGGACCTGGGACAGGATGCCCGCGCCGTCACCGGAGTCCGGCTCGGCACCCGTGGCACCGCGGTGCTCCAGGTTGCGCAGCACCGTGAGCGCCTGCTCGACCAGCGTGTGGCTCGCCTCGCCGGTGAGGGTGGCCACGAAGCCGACGCCGCAGGCGTCGTGCTCGTTGCGGGGGTCGTACATACCCTGCGCGGCAGGGCGAGCATCCATGAAGGACCAGTTCTGGCCATTCGCGGAGTGCTGGGACGGCTGGCGCGGCGTACGCATCGGCTCTCCCGTCGTCGTCGTGGCATATGCGTGGGCATAGGGACGACGTTGGCCCTCTGCGAAGTCGGTGCAAAATTTCGTGCAGGTTACATGATGGAGCGATTCTCGGGAACCGGATATGCCGTTCCAACATGCGGACGCCGCGTGGTGGCGGCGGGGCACCGCGCGAGCGGTGGAAGTCAAGGGGACCGAAGCGGACAGATCGGTGTCCGTCGGTCCGGGGCAGAGGGAGCGTTCGTCGCCCGTCCCGCGGATGCGCGCCGGGCGTCATTGCCCGTAGCGCTTACGGGTCATGCCCGGTGTTTAAGCGTTCGAAACCAGCGAGTAACGGCTACTTATGCGGCTCAGCGCATAAGTGCGCGTCGCCCTATCCTACGGCCGATCCGATCAGCGTGCCCAGGGCGTACGTCACACCGGCCGCCGCGCCGCCGAGCGCGAGCTGCCGCACCCCGCTGAACCACCAGGACCGCGCCGTCACCCGGGCCACCAGGGCGCCGCACGCGAAGAGTCCGACGAGGGCGAGCAGCAGCGCCGGCCACAGCGCCGTCGCCCCGAGGAGGAACGGCAGCACGGGGAGGAGGGCGCCCAGCGCGAACGAGCCGAACGAGGAGACGGCGGCGACCAACGGCGACGGCAGGTCGCCGGGGTCGATGCCCAGCTCCTCGCGGGCGTGTATCTCCAACGCCTGCTCCGGGTCGCGGGAGAGCTGCCGGGCGACCTCGCGGGCCAGTCCGGGCTCGACCCCGCGGGCCGTGTACAGGGAGGCCA
Organism: Streptomyces sp. NPDC005423; assembly: GCF_040606415.1. Taxonomy (NCBI): domain Bacteria; kingdom Bacillati; phylum Actinomycetota; class Actinomycetes; order Kitasatosporales; family Streptomycetaceae; genus Streptomyces; species Streptomyces sp. NPDC005423. The sequence goes on along the minus strand of NZ_JBEXET010000014.1, from coordinate 136,580 downwards.
GCTCCGCCTCCTCGTCCTCCGGGTGCTTGCGCAACTCCCGTCGCTCGACGGCGAGTTCGGCCTCGACGAGTTCGCGCTGCGAGGCGACCGAGGTGTACTCGCCGGCCGCCATGGAGAAGGCGCCGGCGGCGAGACCCGCCAGCCCGGTGACGATGATGATGTGCTGGCCGGCCGCGCCGCCGGCGACACCGGTCATCAGGGCGAGGTTGGAGACCAGGCCGTCCATCGCACCGAACACCGCGGGACGCAGCCAGCCGCCGGTCACATCCCGGTGGGTGTGGTTGTCCCGATGCGCCTCGTGCAGCGTCGCTTCGGTGTCGAGGATGGCCATGCGGTGGTCCCCCAGGAGGTTCAGGAAGGTAAGGAGAGGCTAACTTTGGAAACGTTCCAGTCTTTGACAACAAGGAATGTACGCGTTTCATTTCCCCGCCACCAGCAAGGAAAGGCTCGGCTAACCTGCGCTTTTGCCTCCCGGCGCTCATCCGTGAGGAGCTCCGCACAGATGTCGACCGGGTGACAGCGAGACGGGTGAGGCTCTGCCGTACCGCCACTGTGGGACATATCGGCCACGGGTTCCGCGCCCCGGGCGAACCCCCGCAAGGAGAGGCCGCGCATGGCATCGATCGCCCGCACTCCCTCCGTCCCCGCCCGCGGTCCGCGGAACACCGTTGGCGACACCGGCGAAGACACCGCCCTTGACCTGGCGGTACTCCGTGACCGCGCCCGCGGCGCGCTGCTCGGCCTCGCCGTGGGGGACGCCCTCGGAGCACCGGCCGAGAACATGAAGCCCTCCGAGATCCGCGCCCGCTGGGGCCGCATCACCGGATACGTCGCCGAGAACCCGGCGGGCACGGACGACACCGAGTACGCGATCTTCTCCGGCCTGCTGCTGGCCCGGCACGGCTCCGCGCTCACCCCCGCCCATGTGGAGACGGCCTGGCACGCGTGGATCGCCGACCGCGACGAGGGCCCGTTCCGGGGCGCCGGCTTCAGCGAACGCGGCACCCTGGAGAACCTCCGCCGGGGTCTCGCGGCCCCCATCTCCGCCCAGCACCGCCACGCCTGGAGCGACGGTCTGGCCATGCGCGCGGCCCCCTTCGGCGTCTTCGCGGCGGGCCGCCCCGTCGAAGCGGCCCGCCTGGTCGCGATCGACGGCTCGGTGAGCCACGACGGCGAGGGCATCTACGGCGGCCAGGCGGTCGCCGCGGGTGTGGCGGCGGCGATGGCGGGCGCCCCGACGGTCTCGGTCGTCGCCGCCGCGCTGGCGGTGATCCCCGACGACTCCTGGACCGCGCGCTCCCTGCGCCGCGCGGTCGCGGTCGCCCACCGCGGCGAACGCGCGGTGCGCTCCGCGGTCGTCATCGGCGGCTACCCCTGGACCGACCTCGCCCCCGAAGCAGTGGCCCTCGCCTTCGGCGCCTACGCGGCGGCGGACGGCGACTTCAGGGAAGCGGTCCTCACGGCGGTCAACATGGGCCGCGACGCGGACACGACCGCAGCGGTGGCGGGCGCCCTGGCCGGCGCGACCCAGGGCGCCCGCGCCGTCCCGCCCGACTGGGCGACGGCGATCGGCCCGGCCCGGGGCAGCTGCCTCCCGGAGATGGCGGGCCACCACGTCCTGGACATCGCGGAGTTGCTCCTCCCCGGCGAGGCCGGGAAGTGGGCCAGGCACCCGGCCGCCGCACCGGAACGCGAGGCGTACGCGCTGGCGACGATCGCGGAGGCGGCGCCGTGACCGGGGACGGAGGGCGGTGCGCCGCGGGGGAAACGGGAGCGGCGGGGGCGGCGGCAGAAGTCCGTGGCGCGGAGGCCCGGCGGATCGAGGGGCTGCTGCTCGGACTGGCCGCGGGCGATGCCGCCGGGTGGCCCGCCGCGCGGCACCGGGCCGCCCGCATGCCCGAGTGGACCCGCCGCCTCACCCGCGAACTGGACACCTTCGCCGAACAGAACGCGACGACCACCCTCCCCGTCCCCATCGCCCTGAACCAGCCCCCCGAGCCCCTGCGGCTCGGCCCGTCCGACGACGCGGAGTGGGCGGCGTTCGCCGCGGAGGCCGTGCTGCGGGCCGGCGACGACACCGTCCTCGGCGACCTCGGCCGCGGCCGCAGGACCCGTGCCTCCATCGACCTCGGCTGGAACGCCGTGGCGAGTGAGGTCGCCGCGGCGGCGGACCGCGCGCCCGAGGTCGAGTCGGCCGTACTCCCCCTGCGCGCCCGCATCTCCGTGCGGGCCGGGCTGGGCAATCTCGTCGCCGGTCTCCGGCCGCCCGCGACCGGTCACGACAACCCCCACTACTTCGACGACGCCGCCTGCGTACGGGCCTGCGTGCTCGCGGTCGCCCATCCCGGCGAGCCCCGACTCGCCGCGGAACTGGCCGAGTTCGACGCCCGCTACACCCAGGACGGCGACGGGGTGCACGGCGCCCGGGCGATGGCGGCGGCGCTCTCCCTGGCGCTCGCCGGCGAGACCGTCGGCCCCTGTGTGGCCGCCGCCCTCGCCGAACTGCCGGACGGCACGGAGATCGGCCGCAACGCCCGGCACGCGCTGCGCCTGGCCCGGGACGCGGAGAGCGCCTTCGCCGTGGTGCCTCTCCTGGAACACCAGATCGTCGACCACGTCTACAGCTACGGCATCGCCGCCGCCGAGACCGTCCCGGTCGCCCTGGCCCTGGCCACCGCAGCCCGCGGCCGGATCGCCGAGGCGGTACCCGCGGCGGCCTGTCTGTCCCGGGTCGCCGACTCCGCCCCGGCGCTGGCGGGCGCCCTGACCGGCGCGCTCGGCGGCGGCCCGGCGATCCCGGCGGCCTGGCGGGACGCCTGCCGCACCCTCTCCGGCTGCGCGCTCCCCCGGCTGACCGGAACCGATCTGGTGGAACTCGCCGGACTCCTGGAAGCCGTACAACCGGCCCCGCCAGGAGGATGATTCGGGGCATGACGCCCAAAGGAGAAGAAAGCAGCGGGGCCGCGCTGGACGAACGGATCGCGGGGGCGCTGGTCGGCGCGGCCGTCGGCGACGCCCTCGGCGGTCCCGTCGAGGGCTACTCCCCCGACCAGATCCTCGAACGCCACGGCGGTCGGGTCCACGGGGTGGTGGGCCCCTGGCACGGCGACGCGTGGCGCACCGCCCGCCCCCTCGCCCCCTACCACAAGGGCGACGGTCACGTCACCGACGACACCTTGATGACCCACGCGCTGGTACGGGTCTACGCGCGGGTCCGCGACCATCTGGACGCGTACGCGGTCGCCGACCACCTCGTCCCCGACCTGCTGACCAACCCGCGCTGGATTCCGGAGCTGGAGGCCGAGGCGCTGCCGCTGCACCGGATCTTCCTCGCCGAGAAGTGGCTGGTGGCGCGGATCCACTACGGCCACGCCGACCCGCGCGAGGCGGGCACCGGCAACATCGTCAACTGCGGGGCGGCGATGTACATGGCGCCGGTCGGTCTGGTCAACGCGGCCAACCCGGCGGGCGCTTACGCCGAGGCGCTGGACATCGCGGGCGCCCACCAGTCGTCGTACGGCCGGGAGGCGGCGGGTGTCCTCGCGGCGGCGGTCGCGGCGGCCTGCGCACCGGGGGCGACGCCGGACTCGGTGGTGACGGCCTGTCTCTCGCTGGCGAAGGACGGCACCCGGGCGGCGATCGAGCGGGTCTGCGAAGTGGCGTGCCGCTACTCGGACTTCGCGTCGGCGCTGGTGCCGCTGCGGGAGGCAGTGGCACCGTACGACACGGTGGGCCCGGACTACCGCTCCCCCGGCCTGGACGCCCGGCGGCCCTCCCGGACCAAGGCGATCGAGGAACTCCCCGTCGCGCTGGGCATGTTGGTGGTGGCCGGCGGCGACTTCCGGCACGCGGTGCTGGGTGCGGTGAACTACGGCCGGGACTGCGACTCGATCGCCACGATGGCGGGCGCGCTGGCCGGCGCCCTCGGCTCCCCGGTGCCGGGCGAGTGGTCGAAGACGGTGGCGGAGGCGAGCCGCCTCGACCTGTGGGAACCGGCGACAAACCTCACCGAGGTGGCCCGCGAGCTCTTCGCCCGCGACGTGCTGCGACGCCGGGCGCACGAGACGGCGTTCGCCGGAATCGGAGGCCCCGGGTGCTCCGACTGACCTGGGTCCAGCCGGAGGACCTGCTCGGTCACGAGCTGCGCCAGGCGGCACAGGACGGACGCGAGGCCGCCGCGGTCGCCGAGCGGTGGCGGGCGGCAGGCGGTACGCGGGCGCCGGAACGGGCCGGGGCTTCGGAGGAACCCCCCTCCCGGTACCTGCGGCTGCTCGCCGAGGACCTGCTGGACGAACTCGCCGATCTGCCCAGCACGTTGGCGGAGTCCGAACCGACCGACCTGGCGCGGATCCGGGCCCTGTGCCCGGAGTGGCCCGCGCCGCGCTCCGCGCCGACGCCCTCCCGGGCCCGCTTCGAGGCCGCCTGGACGGGCCGGGCCGTCGGCTGCCTCCTGGGCAAACCCGTGGAGAAACTCCCCCTCGCCGCCATCCGCCGGCTCGCCCGGTCCACCGGCAACTGGCCGCTGCACACCTACTTCACCGCCCGGGGCGTCCCCGGCGAACTCCTCACCGCGCACCCCTGGAACCGCCGCTCCGCCGCCACCTCGCTCGCCGAGAACATCGACGGCATGCCCGAGGACGACGACCTCAACTACCCCGTACTGAACCTGCTGTTGCTGCGACGCCACGGCCGGGGCTTCAGCACCGAGGAGGTGGCACGGCTCTGGCTGGACGAACTCCCGGCAGGGCGTACGTTCACCGCCGAGCGGGTCGCCTACCGCAACCTCCTCACCGGTCTGGAACCCCCGCGGACGGCCCGGCACCGCAATCCGTTCCGCGAGTGGATCGGCGCCCTGATCCGCGCCGACGTGCACGGCTGGACCAACCCGGGAGATCCGGCCGCCGCGGCCGAACAGGCCCACCGCGACGCCACGTTGACCCACACCGCGAACGGTGTCTACGCGGCCATGTTCACCGCCGCCGTCATCGCCGCGGCGGCCACCGGCACCGCGGACGTCCACACCTGTCTGCGCACCGGGCTGACCGTCGTCCCGCCCGCCTCCCGGCTGGCCCGGGCACTCCACGACGCCCTTCGACTCGCGCGCGAGCACCGGGACTTCGACGACGTGGTGGACCAACTGCACGCCACCTACGACACCACCCACCACTGGGTCCACGCCATCCCCAACACCGCGCTGACCGCCGCCGCCCTCGCCCACGCGGACGGCGACTTCACCGGCTCCGTCTGCCGCGCGGTGTCGGGCGGCTGGGACACCGACTCCAACGGCGCGACCGCCGGCTCCGTCGCCGCCCTCCTCGCGGGCACCCCCGCCGCGCTCCCCGCCCGCTGGACGGCTCCCCTCAAGAACCGGCTCGCCACCTCCGTGGGCGACTTCGACGGCACCGGCTTCGACGCGCTCGCCCACCTCACCCACCTGGAGGCATCCCGCCCATGACCCTCATCGCCGTGCTCGGCAGCACGAACATGGACCTCGTCGCGTACGTGGCGAGGGCCCCGGGGCGCGGAGAGACCGTGACCGGACGGGAGTTCCGTACGGTCCCCGGCGGCAAGGGCGCCAACCAGGCGGTCGCCGCCGCCCGCGCGGGCGCCGACGTCTCGATGATCGGGGCGGTCGGCAACGACGGGTTCGGCACCCGACTCCGCAGCGCGCTGGAGCACTCGGGGGTGGACACCGACCATCTGCGCACCGTCGAGGGGCCGTCCGGCACCGCGCACATCGTCGTGGACGACGCGGGCGGCAACGCGATCGTCGTGATCCCCGGCGCCAACGGGACCGTCGACCATCTGGCCGCCGGCGACGAGTACCTCATCGTCTCCGCCGACGCCCTCCTCCTCCAGCTGGAGATTCCGCTGGCCGCGGTGGTCACGGGCGCCGAGGCGGGCCGCCGGCACGGCGTCCGGACGATCCTCACGCCGTCCCCCGTACGCCCTCTGCCACCCGAACTCCTCGCCGCCACCGACCTGTTGATCCCCAACGAGCACGAGGCCGCCGCCCTCACCGGCCGCACCGAACCGCGCGAGGCGGCGGCGGCCCTGCTCGACCTGGTGCCCGAGGTGGTCGTCACCCTGGGCGCGGCGGGCAGCCTGTACGCGGCCCGGGGCGCCGAGCCGTTCACCGTGCCCGCGCCCCGGGTGACCGCCGTCGACTCGACGGGCGCGGGCGACACCTTCGCCGGCGCCCTCGCGGTGGCACTCGCCGAGGGCCGGGCGACGCGCGAGGCGCTGGGCTGGGCGGCAGCGGCGGCGGCGCTCTCCGTGGAGCGGGCCGGGGCGTCGGCGTCGATGCCGTACCGCCCGGAGATCGAGAAGCGGTACGCCTCATGACCGACGCCCCCCTGACGGGCCTGCGCGTCCTCGACCTCGCGACGCTCTTCGCGGGGCCGCTCGCCACCACCATGCTCGGCGACTTCGGCGCCGAGGTCATCAAGGTCGAGCACCCCACCCGACCGGACCCCTCCCGCGGCCACGGCCCGTCGAAGGACGGCGTGGGCCTGTGGTGGAAGCTGCTCGGCCGCAACAAGCGCACGATCACCCTCGACCTGTCGAAACCGGGCGGCCGCACCACGCTCCTCCGGCTGGCCGCGACCGCCGACGTGATCGTCGAGAACTTCCGTCCCGGCACCCTGGAGAAGTGGGACCTGGGCTGGGCCGAGCTCTCCGCCGCCAACCCCCGGTTGGTCCTGGCCCGGGTCACCGGTTTCGGCCAGTTCGGCCCGTACGCGCACCGTCCCGGCTTCGGCACCCTCGCCGAGGCGATGAGCGGCTTCGCCGCGGTCACCGGCGAGGCGGACGGGCCCCCGACGCTGCCGCCGTTCGGCCTCGCCGACTCGATCGCGGCGCTGGCCACGGCGTACGCGGTGCTGACGGCGCTCGCCGCCCGCGACCGTACGGGCGAGGGCCAGGTCGTCGACATGGCGATCATCGAACCGATCCTGACCGTCCTCGGCCCCCAGCCCCTCTGGTACGACCAGCTCGGGTACGTCCAGCCGCGTACCGGCAACCGGTCCCAGAACAACGCCCCGCGCAACACCTACCGCACGGCCGACGGTGCCTGGGTCGCCGTCTCGACCTCCGCGCAGTCGGTCGCCGAGCGGGTGATGCGGCTGGTCGGCAGGCCCGAGCTGATCGACGAACCGTGGTTCGCCACGGGCGCGGAACGGGCCCGGCACAGCGACGTCCTGGACGCGGCGGTCGGCGACTGGATCGCGCGGCGCACCCGGACCGAGGTGCTGGCGGCGTTCGAGAAGGCGGAGGCGGCCGTCGCCCCGATCCAGGACGTCCGGGACGTGATGGAGGACCCCCAGTACCAGGCCCTCGCCACGATCACCACCGTCGACGATCCCGAACTCGGCCCGCTGCGCATGCAGAACGTCCTCTTCCGCCTCTCGGCCACCCCCGGCGCGATCCGCTGGGCCGGCCGCCCGCACGGCGCGGACACGGAGGCGGTCCTGACCGAGCTCGGACTGACCCCGTCCGAACGGACCGCCCTCCGTGCGGCGGGCGTCCTGTGACCGCCACCACCCCGCTGACCTGGCTCTACGTTCCCGGCGACCGGCCCCCGGTGGTGGCGAAGGCGCTGACCGCGGGCGCCGACGTGGTCGTGATCGACCTGGAGGACGCGGTCGCACCGGACCGCAAGGAGTACGCCCGCGCGGCCACGGCGGAGCTCCTCGCCGACGCCCGGCCGTCCCCGGCCGTGCCGGTCCACGTCCGGGTCAACGCCCTGGACGGCCCGTGGGCGGCGGCGGACCTCCGCTCGGTCGCTCCCCTGCCGGGCCTGGCGGGACTGCGGCTGCCGAAGGTGACGGACGCGGAACAGGTCGTCGGGGTCGCGCGCCGGTGGGGCCGCCCGCTGTACGCCCTCCTCGAATCGGCCCTCGGTGTGGAGCGGGCCTTCGCCATCGCCTCCGCCGACCCGGCCCTGCGCGGTATCGCGCTGGGCGAGACGGATCTCCGGGCCGATCTGGGCGCGCGGGAGGACACCGGGCTCGACTGGTCCCGCTCCCGGGTGATCGTGGCCGCCCGGGCGGCGGGCCTCGCGCCGCCGCCGCAGTCGGTCCACCCCGACCTGCACGACCTGGCAGGTCTGGCGGCCTCCTGCGCACACGGCCGGGCGCTGGGCTTCCTGGGGCGGGCGGCCATCCATCCGCGGCAGCTCGCGGTCATCGAATGTGCCTACCTGCCGACCCGCGCGGAGATCGAGGAGGCCGAGACGGTCGTCAAGGCGGCCACCGAGGAGGCGGGCGCCCAGGCCCTGCCCGACGGCCGGTTCGTCGACACGGCCGTGGTGGCGGCGGCCCGGCGCACCCTGTCCCTGGCCCGCCGGGGCTGAGCTGCCCGCACCTGCGTCGAGGGCGCCCCGACCGGTGGTCGGGGCGCCCTCGGCGTCGTGGCACGACGGCGGGTCAGCTGTTCTTCGCCGACTCGGCCTCGGTCTTCGTCCCGGACGCCGTTCCGGTCGTCGTTCCGGCCTTTGCCGCGGCCGGGGACTCGGCCCTGCTCCCCGTCCCGGTCTGCGTCTCGGTGCCGGTCTGCGTCTCGGTGCCGGACGCGGCCTCGGGCCCGGGCTCGGGCTCCGGGGGGGACTCGGAGAGTTCCGGGTCCTTCGACAGCTCCGGGGCGGACTCCGCGTCGGCCGGGGCGTCGTCGCGAGTCTCCGCCTCGGTGGCGGAAAGGTCGGTCTCCCCCGGCTCGGTGGCGGCGGGGTCGTCGTCGGAGGCGCCGGGTTCGACGACCTCCTCGCGGCCCGGACGCTTCTTCGCCGAGATCACCAGGTAGGCCACCGCGCCCAGGAACACGATCATCGCGGTCCAGTCGTTCAGCCGCAGACCCAGGATGTGGTGGGCGTCGTCGACGCGCATGTACTCGATCCAGCCGCGGCCGACGCAGTACGCAGCGACGTACAGCGCGAACGCCCGGCCGTGTCCCAGCGTGAAGCGGCGGTCCGCCCAGATGACGAGGAAGCCGACGCCGACGCACCACAGCGACTCGTACAGGAACGTCGGGTGGTAGTAGCCCGGCACCCGGCCGTCCGCCGCGGAGGTGATGTGCAGCGCCCAGGGAAGATGCGTCTCCCGGCCGTACAGCTCCTGGTTGAACCAGTTGCCCCAGCGACCGCAGGCCTGCGCGAAGGCGATGCCGGGGGCGAGGGCGTCGGCCCAGGCCGGCAGCGGGATGCCACGGCGGCGGCAGCCGATCCAGGCGCCGACCGCGCCGAGCGCGATCGCGCCCCAGATGCCGAGGCCGCCCTGCCACACCTTGAAGGCGTCGACCCAGTCACGGCCCTGGCTGAAGTACAGCTCGTAGTCCGTGATCACGTGGTAGAGGCGACCGCCGACGAGGCCGAACGGCACGGCCCAGACCGCGATGTCGGCCACCGTGCCGACCCGTCCGCCCCGGGCGACCCAGCGCTTGTTGCCGAGCCAGACCGCGACGAAGACGCCGATGATGATGCAGAACGCGTAGCCGCGCAGCGGAATGGGGCCGAGATGCAGCACCCCGCGCGACGGGCTCGGAATGTAGGCAAGTAGTTGCATGGCAGGGTCGACGCTACCGTGCCGGGCCGCACCGACGGCAGGCAGCCCGGCTACGGGTCCATAACGGGCCGGTGAGAGATCCGCCCCGCGCGCTTACCCCTTGTTCGCCGCCCGCACGAGCTGCTTCAGCTTCGCGGGGGTCATCGTCTGGTCCTGGTAGATGTTCCTCCCATCGAGCAGGACGGTCGGGGTGCCGGTGAAACCGGCGGACTGGAACGCCTTGTTGGACTTGGCCACCCAGCTGTCGTGCGTCCCGTCCTCGACACAGGTGCGGAAGGCGGGCGTGTCGAGACCGCTCACCTTGCCGGCCAGCTCGATCAGCTTGGCGTTGCTCCCGTAGGCGTCGTCCGTCTCCTTGGGCTGGTTCTCGTAGAGCACGTCGTGGTAGTCGCGGAACTTACCCGCGTCCTGGGCGCAGGCCGCCGCGTTGGCCGCGTGGCGGGAGCCGGTGCCGCGGAGGTTGCCGTCGATGAGCGTCGCCAGGTGGTACGTCACCTTCAGCTGTCCGGCGTCGACGAGTGGGCGGAGCGTGGAGCGGTAGGTCGTCTCGAAGGCCTGGCAGGCCGGACAGCGGAAGTCCTCCCACACGGTGAGCGCCGACTTGGCGCCGTCCTTGCCGACCGGGATCGCCAGACTGTCCTTCCCCTGCGAGCCCGACGGGGCCACGACCGGGCCGGCACCGCTTCTGCCGCTGCCGGAGTCCTTGCCGGAGTTGGCGGCGACCACGCCGATCACCGCCGCCAGGCCCAGCACGCAGACGACGCTCGCGCCCACGATCAGCGTGCGCCGTCGCCGCTCCGCGGACTTCTGCTTCTCGCGCTCGACCGCCAGCCGCTCACGGGCGGTGCGCTTTCCGTCACGGTTCTTCTCGCTCACACCCGCAGAACGAACCGGGGAGGCACAGCGCGCCTCCCCGGTCCCAGGTCCACCCGTTCGAGTGACCGCGTGGTCTTCCGCGTGTCCGTCCGCGCGGAAGCCGGCCGCTACGGCTGCCGGCGCACGCCCTGGGCGAGTTCGCCCGCGAGGGCACGGACCGCCGCTACGCCGGCCGCCTCGTCCGGGGCGTCCAGCATCCGCTTGACGAAGGCCGAGCCGACGATCACGCCGTCGGCGAACCGGGCCACCTCGGCGGCCTGCCGGGCGTCGGAGACGCCGAGGCCGACGCAGACCGGGGTGGCGGTGGTGGCCCGGGTGCGCTCGACCAGCTCCCGCGCCTGCGCGCCCACCGACGCCCGGGTGCCGGTGACACCCATCAGTGAGGCGGCGTAGACGAAGCCGGTGCCGACCGCGGTGATCTCGGCGAGCCGGGCGTCCCGGCTGCTGGGCGCGACCACGAAGACCGTGGCGAGCCCGTGCTTCTCCGCGTGCTCCCGCCACAGGCCCGACTCCTGGACCGGCAGGTCGGGCAGGATGCACCCGGCGCCGCCCGCCTCGGCCAGCTCGGCGGTGAACCGCTCGACGCCGTAGCGGTCGACCGGGTTCCAGTACGTCATGACGAGGACGGGCTTGCCGGTCGCCGCGTGGGCCTCGCGGACCGTGCGCAGCACGTCCGCGATCCTGACGCCGCCGCGCAGGGCGATGTCGTCGGCGGTCTGGATGACGGGGCCGTCGAGGACCGGGTCGCTGTGCGGCAGGCCCACCTCGACGATGTCGGCGCCGCCGTCGAACGCGGCCTTGACCGCCTCGATGCCGCCGTCCACGGTCGGGAAGCCGGCCGGGAGGTAGGCGATGAGCGCGGCGCGTCCCTCGGCCCGGGTGGCGGCGAGGGTGTCGTTCAACAGCCGGATGTTGCCGCTCACTTGGCGTCCCCCTCGATCTCGGCGGGGCCGGCCGCGTCGGCGGCGACCTCGGCGTCGGTTTCGTACAGGCCGAAGTAACGGGCGGCCGTGTCCATGTCCTTGTCGCCGCGGCCGGAGAGGTTGACGACGATCAGCCCGTCCGCCCCCAGCTCCTTGCCGACCTCCAGTGCGCCGGCGAGCGCGTGGGCGCTCTCGATCGCCGGGATGATGCCCTCGGTGCGCGAGAGCAGCCGCAGGGCCTGCATCGCCGCGTCGTCGGTGACCGCGCGATACTCGCCGCGGCCGCTGTCCTTGAGGTAGGAGTGCTCGGGTCCGATGCCCGGGTAGTCCAGACCGGCCGAGATCGAGTACGGCTCGGTGATCTGGCCCTCCTCGTCCTGGAGGACGTAGGAGCGGGAGCCGTGCAGCACGCCGGGCTCGCCGGCGGTGAGCGTCGCCGCGTGCTCGCCGGTCTCGACGCCGTGCCCGGCGGGCTCGCAGCCGATGAGCCGGACGCCGGTGTCGGGGATGAAGGCGTGGAAGAGGCCGATGGCGTTGGAACCGCCGCCGACGCAGGCGATCGCCGCGTCGGGCAGGCGTCCGGCGCGCTCCAGGATCTGGCGGCGGGCCTCGACGCCGATGACGCGGTGGAAGTCGCGGACCATGGCGGGGAAGGGGTGCGGTCCGGCGACCGTACCGAAGAGGTAGTGGGTGCGGTCGACGTTGGCCACCCAGTCGCGGAACGCCTCGTTGATCGCGTCCTTGAGGGTGCGGCTGCCGGACCGTACGGCGATGACCTCGGCGCCGAGCATGCGCATCCGGGCCACGTTGAGGGCCTGGCGCCGGGTGTCGATCTCGCCCATGTAGATGGTGCAGTCGAGGCCGAAGAGCGCGCAGGCGGTGGCCGTCGCCACCCCGTGCTGGCCGGCGCCGGTCTCCGCGATGACCCGGGTCTTGCCCATGCGCCGGGTGAGGAGGGCCTGGCCGAGCACGTTGTTGATCTTGTGCGAGCCGGTGTGGTTGAGGTCCTCGCGCTTGAGGAAGACGCGGGCGCCACCGGCGTGCCGGGCGAACCGCGGCACCTCGGTGAGAGAGCTGGGGCGGCCGGTGTAGTGGACGAGCAGATCGTCGAGTTCGCGGGCGAACTCGGGGTCGTGCTTGGCCTTGTCGTACTCGACGGCGACCTCGTCGACCGCGGCGACGAGCGCCTCGGGGATGAACTTGCCGCCGAACGCGCCGAAGTAGCCTTCAGCGTTGGGGAGTTGACCCTCGGGGTCGGGAATGAAGAACTCGCTGGGCATGCGGAAACCTCACGGTGAGTCTGTGGAGAGTGCACTGAACGCCGTGGGAGCAGGGGGTGCCGGTCGACCGCGGGTCCGCCGGGGCTGGTCGCGCCCACGCGGCGGAGCCGCACGTCAGAAAGGCCCCGCGCCCCTGCCGGGACGCCATCGCATGCCGTTCACCTGGCCGGGCTCGTCACCGATGACGTACCGCACCCGCCGGCCGTGCACCCGCCTCGCGGGCGCGCGGCAGCCACGGGGGCGGCAGCCGCGCGCCAGGCGGGCGTACCGGTCCGTGGGTGTCGGGGTGAGCGTCATCGGGGCAAGCCTAGCGGGGGATCAGCCGCGGCCGTGCCGCAGCGCGGGGTGCTCGCCCGCCGCCACCAGGTCCGAGACGGCGGTCCTGGGGTCGCGGCCGGTGACCAGGGACTCGCCGACCAGCACCGCGTCGGCGCCGGCGTTGGCGTAGGCGATGAGGTCGTGCGGGCCGCGGACGCCGGACTCGGCGATCTTCACGATATGGGCCGGGATCTCGGGGGCGACGCGCTCGAAGGTGCCGCGGTCGACTTCGAGGGTCTTGAGGTCGCGCGCGTTGACGCCGATGATCTTGGCGCCCGCGTCGACCGCGCGGTCGACCTCGTCCTCGTCGTGGACCTCGACGATCGGCGTGAGTCCGATGGACTCGGCGCGCTCGATGAGGGATTCCAGGGCCGGCTGCTCCAGCGCCGCGACGATCAGCAGGACGAGGTCGGCGCCGTACGCGCGGGCCTCCCACAGCTGGTACGACGTGACGATGAAGTCCTTGCGGAGGACCGGGATGTCCACCCGGGCCCGGACGGCCTCCAGGTCGGCGAGCGAGCCGCCGAAGCGGCGCTGTTCGGTGAGGACGGAGATGACGGCGGCGCCGCCCGCCTCGTAGTCCGCCGCGAGGGCCGCCGGGTCGGCGATCGCCGCCAGCGCGCCCTTGGAGGGGCTGGACCGCTTGACCTCGCAGATGACCTTGACGCCCTCGCCGCGCAGCGCGGCGATCCCGTCCTTGGCCGCGGGCGCCTTCGCCGCGCGCTCCTTGAGCTCGTCGAGGCTGACGCGCGCCTGACGTTCCGCCAGGTCGGCACGGACTCCGTCGATGATCTCGTCGAGCACACTCACGCGAGCGGTCCCCTTCCGGACGGTTGAAAACCCATGGTCACATCGATGGTATCCGCAGGACGGCGCAGCCCTCGCATCCGGTTGACGGCGGTCCCACTACCTGGACATTCATCAAATGATCAAGGGTGCAGCCAGCCACCGAACGGCAAGTTCCGGACAACCGTGAAGACCAGCAGCAATGCGCCCAGGCTCCACAGCAGGCCCCGTCCGAGGGTGATCCGGGCCGGCCGGCCGCGGGTCGCGCGAACCACCCAGACGGTCCATACGACAGCGAACACCAGGTAACCGATGACGGCGATCGCGTTGTCCTGGAGCGCCGCCGTGAAGTCGCCGTGGACGAAGGCGTGAGCGCTGCGCAGGCCGCCGCAGCCGGGGCAGTAGAGGCCGGTGAAGCGGTACAGGGGGCAGACCGGGTAGTGGCCGGGCCGGTTCGGGTCGACCGTGCCGACGTAGGCGAACGCGGCGGCGACCGCCGCGAGGACCCCGGCGGGCACGGCCGCCCGGCCCAGCGCGGTACCGGCGGCGGACTGGGTGACCCTCTGGCTGTCGGCAGGCACGCCTCGCATTGTGCCCCGCACCGGGCGCCGCGCGCGCGTGAGGGGCGGCCCCCGGTGCGCGAAGACCGGGGGCCGCCCCTCGACGAGGGCGTACGAGCGCGTCTTACGGCGGATCAGCTGTCGGCGTGCGCCGGCTCGCCCAGCGACCCGCTCCGGTCCTTGTGGCGGTCCTTGGGCATGCCCATGCCCATCGCGCTCATGATCCAGCCGACGATGCCGCCGATGAGCACGACCGCCATACCGGCCCAGAAGCCGACCGGCTTCGCCATGACCATGAAGGCGCCCGCGACGCAGAACCCGATGAAGGCGATGCTGACACCGGTCCAGGCGGCCAAAGTGTGACCGTGGCTGTTGCCCGCCATGACTTGCTCCTCGTTGTTCGTTGCTCTGTACGTGTGTGAGCGGACGCTCCGCGTCCATTGTTCCGCACGCGCGCCGGTGCGGTGTCGCGGGGTCTCGGCGCGCGCCCCGGTGCCGCGCGCCGCCGCCGCGCTACGCCCCGGTGGGGTCCTCGCCCCGGTCGAGCGCCTTCCAGACGTCCTCCGGACGGTCGGGGTCGACGGCCGGGGCCTTGCGGGCGCGGGGGGTACCGGTGCGCTCGTAGCGGCCGGACATGGTGGGCCAGTGGCGGCCGTACAGCAGGGCGAGCAGGCCGGCGAGGAGGATCAGCGCGCCGCCGACGGCCGCCACGTACGGCCAGCCGGTGTGGGTGAGGGCGGCGACACCGGTCGTGGTGTCCCCGGAGACCTGGGCGGCCCGGTCGTCGAGGGCGGAGCGGTCGGAGGCGCCCTGGAGGGCCGCGGCGGCGATGCCGGCGCCGGAGAGCGCGAGCAGCCCGGCGACCAGGAAGCGGCCGGCCCGGCGGACGGCGAAGACGGCGACGAGCGCGGCGAGGCCCACTATGGCGAGGGCCGCGGGCACGCCGGTGATGTCGCTGCCCCGGGCGGTCAGCGGGAAGTGGCCGCCGGCCACCGTCGCGGTGCCGGCCGCCCAGCGCTGGCGGGTGGAGAGCAGGGCGACGGCCGCGCCGAGCGCACCGCAGAGCAGGGCGACGGCGAGACTCCGGCGGACGGCCCGCGCGGGACCCGCGGCTTCGGAACGGGGGGGAGGAACAGCAGCAGTCACGGGGTCCACTATCGCTCCGACCCCGGGCCGGCCGTCACCCGGGGTTCGTATGACTCTCGTCCTACCGCCCGAGCCGGTTGGCCGTGTGCACCGCGCGGAGCACCGCCGCCGCCTTGTTGCGGCACTCGGTGTCCTCGGCGACCGGGTCGGAGTCGGCGACGATCCCGGCGCCCGCCTGGACGTAGGCCGTGCCGTCACGGAGCAGGGCGGTGCGGATGGCGATGGCGGTGTCGGAGTCGCCGGCGAAGTCGAGGTAGCCGACGCAGCCGCCGTACAACCCCCTTCTGGAGGGCTCCAGTTCGTCGATGATCCGCATCGCGCGGGGCTTGGGCGCGCCGGAGAGGGTGCCGGCCGGGAAGCAGGCCGTCAGGACGTCGAAGGCGGTACGACCGGCCGCAACCGTGCCGGTGACCGTCGAGACGATGTGCATCACGTGCGAGTAGCGCTCTACGGACATGAAGTCGACGACCGCGACCGAGCCGGGCTCGCAGACCCGGCCGAGGTCGTTGCGGCCGAGGTCGACGAGCATGAGGTGCTCGGCGCGTTCCTTGGGGTCGGCGAGGAGTTCGTCGGCGAGGGCCTGGTCCTCCTGCGGGGTCGCGCCGCGGTGCCGGGTGCCGGCGATCGGGTGGACCATCGCCCGGCCGTCCTCGACCTTGACCAGTGCCTCGGGGGAGGAGCCGACCACGTCGAAGCCGTCGAAGCGGAACAGGTACATGTACGGCGAGGGGTTGGTCGCCCGCAGCACCCGGTAGACGTCCAACGCGCTTGCCGTGCACGGCGTTTCGAAGCGCTGCGAGGGGACGACCTGGAAGGCCTCGCCCGCCCGGATGCGCTCCTTGACGTCCTCCACGGCGGCCTGGAAGTCGGGGCCGCCCCACCGGGCCGTGTACTCGGGCAGCTCCGAGGGCGGCAGCACGGCGGGCGGCTGCGCCACCGGCCGGGAGAGGTCGGCCTCCATGACGTCGAGGCGGGCGACCGCGTCGGCGTACGCCTCCTCGACGCCCGTGTCGAGGTCGTTGTGGTTGATCGCGTTGGCGATCAGCAGGACGGTGCCCTCCCAGTGGTCCATCACGGCGAGGTCGCTGGTGAGGAGCATGGTCAGCTCGGGCAGTTCGAGGTCGTCGCGCCCGCCGGGGCCGATCTTCTCCAGGCGTCGGACGATGTCGTAGCCGAGGTAGCCGACCATGCCGCCGGTGAAGGGCGGCAGGCCCTCCTGGTGGGGGGTGTGCAGGGTTTCGATGGTGGCGCGCAGGGCGACGAGGGGGTCGCCGTCGACCGGGACGCCGACCGGCGGGGTGCCGAGCCAGTGGGCCTCGCCGTCACGGGCGGTGAGGGTGGCGGCGCTGCGGACGCCGACGAACGAGTAGCGGGACCACCTGAAGGCGGTGCGGCCGTTCTCCGCGGACTCCAGCAGGAAGGTGCCGGGGCGTTCGGCGGCCAGCTTGCGGTAGAGCGCGACCGGGGTGTCGCCGTCGGCGAGGAGCGTGCGGGTGACCGGGATGACGCGGCGGTCGGAGGCCAGCTTGCGGAACGTCTCGAAATCCATGGCGGCTGACCTTACTGATCCGCGGCGACCGTGCCGGAACCGGCGCCCCCGCCGTCCACGAGGAGCACGTCCGCGTCGAAACAGGTGCGGTCGCCGGTGTGGCAGGCGGCGCCGACCTGGTCGACCTTGACGAGGACGGTGTCGGCGTCGCAGTCCAGGGCGACCGACTTGACGTGCTGGACGTGGCCGGAGGTGTCGCCCTTCACCCAGTACTCCCGGCGGCTGCGCGACCAGTAGGTGCAGCGGCCCGTCGTCAGGGTGCGGTGCAGGGCCTCGTCGTCCATCCAGCCGAGCATCAGCACCTCACCGGTGTCGTACTGCTGGGCGATGGCGGGGACGAGCCCGTCGGCGGCCCGCTTGAGGCGGGCGGCGATCTCGGGGGCGAGGCTGCTGGGCGGGGGCGTGCTGCTCATGGGTGCCATTGTGCCGCGCGCCGCGAATCGTCCCGGCCGGATGTCCGACTGGTGGGAAAAGACGGCGCGCGCCGTCCGGGGCGGGACGGGTGGGCGGACCGTACGGGCGGTCGTAGGCTGGCCGCATGTCGACCTTCGCCAAGCGTGAACGACTTCTCTTCGCCGATCTCCTGGAGACCGCGGGCCCCACCGCCCCGACCCTCTGCGAGGGCTGGCTCACCCGCGACCTCGCCGCGCACGTCGTGGTGCGCGAGCGCCGCGCCGACGCCGCCGGCGGCATCCTGGTCAAGCAGCTCGCGCCCCGGCTGGACCGGGTGATGGCGGAGTTCGCGGCCAAGCCGTACGAGGAGCTGATCCAGCTGATCCGTACCGGCCCGCCGCGCTTCTCGCCGTTCTCGCTCAAGCAGCTGGACGAGGCGTCCAACACGGTCGAGTTCTACGTCCACGCGGAGGACGTCCGCCGGGCCGCCCCGGAGTGGACGCCGCGTGCGCTGGACCCGGTCTTCCAGGACGCCCTGTGGTCCCGGCTGGAGCGCACGGCCCGGCTGATGGGCCGCGGCGTGCCGACCGGCCTGGTGCTGCGCCGCCCGGACGGACAGACGGCGGTCGCCCACAAGGGCACTCCGGTGGTGACGGTGACCGGCGAGCCGTCGGAGCTGCTGATGTTCGCGTGCGGGCGGCAGAGCGCGGCCGTCGTGGAGCTGGCCGGCGACGAGAACGCGATCGCCGAGCTGCACGAGACCAAGCAGCTCGGGATCTGAACCCCGGCCGGGCGTCGCGGCGGGGGGAACCCCGGCGCCGTCGGGCGACCGGGGTTCCCCCCGCCGGGGTTCAGCGCGGCGTCACCGTACGGGACGGCCCGCCGCCCGCAGGGTCTCCTTCACCTGGCCGATGCGGAGATCGCCGAAGTGGAAGACGGAGGCGGCGAGCACCGCGTCCGCGCCCGCCGCGACGGCCGGCGGGAAGTCGGTCAGCCGGCCGGCGCCGCCGGAGGCGATGACCGGGACGGTCACGTGCTTGCGCACGGCCGCGATCATCTCCAGGTCGTAGCCGTCCTTCGTGCCGTCCGCGTCCATCGAGTTGAGCAGGATCTCGCCCGCGCCCAGCTCGGCGGCGCGGTGCGCCCATTCGACGGCGTCGATGCCGGTACCCGTGCGGCCGCCGTGGGTGGTGACCTCGAAGGTGCCCTCGGGGGTGCGGCGCGCGTCGACCGACAGCACCAGCACCTGCCGTCCGAACCGCTCCGCGATCTCCCGGATCAGCTCCGGGCGGGCGATCGCCGCCGTGTTGACGCCGACCTTGTCCGCGCCGGCGCGCAGCAGCTTGTCCACGTCCTCGGCGGTACGGACGCCGCCGCCGACCGTGAGCGGGATGAAGACCTGCTCGGCGGTGCGGCGCACCACGTCGTACGTGGTCTCGCGGTTGCCGGAGGAGGCGGTGATGTCCAGGAACGTCAGCTCGTCGGCGCCCTCGGCGTCGTACACCTTGGCCATCTCGACGGGGTCGCCCGCGTCGCGCAGGTTCTGGAAGTTGACGCCCTTGACGACCCGGCCGTTGTCCACGTCCAGGCAGGGGATGACCCGTACGGCGAGGGTCATGCGGCCCCTCCCCGGAACGCCTCCACCTCGACCTCGACGACCAGGCTGGGGTCCACGAAGCCGGAGACGATGATCATC
Source organism: Streptomyces sp. NPDC005423 (assembly GCF_040606415.1). Lineage (NCBI taxonomy): Bacteria > Bacillati > Actinomycetota > Actinomycetes > Kitasatosporales > Streptomycetaceae > Streptomyces > Streptomyces sp. NPDC005423. Next base: position 117,496 of record NZ_JBEXET010000014.1, on the reverse strand, counting down.
GACGCGGCGGGGCGGACGGTGTCGAAGAGCTCCTTGTGGGCGCGGCCCACGTCCTCGACGTCCCGGGCGTGGGTGAGGAACATCCGGGTGCGCACCACGTCGTCGCGGCCGAGGCCCAGCTGCTCCAATGCCGCGAAGGCGACGTTGAAGGCGTTGACCGTCTGCTCGTAGGGGCCGCCGCCGGCGATCTCGCCGTCCACGATCGACGTGCATCCGGAGACCAGCACCAGGCCGTTCGGCAGCTCCACCGCGCGGGAGTAGCCGAAGTCGTCCTCCCAGGGCGCGCCGGTCGCGACGCGTCGGATGTCGCTCACTTGGCCACCGCCTCCAGGGCCTCTTCCAGGGTGAAGGCCTTCGCGTACAGGGCCTTCCCGACGATGGAGCCCTCGACTCCGAGCGGCACCAGTTCGGCGATGGCCCGCAGGTCGTCCAGGGAGGACACCCCGCCGGAGGCCACGACCGGGCGGTCGGTCGCCCCGCAGACGGTGCGCAGCAGCTCCAGGTTGGGGCCCTGGAGGGTGCCGTCCTTGGCGATGTCGGTGACCACGTACCGGGCGCAGCCCTCGCCGTTGAGGCGCTCCAGCGTCTCGTACAGGTCGCTGCCGTCCCGGGTCCAGCCACGGCCGCGCAGGGTCGTGCCGCGTACGTCGAGACCGACCGCGATCCGGTCGCCGTGCTCGGCGATCACCTTGGCGACCCACTCCGGGGTCTCCAGCGCGGCGGTGCCCAGGTTCACCCGGGTGCAGCCGGTGGCGAGGGCGGCGGCGAGCGTGTCGTCGTCGCGGATGCCGCCGGACAGCTCGACCTTGATGTCCATGGCGCCGGCCACCTCGGCGATCAGCGCGCGGTTGTCACCGGTGCCGAAGGCGGCGTCGAGGTCGACGAGGTGCAGCCACTCGGCGCCCGAGCGCTGCCAGGCGAGGGCGGCCTCCAGAGGGGAGCCGTAAGAAGTTTCGGTCCCGGACTCGCCGTGGACGAGACGGACGGCCTGGCCGTCGCGGACGTCGACGGCGGGGAGGAGTTCGAGCTTGCTCACAGGGTTCCGATCCAGTTGGTGAGGAGCTGGGCTCCGGCGTCGCCGGACTTCTCGGGGTGGAACTGGGTGGCCCACAGGGCGCCGTTCTCCACCGCCGCCACGAACGGCTCGCCGTGCGTCGCCCAGGTGACGAGCGGGGCGCGCAGCGCGGGGTTGGTCACCTCCAGGGACCAGTCGTGGACGGCGTAGGAGTGCACGAAGTAGAAGCGGGCGTCGGCGTCGAGGCCGGCGAAGAGCCGGGTGCCGGCCGGTGCCTCCACGGTGTTCCAGCCCATGTGCGGCACGATGTCGGCCTGGAGCGGCTCGACCGAGCCGGGCCACTCGTCGAGGCCCTCGGTGCGCACGCCGTGCTCGATGCCGCGGGCGAAGAGGATCTGCATGCCGACGCAGATGCCCATCACCGGGCGCCCGCCGGCGAGCCGGCGGCCGATGATCCAGTCGCCGCGCGCCTCCTTCAGGCCCCGCATGCAGGCGGCGAAGGCGCCGACGCCGGGCACGAGCAGTCCGTCCGCGTTCATCGCCCGGTCGAAGTCTCGGGTCACCTCGACGTCGGCGCCCGTGCGGGCGAGGGCGCGCTCGGCGGAACGGACGTTGCCGAAGCCGTAGTCGAAGACGACGACCTTCTTGGCGGGGGCGCTCAATTCCACACCTCCAGCCGCATCACACCCGCCACCAGGCACAGGGCGGCGGAGACGGAGAGCAGCACGACGAGGTTGCGCGGCATCTTCTGCTTGACGAAGGAGTAGACCCCGCCGAGCAGGAAGAGTCCGACGATGATGAGGAGGCTCGACAGGCCGGTCACAGCGCGCCCTTCGTGGAGGGGAGGATCCCGGCGGCGCGCGGGTCGCGCTCGGAGGCGTACCGCAGCGCCCGGGCCAGCGCCTTGAACTGGCACTCCACGATGTGGTGCGCGTTGCGCCCGTACGGCACGTGCACGTGCAGGGCGATCCGGGCCTGGGCGACGAAGGACTCCAGGATGTGCCGGGTCATCGTGGTGTCGTACTCGCCGATCATCGGTGCCATGTTCTCGGGCTCGGTGTGCACGAGGTAGGGGCGGCCGGAGAGGTCGACGGTGACCTGGGCGAGGGACTCGTCCAGCGGGACCGTGCAGTTGCCGAAGCGGTAGATGCCCACCTTGTCGCCGAGCGCCTGCGCGAAGGCGGCACCCAGCGCCAGCGCGGTGTCCTCGATGGTGTGGTGGGAGTCGATGTGCAGGTCGCCCTCGGTCTTCACGGTGAGGTCGAAGAGACCGTGCCGGCCGAGCTGGTCGAGCATGTGGTCGTAGAAGCCGACTCCGGTCGACACCTCGACCTTGCCGGTGCCGTCGAGATCGATCTCGACCAGGACCGACGTCTCCTTGGTCACCCGCTCCACACGTCCTACGCGGTTCATGCGCTCTGCTCCTTAGTCGACTCACGGACCGCGTCGAGGAACGCGTCGTTCTCTTCGGGGGTTCCGGCGGAGACCCGCAGCCACCCCGGTACGCCGTTGTCCCGGACCAGGACGCCCCGGTCGAGGAGCGCCTGCCAGGTCGCGTGCGAGTCGGCGAACCGTCCGAACTGTACGAAGTTCGCGTCGGACTCGACGACTTGGCAGCCGATCGCGCGCAACTCGCCCACCAGCCGGTCCCGTTCGGCCTTCAGCTGCTCCACGTAGCCGAGCAGCGTGTCGGTGTGCTCCAGGGCGGCCAGCGCGGTCGCCTGGGTGACGGCCGACAGGTGGTACGGCAGCCGGACGAGCTGGACGGCGTCCACGACCGCCGGGTGCGCGGCGAGGTAGCCGAGCCGCAGCCCGGCCGCGCCGAACGCCTTCGACATCGTCCGCGAGACGACGAGATTCGGCCGACCTTCGAGCAGCGGCAGCAGCGAGTCGCCGTGGCTGAACTCGACGTACGCCTCGTCGACGACGACCATCGAGGGCTTGGCGGCCTGCGCCGCCTCGTACAGCGCGAGGACCGTCCCGGGCGGGACCGCGTTGCCGGTGGGGTTGTTGGGGGTGGTGACGAAGACGACGTCGGGCCTGTTCTGCGCGATCCACCGCTCGGCGGCCGGCAGGTCGATCGTGAAGTCCTCGTCGCGCGGGCCGGAGATCCAGCCGGTCCCCGTACCCCGTGCGATGAGTGCGTGCATCGAGTACGACGGCTCGAAGCCGATCGCCGTACGGCCGGGGCCGCCGAAGGTCTGGAGCAGTTGCTGGATGACCTCGTTGGAGCCGTTGGCCGCCCACACGTTCTCGACGCCGACCCGGTGGTTGCCGGTCCTGGTCAGGTACCCGGCCAGCGCGGCGCGGAGTTCGACCGCGTCCCGGTCGGGGTAGCGATTGAGGTCACGGGCGGCCTCGCGGACGCGCTCGGTGATCCGCTCGACCAGTGCCTCGGGCAGCGGGTAGGGGTTCTCGTTGGTGTTCAGCCGTACGGGGACGTCCAACTGGGGCGCGCCGTAAGGGGTCTTGCCGCGCAGTTCGTCCCGTACGGGAAGGTCGTCGATTCCGAAGCTCACTTGCCGGGCACCTTCCCGCCACCGCGTTCGGTCAGTTCCCCTTCGGCGAAGCGTGCCGTGACCGCCGCGCCGTGCGCGGGCAGGTCCTCCGCCTCCGCCAGCGTGACCACGTGGTGCGCCACGTCGGCCAGCGCGTCCTTCGTGTAGTCGACGATGTGGATGCCGCGCAGGAAGGACTGGACGGAGAGTCCGGAGGAGTGGCAGGCACAACCGCCGGTCGGCAGCACGTGGTTGGAGCCCGCCGCGTAGTCGCCGAGGGAGACCGGCGCCCAGGGGCCGACGAAGACCGCGCCGGCGTTGCGCACCCGGTCGGCGACCGCGCGGGCGTCGGCGGTCTGGATCTCCAGGTGCTCGGCGCCGTAGGCGTCGACGACCCGCAGGCCCTCGTCGACGCCGTCGACCAGGACGATCGCGGACTGCCGGCCGTTCAGCGCCGGGACGATCCGGTCCTCGATGTGCTTGGTGGCCGCGATCTGCGGCTCCAGCTCCTTCTCGACCGCGTCCGCGAGCGCCGGCGAGTCGGTGACCAGGACGGCGGCGGCGAGCGGGTCGTGCTCGGCCTGGCTGATCAGGTCGGCGGCGACGTGCACCGGGTCGGCGGTGTCGTCCGCGAGGATCGCGATCTCGGTCGGTCCGGCCTCGGTGTCGATGCCGATCCGGCCGGTGAAGTAGCGCTTGGCGGCGGCGACCCAGATGTTGCCGGGCCCGGTGACCATGTTCGCGGGGGCGCAGGACTCGGTGCCGTGGGCGAACATCGCGACGGCGGTCGCGCCACCGGCCGCGTAGACCTCGTCGACGCCGAGCAGCGCGCAGGCGGCGAGGATCGTCGGGTGCGGCAGTCCGCCGAAGTCGGCCTGTGGCGGGGAGGCGAGCGCGATCGACGCGACGCCGGCCTCCTGCGCGGGCACCACGTTCATGATCACGGAGGAGGGGTAGACCGAGCGTCCGCCGGGCGCGTAGAGGCCCACGCGGTCGACGGGCACCCACTTCTCGGTGACCGAGCCGCCGGGCACGACCTGGGTGGTGTGCGTCGTACGGCGCTGCTCGCGGTGGACGAGCCGGGCGCGCCGGATCGACTCCTCCAGGGCCGCGCGGACCCGCGGGTCGAGCCGCTCCAGGGCGTCGGCGAGCGCCCGCTCCGGGACCCGTACCCGCTCCAGACGGACGCCGTCGAACTTCTCGGCGAAGTCGATCAGCGCCGCGTCGCCCCGATGATGCACGGCCTCGCAGATCGGACGCACCTTCTCCAGGGCGGCCGAGACGTCGAAGTCGGCTCGGGGCAGCAGCTCGCGCAGGGCGGGCCCCTCGGGAAGGGCGTCACCGCGCAGATCGATTCGAGAGATCACATGGCCAATTCTCTCAGACCGGGATCGGGCCCTGTTCACGCGTATCAATGGCTGATACAGAACCTGGCCGGAACCCGGAAGATCCCGTTCCCGTCTAGCGTTCGGGGCGTCACGCACCGGGCATGAACACATGTGCGAATGGGTCCGCCCGCGAGGAGCGAGGGAATGGAAGAGCTGTGACCGAAGGGGCCGGCATCCGCACCGGGGAGCTGCCGGACGATCTGACCGCCGCCGAGGCCGGCATGTGGCAGGCCTTCCGCAACGGCACCGCGTACGACCTGAGCAGCGGCGACGCCGTCGTCGACGATCCGCACGGCGGCCACCCGTGGGGCGCCGAGCGGACCGTGCGGGCCCGTGTCATCTGCCGCCTGCTCCTCGACGGACCGCCCCCGCTGTCGGGCCGGGTGGCCTCCCTGAAACTCACCGGGCTGCGGATCAGCGGCACCCTCGACCTCGCGGGCGGCACGGTCGCGCCGTACGTCGAGCTGAAGGCATGCCGGTTCGAGGAGGAGGTCCTGCTGCCGGAGGCCCGCTTCCAGACCCTGCGGCTGGTGGACTGCTCGGTGCCGCGGCTGGAGGCGGCGCGGGTGCACACGGAGGGCGATCTGCATCTGCCGCGCTGCCGCTTCCACAACGGGGTCCGGCTGACCGACGCGCGTATCGGCACCGATCTGCTGCTCAACCAGGCCATCGTGCACCGCGACCGCACCGGGCGTTCGATCGCCGCGGACGGAATGACCGTGGGCCAGGACTTACAGGCCGAACTCCTGGAATCGCACGGCGAGTTGAGCCTGCGCAGCGCCAAGGTCGGCGTCTCGCTGAGCCTGCGCGGGGCGCACCTGGCCAACCCGTACTCCCGGCTCGCCCTCAACGCCCCGCAGCTGACCGTCGGCCGCACCCTGTACCTGACCCCGGCGGGCGTCGGCAGCCCGCTGCTGAGCGGCACGACCCCGGCGCGCGGGACCCGCATCCAGCGCTTCGAGTGCCAGGGCGGGGTGCGGCTGGACGACGGGCGGTTCGGGGACGCGGTCGACCTGGAGCGGGCCCGGTTCACCTTCACCGACCGGCAGGAGCTGTCCCTGCGCCGGGTGCAGACGCCCGAGCTGCGCTTCCTCGGCGAGAAGCCGCAGCGCGGCAAGGTGGTGCTGTCGGGCGCCCGGGTCGTCAACCTGATCGACCGGGCGAGCAGTTGGCCCGAGCCGGGCAACCTCCACATGGGCGGCTTCGCCTACGAGAACCTCGTACCGGAGGGCCCCTTCCCGCTGACCGCGCGGCTGGACTGGGTGGCGGCGGCGACCGCCGAGTACAACCCGGAGCCGTACGAGCGGCTGGCGGCGGTGCTGCGTGGCGGCGGGGAGGACGAGGACGCGCGCGAGGTGCTGCTCGCCAAGCAGCGCCGGCGCCGCGAGAGCCTGCCCCTCGCGGCCAAGATGTGGGGGTTCGCACAGGACTGGACGGTCGCCTACGGCTACCGGCCGGGCCGGGCGGCGGTGTGGATGGCGGTGCTGTGGGCGGCGGGCTCGCTGGCCTTCGCGCACGCCAGCCATCCGCCGGCCGGCGGGGGCGGGCACCCGCGGTGGAACCCGGCCCTGTTCGCCCTGGACCTGCTGCTGCCCGTCGTCGACCTGGGTCAGGTGGGCCAGTGGCAGCTGAGCGGCGGCTGGCAGTGGCTCTCCGCGGCGATGATCGTGCTGGGCTGGGTCCTGGCGACCGCGGTGGCGGCGGGGGCGACCCGGCTGCTCAGACGGGGGTGAGCGGGCCACCGGAAGGGCGGCCGGGGCGGGCGCACAGCTCTCGAACAGCTGAACAACAGTCACCTTTTACCGGGCCTTGACCCGCGCCCGTACAACCTTCCGCCGATTCCGCCCCACCCCTGGCGCGGGCGTGACCTGCGGCTTTCAATGGTCCCCACCATGGCACCGCTGCCCCCCTTCCTCCGCGCGCCCCGGTCCCCCCGAAGCCGGCCGCACCTCGCCACCGGAGTACCCCACGACGACGAGGTGCTGCTCGACGCGCCCGACGACTTCGTGGGACCGGTCCTGGTCACCGCAGCGCGGGGCGAGTACCTCCCCGCCGCCGAACTGCTCGCGGCCACCCGGGCGAGCGCCCGCTGGGAGAACCGCGACCGGTACGTCAAACGGCTGGCCTCCTTCGCCCGCTCCCGCGCCGAGTGGTTGCAGGCCTGGTGCGCGGCGGCCCCGCACGACCCGGACGCGACCCTGGTCGCGGCCCAGCTCGCGGTGGACCGCGCCTGGGACTCCCCGGCCCGCGCGGAGCTGCTGCGGGAGGTGTCCCCGCTGATCACGGCCGCCGCGCGCGGCGACAACAGCGACCCGGTGCCCTGGCGGGTCGCCCTGGACCACGCGCGCGGCTCACGGGCCGGCCACACCTACTTCGAGGAGCTGTGGGCCGCCGCCGTCCGCCGCGCCCCGCACCACTACGGCTGCCATGTGGCCGCCCTGCGCTATCTCGCCTCCGCCTGGCACGGGTCGCACCGCGCCTGCTTCGACTTCGCCGACCTGGCCGCGCAGGACGCCCCCGCCGACTCGTTCGTCCAGGCGCTGCCCGCCCGGGCGGCCTTCGGGTGCCTCATCGACGGCGCCGTCGCGGACGTGCCCCGCGCGCGGCTGGACGCGGCGGCCGACCGGGCGATCGCGCTGTCGGCCCGGTTCCCGGCCGCTGCCCCGTGGCCGGCCCGGATCCGCAACGAACTGATGTATCTCCTGGTCCGGCTCGACCGCCCCGAGGAGGCCCTCGCCCAGGTCCGGCTGATCGGCCCGTACGCCACCTCGTTCCCCTGGGAGCGGCTCTCGGACGACCCGCTCGGCATGTTCCTGAAGGTGCGCGCCGACATCCGCGCCACGGCGGCGGCGCACCCGGCGGAACACCCGCACAGGGGACACGGCGCTCGCACCGGCTCCGGCGACGACTAGGCTCTTGCGGCGTGACCACCGTCCGGCTTCCGCTCTTCCCGCTGAACACCGTGCTGTTCCCGGGGCTCGTGCTCCCCCTCAACATTTTCGAGGAGCGCTATCGCGCCATGATGCGCGACCTGTTGAAGACCTCCGAGGAGGAACCGCGCCGGTTCGCCGTCGTGACGATCCGCGACGGGCACGAGGTGGCGCCGAGCGCGTCCGGGATGCCGGACCAGACGGCCGTGCCCGAGCGGGGGCCCTCGGCGGGCTTCGGGCCCGAGCCGCTCAAGGCGTTCCACTCGGTGGGCTGCGTGGCGGACGCCGCGACGATCCGGGAGCGGGAGGACGGCACCTTCGAGGTGCTGGCGACCGGGACCACCCGGGTGCGGCTGCTCTCCCTCGACAGCTCCGGCCCGTTCCTGACGGCCGAGCTGGAGGAGCTGCCCGAGGAGCCCGGTGACGGCGCCGGGGCGCTGGCCGAGGGGGTGCTGCGGGCATTCCGTCAGTACCAGAAGCGGCTGGCGGGCGCCCGGGAGCGGTCCCTGTCGACCGGCGAGGCCGAGCTGCCGGACGAGCCGGCCGTGGTGTCGTACCTGGTCGCGGCGGCGATGATGCTGGACACGGTGACCAAGCAGCGCCTCCTCCAGGCCCCGGACACCGCCTCGCGGCTGCGCGACGAGCTGAAGGTCCTGCGCACGGAGACGTCCATCATCCGCAACCTGCCGTCGCTGCCGGCGTTCGACCTGACGCGCGGCCCGACGAGCCTGAACTGAGGCCGTACCCGCGATGGCGAAGAAGTCCCGGAAGCAGCAGCCCGGCGGCACCCCCGCGACGGTCGCCCTGACGGCCGCCGGAGTGCCGTACACGGTGCACTCCTACGACCACGATCCGGCCCATCCCTCCTACGGCGAGGAGGCGGCCGAGGCGATGGGCGTCTCCCCCGAGCGGGTGTTCAAGACGCTGGTCGCCGAGGTCGACGGGGCCCTGACGGTGGCCGTGGTCCCGGTGGCGGGCCGGCTCGACCTGAAGGCGCTCGCCGCGGCGGTCGGCGGCAAGCGGGCGGTCCTGGCCGACCCGGTGCTCGCCGAGCGCACCACCGGCTACGTCCTGGGCGGCATCTCCCCGCTCGGCCAGCGCAAGCGGCTGCCCACGGTGCTGGACGACTCCGCGCCCGCCCACGCCACCATCTGTGTCTCGGCGGGTCGCCGGGGCCTGGAGATCGAGCTGGCCCCGGCGGACCTGGCCCGGCTCACGGCGGCGGTGTCGGCCCCTCTCGGGCGTGCCTGACCGCCCGGCTCACCGCGCGGTACCGGCGCCCCCGGGCGTGCCTACCCCTCGACGGCGGGGGGTTCCTCAGCCGAGTACGAGGGACATGTCGAAGAGAACGCGGAAGCGCGAGTGGCGCACCGGAAGGGGCCGCGCCAACCACGGCAGACGGCCCGCCTGATCCCCGGCGGCCCCCGCACCGGGCCTACGGCTGCGGGGCTCCGTACGGGTCCTTGAGGAGGGGGGCCTGCTGGTAGGGCGGCTCCGGATCGCGCGGGCCGAACAGGGCCGTGAGGCCGAGGTGGACGACGAGGGCGGCCACGGACCACGCCAGCAGCGCGCCCTTCGCGCCCAGCTTGAGGGGCGCCGAGAAGGTGACGCCCTTGCCGACGGACTTCGCGTGGGCGATCACGTTCCCCGTGGGGCCGAGCCAGACCCCGAGCCGCCACGCCAGCAGCGAGCCGAGCAGGCCGCCCACGGCGAGCGCCACCGCCAGGGGCACGCCCCCGCGCCGGCGCAGCAGGAAGACGGCGAGCGCGGTCACGGCACCGAAGGCCACGGCGAGCAGAGTGAACGTTCCGTCCACGCCCACGGCCTGCTCGCCCTCGCTGTCCTTGAGGTAGACGACCCAGCTCTTGCCGGTCACGTCGCCGACCAGCGGCACGTGCGGCGCCAGCCACCACCACAGGAGTCCGAGCAGCGCCCCGCCGACCGCCAAGGCCACCGTGATCACCACGGCCTCCCGGATCTCGGTCTTCAGCCCGGGGCCGTCCTCGTCGGACGGCTCGTCGTGCGGGCCGGGTTCCGGATACCCGGCGTCCGGCGTCGGCCAGGCGCCCCGCGGGGCCTGGTCCCGCGCGGACCCGTCCCGCGGAGACTGATCGTGCGAGGAGTGCTCGTGCGAGGACTGGTCACGCGGCGGCGGAGGCGGAGTCAGCGGTGCGGTCACCCTGACATCGTGCCAGGCGCCGCTGTGCGGCGCGTCACCGGACGGCGGCCCGGCGGTAGGCCCAGGTGGCGACGGCGAGCGAGACGACGCCCACACCGGCGCAGACGGCGAGGTCACCGGCGACGAACGCCCAGTCCGGACGCGCCCCGAAGGTCCGCGCGAAGGCCTCCACGCCGTAGGTCGAGGGCAGCAGATCGCGGGCGAACCGCACCGCCTCCGGCATCCGGTCGGCCGGCAGCACCCCCAGCAGCAGAGCCGCCGACATGCCCAACTGGCCGAGCAGCGTGGCCAGTTCGGGGCGGGGCGCGAGCAGTCCGCAGGCCGCCCCGAGCCCGGCGAGCGCGGCCCCGGCCAACGGGATCACCGCGAGCACGATCCACAGGTTCGACAGCGGCAGCCCGAACAGGACACAGCCGAGGACCGCGGTCAGCACGGTCCCGGGCACGGTGAAGGAGGCGTACGCGCCCGCCGCGCCCAGCACCACGGCCGCGGGCGGCACCGGCAGCGTCGCGTAGTGGTCGAGGCCGCCGCTGGCCCGCAGCTGCCCGAAGTACTGCGACAGCAGGTTCAGCCCGACGTAGGCGACGACCAGCACCGACGAACCGGCCACCACGGATCGGGCGTCCGCGCTGCCGGTGTCCACCACCCCGCGCATCATGATCAGGATGCCGACCGACTGGAAGGTCGCCACGAAGAGCAGCGGGATCCGCGCGACCCGCGCCCGGGAGAGCTGGGCCCGGTACACGGCGGCCATCGACGGCCACAGCCGGGCCCGGGGCCCCAGCTCGGCCGCGCCCCCGGCGGCCTCCGGCACGGCCAGGGCACCACCGGGCAGTACATCGGCGGACACGGCACTCACGTCGCGCTGCTCCTCTCGACGCCGGCAGTCCTGTCCGATACGGATGCGACGGCCCGCGTGCTCATGCCTTCACCAGCCCCTGCGCGTTCCCGCCCAGCGCCAGGTACACGTCCTCCAGGCTCGGGGTGGCCAGGGTGAAGTCGTCCAGGGCGGCGAAGGCGGCCCCGCCGGTCACCGTGGCGACGGCCACCCGGGCCTCCTCGGGGGCGAGCCGCAACGTCCAGCGGCGCCCCGACTCCACCGCCCGGTCCCGCAGCGCGGCCACCTCCGGCACCTCCAGCGGCGGCCGCTCCCGCCACACCAGCTCGACCCGCACCTCGCCGGCCACCCGCTCCTTGAGCCCGGCCGGGGTGTCGCAGGCGATCACCCGCCCGCTGTCCAGGACGGCGACCCGGTCGAGCACGGTCTCCGCCTCGATCACGTTGTGGGTGACCAGCAGCACGGTGGTGCCGCGCTCGGCCCGCCGCCGGTCGACCGCGGACCACACGGCTCGGCGGGCCACCGGGTCCATGCCGGTGGTGGGTTCGTCGAGCACCAGCAGCGGCCGTTCCCCGACGAGGGCGGCGGCGACACAGGCGAGCCGCCGCTGGCCGCCGGAGAGCTTCTTCAGGGGGCGGCCGGCGAGCGCGGTGAGCCCCAGTTCGTCGAGTACGGCGTCCCGCTCGGCCCGCGCCTGCCGCAGCTCCAGGCCGCGCAGCCGCCCGGTGGTCTCGGCGGCCAGCGACACGGTGAGTTCGTCCAGCGCGGAGGACTCCTGCCCGAGATAGGCGAGGATGCGCGCGGCCCGCTCCGGGTGGAGCACGATGTCGTGGCCGAGGATCTCGACGCTGCCGGCGTCGGGCCGCATCAGCCCGGTGAGCTGGCGGACGAGGGTGGACTTGCCGGCGCCGTTCGGCCCGAGCAGTCCGAAGATCTCGCCCCGGCGGATGTCCAGCGTCACCTCGTCGGTGGCCCGCACCTCGGGGGTGCCCGGAGCGCCCCGCCGACCCCGTACCGGCGGATAGATCTTGGTCAGCCCGCGCGCGGCGCACACGACGTCAGCCGTGTGCCGAGGTGCCTGTCCCGCGCGCGTACTCACAAAGGACGAGAGTACGGGGTGCCCGACTCCGCCTGAAATCCAACCCCGCCCCGCACGTGCCTCACTCGGCGGCGGGCGCGTGCTCGGCTGCGGTGCGGACATCGATCTCGCGCCAGAAGCCGGCCCGGATCGCGTACCGGTCGTGCTCGTCGATCTGGTCGTCCTTGTGGGCGAGGAGTCCGAAGCGGGCCGCGTACCGCAGCAGCTCGCCGTCGATGCGGTGCGGGATCCGCGGATACATCCCGGACAGCTTCTGGAGGTGGCCCTGGTCGCCCAGCCGGCCCATCCACCGGCGGGCGAAGACCTGGCCGACCTCGAACGGGTCGCCGCCGACCGTCGTGATGTCCTCCTCGCGGTCGGCCCAGCGCTGCTCGGCCGTGGTCAGCTGGGCGAGCGTCGGCATGGAGGCGACCTCGGGCGGCTCCGAGGCCGTGCCGGGCCGGTCCACCCAGCCCTTGTCGGAGGACCAGCGCAGGGTGGCGCTGGGCGGATGCGGGGCGGCGGGCTGGGCGGCGCCGGGGGCGCGCAGCGCGGCCAGGTCCTTCGGGGTGGGCACGCCCTTGGCGGCGGGGACCCGGTCCTGCGAGCCGTTCTCCGACTCCGGGTCGGGCGAGGTGTGCTCGCCCTCGTCGGCGGAGCGCTCGGGCGCCCGGCCGAGCGCGGACTCCGGCAGCGGCGCGGAGAGGATCGCCGCGATCTCGGGCCGGGGCGCGGGCGGCTGCGCGCAGACCCCGCCGAGGTCCTTGGGACGTACGGCCTTGGTGATCCAGGCCCGGTCCAGCACGCGCCGCTCGTCGGCCTCGGCGACCAGGTCCTCGGACTGGTTGTAGTCGCCGTCCGCGGCCTGCACGGCCCACAGGTGTACGGCGACGCCGTGCTCCTTGGCGGCCATCATGCCCGGCAGCAGATCCCCGTCACCGGTGACGAGCACGATGTCGGAGCAGGCGCGGTTGCGGGCCAGCTCGGTGAGCTCGGCGTGCATGGCGGCGTCGACGCCCTTCTGCGCCCAGCGGCCGTCGCTGCGGGTCAGGGCGCCGAGGCGGACCGTGACCCGGGGCATCACGCGCAGTCTGCGGTGTTCCGGCTGCGGGACGCGGTCGGGGGCGCCGTCGAACCAGTAGATGCGCAGCAGCGGCCGTTCGGTGTCGGACTCGGCGCGCTCACGCAGGCCCTGGACGAGGGCGGGGTGGTCGACGGTGATGCGGGAACGTGAGGGCTCTCCGGCAAGAAGACTGGCGGCGGCCCCCAGCAGATACCCGGCGTCCACCAGGACGATGCAGCGGTCCACGCGATCCACCCTCTTTCCGGGAGATTGCTTCGGGCTTGCTTGGAGTCTGCCCGACTGCGCAGGGGTTAACGGCCGGAACTCGATCATCGGCGTGGCGTATCGGGGACCGGCACGCCGACCAAGCCTGTCACATACGGTAATGATCCGAAATGCGCTCCCTGTCAGCCTATGTGAGTCTGGTCCCGGTCCTGGCCCCTAGATCCCCTTCAGGAGGCAGATCACCATGGCCAAGAACAAGAACCGTGACCGCAAACACGCCCCGGCCGAGCGCGGGCAGGAGCAGGCCCAGCCGTCCTCGATGACCAACCAGGCCGAGGAACGCATATCCCATGCGACCCCCAGCGACATGGCCCGCAAGGGCCGCGAGAAGCGCTTCGGTCACAACTGACAACCGTGCGGCGGTCGTTGAGACCTGAATCGCGTTGTTGAGACCCAGGCACACGCCGAGGGGCGCATCCGTCGACGGATGCGCCCCCCGGTCGTGCCGCTCGCTCAGCCGGCCAGGCAGGCCGGGCCGAGCAGTACCTTCAGGTCGCCGAAGAGGGCCGGGTCGGGTTTGACGCGGTGCCGGTCGAGGCGGAGCACGGTGGTCTTGCGCGGGCCCTGGAGCCGGATCCGGACCTCGCTGTCGCCCCGGTGGTGGGTGAGGATCTCGCCGAGGCGGCTGACCATCGGCGGGGTGACCCGGGTGGCCGGGATGGTGAGGATCACCGGCGCGTTGGTGCCCGCGTTGGAGAGGTCGGGGACCTGGAGCTCCATCGCGACCAGCCGCGGCACGTCCTCGCGCTTGTCGAGGCGGCCCTTGACGAACACCACGGCGTCCTCGACGAGTTGGGTCGACACCAGCTGGTAGGTGGCAGGGAAGAACATGCACTCGATGGAGCCGGCGAGGTCCTCGACGGTGGCGATGGCCCAGGCGTTGCCCTGCTTGGTCATCTTGCGCTGGAGGCCCGAGATGATGCCGCCGATGGTGACGACCGCGCCGTCGGCGTGCTCGCCCCCGGTGAGCTGGGCGATGCCCGCGTCGGCCTTGTCGGAGAGGACGTGCTCCAGGCCGAAGAGGGGGTGGTCGGAGACGTACAGACCGAGCATCTCCCGCTCCTGGGCGAGGAGGTAGGTCTTCTCCCACTCGTCCTCGGTGAAGACGACGTCGAGTCCGAAGCCGGGCTCGCTGCTCGCCTCGTCGCCCATCCCGCCGAAGAGGTCGAACTGGCCCTCGGCCTCCTTGCGCTTGACCTGCACCACGTTGTCGATCATGGGCTCGAACTGGGCGGTGAGGCCCTTGCGGGTGTGCCCCATGGTGTCGAAGGCGCCGGCCTTGATCAGCGACTCCGTGGTGCGCTTGTTGCAGGCGACCGCCTCCACCTTGTCGAGGTAGTCGGGGAAGGAGGCGTACTTCCCCTTCGCCCTGCGGGACTTGATGATCGACTCGACGACGTTGGTGCCGACGTTGCGGACGGCGGAGAGGCCGAAGAGGATCACGTCGTCGCCCTGGGCGGCGAAGTTGGACATCGACTCGTTGACGTCCGGCGGGAGCACGCGGATGCCCATCCGCCGGCACTCGTTGAGGTAGACGGCCGACTTGTCCTTGTCGTCCTTGACCGAGGTGAGCAGTCCGGCCATGTACTCGGCCGGGTAGTTCGCCTTCAGGTAGGCGGTCCAGTAGGAGACCAGTCCGTACGCGGCGGAGTGCGCCTTGTTGAAGGCGTAGCCGGCGAAGGGGACCAGCACGTCCCACAGGGCCTGGATCGCCTCGTCGCTGTAGCCGTTCTTCTTGGCGCCGGCCTGGAAGATGGTGAAGTTCTTGGCCAGTTCGTCCGGCTTCTTCTTGCCCATCACGCGGCGCAGGATGTCGGCCTCGCCGAGCGAGTAGCCGGCGATGATCTGGGCGGCCTTCTGCACCTGCTCCTGGTAGACGATCAGGCCGTAGGTGACCGCGAGGACCTCCTGGAGGGGTTCCTCCAGCTCCTTGTGGATCGGGGTGATCTCCTGGAGCTTGTTCTTGCGCAGCGCGTAGTTGGTGTGCGAGTCCATGCCCATCGGGCCGGGACGGTACAGCGCGGAGACGGCGGAGATGTCCTCGAAGTTGTCGGGCTTCATGAGGCGCAGCAGGGAGCGCATGGGGCCACCGTCGAACTGGAAGACGCCCAGGGTGTCGCCGCGCTGGAGCAGTTCGAAGGTCTTCGGGTCGTCGAGCGGCAGGCCCAGCAGGTCCAGGTCGATGCCCTTGTTGGACTTCACCATCTTGACGGCGTCGTCCATGATCGTCAGGTTGCGCAGGCCCAGGAAGTCCATCTTCAGCAGGCCGAGCGACTCGCACTGCGGGTAGTCCCACTGCGTGATGGTGACGCCGTCGGTGTGCCGCACCCAGACCGGGGCGTGGTCGACGATGGGCTCGCTGGACATGATGACGCCGGCGGCGTGCACGCCCATCTGCCGGACCAGGCCCTCGACGCCCTTGGCGGTGTCGATGACCTTCTTGACGTCCGGCTCGTTCTCGTACATCGCGCGGATCTCGCCGGCCTCGCTGTAGCGCGGGTGCGAGGGGTTGGTGATGCCGTCCAGGTCGATGCCCTTGCCCAGGACGTCGGCGGGCATCGCCTTGGTGAGCCGGTCGCCCATCGCGTACGGGTAGCCCAGCACGCGCGCGGAGTCCTTGATGGCGTTCTTCGCCTTGATCTTGCCGTAGGTGCCGATCATGGCGACCTTGTCGGCGCCGTACTTCTCCGTCACGTACCGGATCACCTCGACGCGCCTGCGCTCGTCGAAGTCGATGTCGACGTCGGGCATGGAGACGCGCTCGGGGTTGAGGAACCGCTCGAAGATCAGACCGTGCGGGATGGGGTCGAGGTCGGTGATGCCCATGGCGTAGGCGACGATCGAGCCGGCCGCGGAGCCACGGCCGGGGCCCACCGCGATGCCGTTCTTCTTCGCCCACATGATGAAGTCGGCGACGACGAGGAAGTACCCCGGGAACCCCATCTGGATGATGACGTCCATCTCGTACTCGACCTGCCGCTGGCGGTCCTCGGGGACACCGCCGGGGAAGCGGCGCTCCATGCCGAGGCGGACCTCCTCCTTGAACCAGGTGACCTCGGTGAAGCCCTCGGGGATGTCGAACTTCGGCATGAGGTTCTTCGCCTCGAACATGCCGGCCGTGTCGATCTGCTCGGCCACCAGGAGGGTGTTGGCGCACCCCTGCTGCCAGGCGTCGGAGGAGTCGATGGCGTACATCTCGTCGGTGGACTTCAGGTAGTAGCCGGTGCCGTCGAAGCGGAAGCGGTCGGGGTCGGAGAGGTTCTTGCCGGTCTGGATGCACAGCAGGGCGTCGTGGGCGGTCGCCTCGTGCGCGTACGTGTAGTGCGAGTCGTTGGTGACCAGCGGGGGGATGCCGAGCTTCTTGCCGATCTCCAGGAGGCCGTCACGGACCCGGTGCTCGATGTCGATGCCGTGGTCCATCAGCTCCAGGAAGTAGCGGTCCTTGCCGAAGATGTCCTGGTACTCGGAGGCGGCTTTCAGCGCCTCGTCGAACTGGCCGAGCCGCAGCCGCGTCTGCAGTTCGCCGGAGGGGCAGCCGGTGGAGGCGATGAGGCCCTCGGACCACTTGGAGATGGTCTCCTTGTCCATCCGGGGCCACTTCTGCAGCCAGCCCTCGGCGTACGCGTCCGAGGAGAGCTTGAAGAGGTTGTGCAGGCCCGTCGCGTTCGACGCCCAGATCGTCTTGTGCGTGTAACCACCGGAGCCGGAGACGTCGTCGCGCTTCTGGTGCGGCTGGCCCCACTGGATCTTGCGCTTGTTGCGCCGGGACTCGGGGGCGACGTACGCCTCGATGCCGATGATCGGGGTGACGCCGGCCTTCTTCGCGGTGTGGAAGAAGTCGTAGGCCCCGTGCAGGTTGCCGTGGTCGGACATCGCGATGTGGGTCATGCCCATCTCGTTGCACGCGTCGAACATGTCCTTGAGCCGCGCGGCACCGTCCAGCAGCGAGTACTGGGTGTGGACGTGCAGGTGCGTGAACGGCGGCTTTGACACGGCTTGGCCTCCATGGGAAACGCTCGGCGACAGGCTGCGGACAGTCTGGGGGACAGGAGCAGATCCTATGCCTCGGCACTGACGGACGACGGGCACTCCCGGGTACCTTCGGGCGTTGCAAGAAGACGGACGGCCGTCCGGAGACCACCGCGCACCCGTCCCCCACGTCACGCACGACCCCGCACCAGGAGGCACCCAGCGATGTCGGTTCCGCAGCTCAACGACGAGCACCGCGGCGAGGAGATCCTCGCCGTCTTCGACACCGCGTTCGGCGAGCTCCTGGCCGCCGACCCGGCCGCGTTCCGCGTGAAGTTCCGGAAGATGGCGGCCTCGGCCTTCGCGTTCTACCGGGGCACCGCGGCCCTCTTCTACCACGACCAGGACGCCGAGAAGCGCGGCGGCCCGTACCTCGACGAGCGCACCTCGCGGGTGTGGATCCACGGCGACCTGCACGCGGAGAACTTCGGCACGTACATGGACTCCAACGGCCGCCTCGTCTTCAACGTCAACGACTTCGACGAGGCGTACGTCGGCCCCTTCACCTGGGACCTCAAGCGCTTCGCCGCCTCGGTCGCCCTCATCGGGTACGCGAAGGCGCTCAGCGACGAGCAGATCACCGGCCTGGTGACGCTCTACGCGCGCGCCTACCGCGAGCGGGTGCACGCGCTGGCGACCGGCGCGAAGAGCGACGAGGTGCCGCCGTTCACCCTGGACAGCGCCCAGGGGCCGCTGCTGGGGGCGCTGCGCGTCGCCCGGTCGCTGACCCGCTTCGAGCTGCTGGACTCGATGACCGAGATCCGTGACTTCGAGCGCCGCTTCGCGCCCGGCGGCGGCGCCATCGAGCTGGACGCGGCGACCCGCTACAAGGTCCTCGCCGCCTTCGACGGCTATCTGGAGACGCTCCCGGACTCCTCCCTGGACCGCCCCGACTCCTACCGGGTCAAGGACGTCGTCGGCCGCCGCGGCATCGGCATCGGCTCGGCCGGGCTGCCGTCGTACAACATCCTCCTGGAGGGCAACAGCGACGCCCTGGAGAACGATGTGGTGATCTACATCAAGCAGGCCCAGACCCCGGCCGTCTCCCGGCACATCACGGACCCGGCGATCCGGGAGTACTTCCAGCACGAGGGCCACCGCACGGTGATCTCCCAGCGCGCCCTCCAGGCCCACGCCGACCCGTGGCTGGGCTGGACCGAGCTGGACGGGTCGGGCCAGCTGGTCGCCGAGGTCTCCCCGTACGCGGTGGACCTGGACTGGAGCGACATCGACGACCCGGAGGAGATCGGCGCCGTCGTCGCCGACCTCGGGCGGGCCACGGCCACGATGCACGCGGCGGCGGACGACCAGTCCGGCGAGTCCCTGGTGCCGTTCTCCACCGAGCGGGCCATCGACGCGGCGATCGCGGCCGACGAGGAGGGCTTCGCGGGCCTGCTCGTCGACTTCGCCCACGCCTACGGCGCACGCGCGCGTGCCGACCACCAGATCTTCGTGGACCTGTTCCGCAACGGCAGGATTCCGGGTCTGTAACCATCCGCGCGCTCACAGGAACCCTTTAGGGGTCTCCTACGGGAGCACGTGACACACTCTCCTCCGCTATGGACATATCCGGGATCCAGCTCAGAGCCGTACGCGCGGCACTGTTCACGGCACTGGTCGTGACGCTCAGCAGCGCGTCGCACGTGCTGCTGTCCCGGGTCCCCCTGCCGCTGGGCACGGTGGCGGCCGTCGCCGCCGCCGTGTACCTGCCCGCCTTCGCCCTCGCCGGCCGGGAGCGCGGCTTCGGACACATCGCGGCGCTGCTCATCCCGCTGGAGCTGACCGCCGACACGGTCTTCACCACCGGCCAGCACGCCTGCTACGGCCGGGTCGGCGGCCCGGTCGCCGGCCCGCTGCACTCGGTCGGCCTGGACGTGCTGTGCAGCGGCGGCGGGGTCGGCACCTCGCTGGCCCGGGTCACCGACGACCCCTCCCGCACGGCCGCGCTGCTCGCGCACGCCGACCCGACCGCCGCCTGGCTGCTGCTCGGCGCCCACCTCGGGGTCGGGCTGCTCGCCGCCGCGTACCTGCGCCGGGGCGAGCGCGCCCTGGCCGGGCTGCTGCGCGCGGCCACCGCGGTCACCTTCCGGCCGCTGCTGCTCGCCGTCGCCGCGGTGGCGGTACGCCGCACCTCGCCCGTACGGCGGCTGCCGCGTCCCGCGCGGCGCGGGACCGCCGCCCGTGAGCGGCTGCTGGTGCACTCCCTGGGACGGCGTGGACCGCCGTGTTCGGTCGCCGCGGTCTGAGGCACTCTCCCGCACCCGAGCACATCCAAGTCCCCCACACGTATCCGCGCGCGTCCTGCGTGCGCGTCCCCGATGGAGATCACCGACATGAGCAAGCGGAACAGCGCGGCGTCGAAGACGGCGGCCCGTGAGCGGCTGCGCCTGGAGCGCGAGCGTCAGGCCAAGAAGGCGAAGGTCAAGCGGCAGGTCATCGTGGCCTGCTCGGTCGTCGCGGTCCTCGCGGCCGCCGGCGGCATAGGTTACGCGGTCGTCCAGGCCAACAAGCCCAGCTACTGGTCGGGCCTGAAGGACGCCACGGTGGTCGCGCCCGCCAACACCACGGGCACGAAGGGCACCACCGTCGTCATCGGCAAGTCGACGGCCAAGAAGACCCTCAAGGAGTACGAGGACCCGCGCTGCCCCGTCTGCGCGCAGTTCGAGCAGACCGTCGGTTCGACCGTGAAGAAGGACCTCGACGACGGCAAGTTCAAGATCCAGTACATCGGCGGCACGTTCATCGACAACCACGACGACGGCGTGGGCTCCAAGAACGCGCTGAGCGCCCTGGGCGCCGCGCTGAACGTCAGTCCCGACGCGTTCGTCGAGTACAAGACCGCGCTGTACTCGACGAAGTGGCACCCGGAGGAGACGACCGACAAGTTCAAGGACGACAGCTACCTGATCAAGGTCGCCGACACCGTCTCCGCGCTGAAGGGCAACACCAAGTTCCAGAACGCGGTCAAGAAGGGCACTTACGACGCCTGGGCGATGGCCATGTCGAAGACCTTCGACACCAACAAGGACGGGGTGACGGGCACCCCGAGCTTCGTCATGGACGGCAAGACGCTCACCGCCGACAGCCAGGGCAACCCGCCCATGACGGTGGCCGACTTCACCAGGGTGGTGGACGCGGCCCTCAAGGGCTGAGCCGACGGCCGCACGAAGAGCGGGCGAACTTTTCCGAGTTCGCCCGCTTCTCTCCGTACCGATCAGTAACCTGATCGTCCGTGACCAGTCGACTCAGATCAGTCAAGTCCTCCGAGGGTGTCAACTCCCTTGCGCCAAGCCGCCGTTCGGTCGTCAAGGCCGCGGCCGCCGGCGCCGTCCTGGCCGGCCCCCTCGCCGCCGCCCTCCCCGCCCGCGCGGCGGACCAGGCCCCGGCCTTCCTGCACGGCGTGGCCTCCGGCGACCCGCTGCCGGACGGCATCCTCCTGTGGACCCGGGTGACCCCCGCCGCCGAGGCGACGCCCGGCTCGGGGCTCGGCCCGGACACCGAGGTGAGCTGGACCGTCGCCCGGGACCGGGCGTTCACGGACGTCGTCGCCCGTGGCTCCCTCACCGCGACCACCGCCTCCGACCACACCGTCAAGGCGGACATCCGCGGCCTGGAGCCCGCCACCGACTACTGGTTCCGCTTCTCGGCCGGCGGCACCGACTCCCCGGCGGCGCGCACCCGCACCGCGCCGGCGGCGGACGCGAGCGTCGCCGGGCTGCGCTTCGGCGTGGTCTCCTGCGCCAACTGGGAGGCCGGCTACTTCTCGTCGTACCGCCATCTCGCCGCCCGCGGCGACCTCGACGCCTGGCTGCACCTCGGCGACTACCTCTACGAGTACGGGTCCGGCGAGTACGCGGCGCGCGGCGCGGTCGTCCGGCCGCACGCGCCGGCGCACGAGATCATCACGCTCGCCGACTACCGCACCCGGCACGGGAAGTACAAGACGGACCCCGACCTTCAGGCGCTGCACCTGAAGGCGCCGGTCATCGCGATCTGGGACGACCACGAGTTCGCGGACAACTCCTGGTCCGGCGGCGCCGTCAACCACACCGAGGGCGCCGAGGGCACCTGGACCGCCCGCCAGGCGGCCGCCAAGCAGGCCTATTTCGAGTGGATGCCGGTCCGCCCGGCGATCGCCGGCACCACCTACCGCAGGCTGCGCTTCGGCAAGCTCGCCGATCTCTCCCTGCTCGATCTGCGCTCCTTCCGCTCGCAGCAGGCGGCCTCGGGCAGCGGTACGGTCGACGACCCGGACCGTACGATCACCGGCCGGGCCCAACTCAACTGGCTGAAGGCCGGGTTGACGGCGTCCGACACCACCTGGCGGCTGGTCGGCAACTCGGTGATGATCTCGCCGTTCGTGATCGGCTCCCTCCCGGCCGACCTGCTGAAGCCGCTCGCGAAGCTGCTGGGCCTGCCGCAGGACGGCATCGGCCTCAACACCGACCAGTGGGACGGCTACACCGACGACCGCCGCGAACTCCTCGGCCACCTGCGGGCGAACGCGATCGGCAACACGGTCTTCCTCACCGGTGACATCCACATGGCATGGGCCAACGACGTGCCGGTCGACGCCGGTACCTACCCGCTCTCCGCGTCCGCCGCCACCGAGTTCGTGGTCACCTCGGTGACCTCCGACAACCTCGACGACATCGTGAAGGTCCCCGAGGGCACGGTCTCCGCGATCGCCGCGCCGGTCATCCGGGCCGCCAACCGGCACGTCCACTGGGTCGACACCGACCACCACGGCTACGGCGTGCTGGACATCACGGCCGACCGCGCGCAGATGGACTACTACGTCCTCTCCGACCGTACGTCGGCCACCGCCACCTCGTCCTGGCAGCGGTCGTACCGCACGCGCTCCGGCACCCAGAAGGTGGAGCGGACGTACGACCCCGTGTGACCGGGGGATGTGACTAGAGGCTGTCCAGGAAGCCGAGCGCCACCCGCCAGGTGGCCTCGGCGGCCTCCTGGTCGTAGTCCGGCAGACCGGGGTCGGTGTACAGGTGGCCGGCCCCGGCGTACCGGTAGACCTCGACGTCGGTCCCGGCCCTGCCCATCTGGAGGTACCAGGCGCTCAGCCAGTCGTCCGTCTCGAACGGATCCGGCTCCGCGACATGCAGCTGCACCGGCAGGCCGTCCGCCGAGGCGTTCGCCGCGATGTCCGACGTGCCGTGCAGGAGCAGCAGGCCGCGCGCCTTCTCGTCGCCGAGGGCGAGGGTCTGCGCGACGGACGCGCCGAGCGAGAACCCGGCGTAGACGAGGCCCCGCTCCGAGTAGGGCGCGGCGGCGAGCACGGCCCGCCTGAGCAGTTCGTCCTTGCCGGTCCCGGTGGCGAAGGCCATGCCCTCCTCGACCGTCTCGAAGGCGCGCCCGCCGAAGAGGTCGGGGGTCCACACCTCGTGGCCCGCCGCGCGCAGCCGGTCCGCCGCCTCCCGCACCGCGGGCCGCGGACCGAGCGTCGAGTGGAAGAGCACGATGTTCATGGAGCCATCGTGCCAGTACGGTCGGACGCATGGAGAACGTACTCCGCCCGCTGATCGTCGTCGGCGGCTCTGTCGTCCTCACGTTGCTGATCGGCTGGGCCACCGACCTGTTGCTGCGCAAGGCGGACGCACGGCACGGCGAGACCCCCCTGTGGGGTCTGCTGCGCCGTGCCCGCGTCCCCTACCAACTGGTGCTCTGCGCCGCCCTGTTGAGAGGCTCGTACGACCAGGCGCAGCTGCTGGAACGGCACCGGGTCGGGGTCGGGCGCACCCTGACCCTGGTACTGATCGGGTCCGCCGCCTGGCTGGTGATCCGCATCGCCGCGGCGATCGTCGAGACGTCGTACTGGCGCTACGCGCGCGTGCACCACGATCCGGCCCGGGTACGCCGGGTCCGTACCCAAGTGTCTTTGATCATGCGGGTGGTGGCGGCCGTCGTCGGGGTGGTGGCGGCGGCGGGGATGCTGCTGACCTTCCCGGCGATGCGCGCGGCCGGTGCCTCGCTGCTGGCCTCGGCCGGCATCCTCGGCATCGTCGCCGGTGTGGCCGCCCAGTCCACACTGGCCAACCTCTTCGCCGGGCTGCAGATCGTCTTCGGCGACATGGTGCGCATCGGGGACACCGTGGTGGTGGACGGCGAGTGGGGCACCGTCGAGGAGATCACCCTCACTTTCCTGACGGTACGGACCTGGGACGAGCGCCGGATCACCATGCCGGTGTCGTACTTCACGTCCAAACCGTTCGAGAACTGGTCGCGCGGCACCCCGGAGATGACGGGCATCGTCTACTTCCAGGTCGACCACTCGGCCCCCGTCGACGCCATGCGCGAGCAGCTCCAGGACATCCTGCGCGCCTGCCCGGCCTGGGACGGCCGCGGCTACGGCCTGGTCGTCACCGACACCACCCCCAACACCATGGAGGTGCGGGCCCTGATGACCGCGAAGGACGCGGACGACATCTGGACGGTCCGGGTCACCGTCCGGGAGCAGATGATCCGCTGGCTGTACCGGGACCATCCCTACGCCCTGCCCCGGGTCAACACCGCGGACGCGGCACCGCCGCCGCGCCCCGGCGGCTCCTCTTCCAACGGCGCCGGCCCCCGCCCGGCCCGCGCACCCCAGGGCGGGAGTGAAGGCGAAGGCGGGGGCGAGGGCGGCGACTGAGACGCCTGACGCGGGTCAGTGCCCGCGCTCGGCACCGCCGTTGACCTGGATGACCTGCGAGGTGACGTGGCCGGCGGCCGGGGAGGCCAGCCAGTGCAGGGTGGCGGCCACGTCACCTGGGGTGCCGGCCCGCCCGGTCGAGGTGTCGCGGATCATCCGCTCGCGCCGGGCAGGGTCGATCCGCGGCCCGAAGAACCCGGTTTCCTCGATGTACCCGGGCGCCACCACGTTCACGGTGATCCCGCGCGGCCCGAGATCCCGCGCCAGATCATGGGCGTACGGGTGCAGCGCGGCCTTGGCCCCGCCGTACGCCCCGCTGCCCGACCCCCGGTAGGCGGCGATGGAGCTGACGAAGAGGACCCGGCCGCCCGGTTCGGCGAGCCGCGCGCGCAGGGCCTCGGTGAGCAGGGCGGCGCTCAGCGTGTTGATCCGGAAGTTGACGGTCCAGTCGTGCGCCACGGCGTCCAGCGGATCGCCGCTCGCGGCACCCGGCTCCAGGGAGCCGTTGCCGCCGGCGCTGTGCACCAGGACGTCCACGGTCCCGAACCGCTCGGCGACCAACCGTTCGACGCCCCGCGCCACCTCCGGTTCGCTGAGGTCACCGGCGTGGGTGAGGGCCCCGGGCACCCCGGCCTCGGCCAGCACCTCGGGCCGGCGCCCGAGCAGCAGCACCCGGTCCCCGCCGTCCGCGAAGACCCGCGCCACGGCGAGCCCGATCCCCGTTCCACCACCACTGATCACGACGTTGCGAGACATGGGGCCGAGCGTACGCAGCCGGAGGCCACCGCGCGCGGGAACCGGGACCGGGACCGGCGGTCAGCGCAGGCTGCGCACGTCCAGGTGGCGCAGGACCCGGTCCACCACCTCGGGGTTCGCCCCGGGCTCGCTGCGGGCCGCGAGCACCTCGTGGCGGGCCGCGCTCATCATCTCGCCCTGGATGCGCCGGATCCGCTTCAGTCTCCGGGCCCGCTGGTGGTGGGCCGCCCGGCGCTCCTCGTCCCCCATGTCGGGGCTGATCCGCACCCCGATGTCGAGGGCCCGGCGCAGCATCTGCTCGGACAGCTCGTCGGGGAGTTCCTCGACGGCCTCGATCTCCTTCAGGCGGGCCTTCGCCGCCTTGGCGGCCCGGACCGCCAGGGTCCGTTCGAAGGCCTGCTCGGCGTCGGTGTCGGCCCGCACCCCGAGCCGTCGTACCAGCCAGGGCAGGGTCAGCCCCTGGATCACCAGCGTCGCCATGATCACCCCGAACGCGATGAACACGATCTCGTCCCGGTCCGGGAACGCCGCCCCGGAGTCGGTCTTCAGCGGGATGGCCAGCGCCAGCGCCACCGAGGCCACCCCGCGCATCCCGGCCCACCACATGACGACCGTCTCCCGCCAACTGGTCGGGATGTCCTCGTCGTAGTCCCGTTTCGCGTGCAGCCGTTTGGTCAGCCAGGTCGCCGGCAGCAGCCAGGCCAGCCGTACGAGCACCACCACGGCCACGATCGCGGCCGCCCAGCCGAGCAGCTCGCCCCAGCGGCCGGCCGCCGTGCGCAGCGCGTTGTGCAGCTCCAGTCCGATCAGCCCGAAGGCGACTCCGGTGACGAGCGTGTCGACGACGTCCCAGAAGGTGTAGCCGGCGAGCCGGGTCAGCACGTCGTCGGCGCCGATGGCGAACTCCGCGAGGAACAGGGCGGTGGTGAGCACCGCCAGCACACCCGACCCGTGCAACTCCTCGGCCAGCACGTACGAGGCGTACGGCACGAGCAGGGTCAGCCCGATCTGCAGGGTGGCGTCCCCCAGCAGGTCCATCAGCTTGTTGGCGCCCCAGCCCAGGGCGAGCCCCACGGCGACGGCGACCACCGCGGACAGCACCAGGTCGAGCCCGGCCCGCCACGGTGAGAAGGTGCCGCTGACGGCGGCGGCGATCGCCACGTGGTAGAGCACGATCGCCGTGACGTCGTTGAACAGGCCCTCGCCCTCCAGGATGGAGACCAGCCTGCGCGGCAGCCCCAGCTGTCCGGCGACGGCCGTGGCCGCGACCGGGTCGGGCGGGGCGACCAGCGCGCCGAGGGCCACGGCGGCGGCGATCGGCAGCCCGGGCACGATGGCGCTCGCCACCGCTGCCACCACCAGCGTCGTGACGAAGACGAGCGCCACGGCCAGCAGGAAGATGGGCCGTACGTTGGCCGTGAACTGCCGCCAGGAGGTGCGCCGTACGGCCGCGTACAGCAGCGGCGGCAGCAGTCCGGGCAGGATCAGCTCGGGCGGGATGCTCACGTTCGGCACGAAGTCGATGATCGCGAGAACGATCCCGAGAAGGGTCATCAGCACCGGGGCGGGCAGCTTGAGCCGCTCTCCGACCGGGACGCTCACCACGGCCCCGAGCAACAACACGAACAACAGGGCCAACTGATCCACGGTCAACGCTCCGGCGGGATATCGACGTTCACACAGCGGAGTCCAAGCGTGCCACGCCCCCCGCGCACCGGCCTCTTCGGCGCCCGCCCTACAGGGCGCGCCGCATCGCCCGGTGCGGGATCCCGGCGTCCGGGAACTCCGGTCCGTACGCCTCGTAGCCCAGCCGCCGGTAGAAGCCGAGCGCGTGGGTCTGGGCGTGCAGGTCCACGGCGGTCAGGCCACGCGCGCGTGCCGCCTCCTCGACGGCCCGCACCAGCGCCACGCCGACGCCCAGCCCGCGCGCCTCCTTCGCCACGGCCAGCCGCCCCAGGGAGCCCACGGTCGGGTCCCCGCCGGTCCTCGCGGCGGCGGCCCCGCCGTGCAGCAGCCGCCCGGTGCCGAGCGGCTCCCCGTCCTCGCGGACCGCCAGGACGTGCGTCGCCACGGCGTCGTACGCGTCGTACTCGATCTCCTGGGGGACGCCCTGCTCGACGACGAAGACCTCCTCGCGGACCGCGAGACAGGCCTCGCGGTCGGCGGGATCCTCGGCGACACGCACGGCGTACGCGTACGGTGCCGGGCTCACGCGTAGGTCTCCTCGCGGACCCGGTCCAGGGCCTGGCGCAGGTCGTCCGGGTACTCGCTCGCGAACTCGGCCCACTCGCCGTCCCCGGGGTGCTCGAAGCCGAGCCGTACGGCGTGCAGCCACTGGCGGGTCAGGCCCAGGCGCTTGGCGAGCGTGGGATCGGCGCCGTAGGTCAGGTCGCCGACACAGGGGTGGCGGTGGGCGGCCATGTGGACACGGATCTGGTGGGTGCGGCCGGTCTCCAGCTTCACGTCGAGGAGGGAGGCCGAGCGGAACGCCTCGATCAGGTCGTAGTGCGTCACGGAGGGCTTGCCCTCGGCCGTGACCGCCCACTTGTAGTCGTGGTGGGGGTGGCGGCCGATCGGGGCGTCGATGGTGCCGCTGGTCGGATCGGGGTGGCCCTGGACCAGGGTGTGGTAGCGCTTGTCGACCGTGCGCTCTTTGAACTGGCGCTTGAGCGAGGTGTACGCGCGCTCCGACTTGGCGACGACCATCAGCCCCGAGGTGCCGACGTCGAGCCGGTGCACGATGCCCTGGCGCTCGGCGGCGCCGGACGTGGAGATGCGGTACCCGGCGGCGGCGAGACCGCCGATGACGGTCGGGCCGCTCCAGCCGGGGCTGGGATGGGCGGCGACCCCGACCGGCTTGACGATCACGACCACGTCGTCGTCGTCATGGATGATCTCCATGCCCTCGACGGGCTCGGCGACCACCTGGACCGGGGCGGGCGCCGGTGGCATCTCGACCTCCATCCAGGCCCCGCCGTGGACCCGCTCGGACTTCCCGACCACCGAGCCTTCGACCGAGACCTTCCCCGACGCAGCCAACTCGGCGGCCTTCGTACGGGAGAAGCCGAACATGCGGGAGATGGCGGCGTCGACACGCTCGCCCTCCAGGCCGTCGGGCACGGGCAGGGTACGGATCTCGGGAATGAAGCTCACCCGTCGAGTATGCCGGACCGGCGCGAGCCCCCCGACCGCGCCTGTGGACAACTCCGCGGACGCGGTGCCTCAGTCCCGGTGGACGGTGCCGTCCGGGTCGAGGCCGCGGAAGGAGAGCAGCACGATCAGGATGCCGCCGCACACGATCGCCGAGTCGGCGAGGTTGAAGACCGCGAAGCCCTTGGGGGCGATGAAGTCGACGACCTCGCCCTGGAAGATGCCGGGCGAGCGGAAGATCCGGTCGGTGAGGTTGCCGAGCGCGCCGCCGAGCAGCAGGCCGAGCGCGATCGCCCAGGGCAGGCTGTGCAGCTTGCGCGCCAGCCGGGCGATCACCACGATCACGGCCGCGGCGATCATCGTGAAGATGACCGTGAAGGCCGCGCCGAAACCGAAGGCGGCACCCGGGTTGCGGATCGCGTTGAGCTCCAGCCAGTCACCGATCAGCTCGACCGGCGCGTGGTGCTCCAGCCTGGCGACCACGAGCAGCTTGCTGACCAGGTCGAGGCCGTACGCGAAGGTCGCCACCGCGAAGAGCACGGCGATCCGGCGCTTGCCCCTGGGCCGCTGGGCCGCCGCGGTCTCCTCCCGCTCCTCCCGCTCCTGCCCGCCCCGCTCCGCGTCCGGAATGTCCGGCGTACCGATGATGCGCTCCGCCTCTGCCACGTGAGTCCCTCGACCTAGGTACCTGACTGGGGACGAGACTACGGCACACCCCGGGGCACGCACATGTGCCGGTCTAGGAGCGGCGTTCCTGCTTCTGCTTGCACTCGACGCAGAGGGTGGCCCGGGGAAACGCCTGCATGCGGGCCTTGCCGATCGGGTTGCCGCAGTTCTCGCAGAGGCCGTAGGTGCCCGCGTCGAGCAGTTGCAGGGCGTGCCGGGTCTGGTCGAGCATCTCGCGGGCGTTGGCGGCGAGCGCCATCTCGTGTTCGCGCGTGATGTTCTTGGAGCCGGTGTCGGCCTCGTCGTCGCCCGCGCCGTTCCCGGAGTCGCGCATCAGGCCGGCGACCGCCTCCTCGGAGGCGGCGATCTCGGCGCCCAGCCGCTCCACCTCGGACCGCAGTCCGGACCGCGCCTCCTCGACCTCCTCGGGCGTCCAGGGGTCCTCGCCGGGGCGCACCGCCAGTTCGCCGGGCTCCGCCGCGGCGATCCGGGCCTTGGGGAGGGGGGACTTGGCCGCCGTGGCCGTGCCAGGGGTCTTCTTCGCAACCACGGTCGTGGCTCCCGTCTGCTCCGCGGCCCGCGCCGCGCCCGCGTTCTTGGCCGTGCTCTTCCCGGCCGCACGTTGTGTACCTGTCTTGGTGCTGCTGGCGCTCGTGGAGCGCCTGGCAGCGGATTCGGCCGCGCTCTGGGCCGTGCTCCCGGCCGTGCCCTTCGGGGGCTTCTCCGGGGCGGCGGCGGCCTGCTTGCCCGCTCGTTCCACCGCCGCCGTCGTCTTCCCGGTCACCTTCTTGGCCACCTTCTCGGCCACCTTCTTGGTCACCGTTTTCCCCGCCACCGCCTTCTTGGCCGACGTTCTCCCGGCTGCCGCCTTCCCGGCACCCTCCCCCTCATCCGCGTTCGCCGCCTTCCCCGCGTTCGCCACCTCCGCCGTTTCCACCGTTTCCGCCGTTTCCGTCAAAGCAGCCGCCTTCTTGCCGGCGGCCGTCGGGGCGGTCTTCGTGGTCGCCGATCTCGTGGCCGCCTTCTTCCCGTGCACGTTCTTCGCCGGGCCGCCGGACGCACGGGTGGGCCCGGACGCCGACTGCTGTTCGGCGGTCTTCTTCGCCACCATGGCCGCGGCCCCTTCACATTTTGTGATCTTGCTCGCGAATCCTGCTGGGACGATAAATCGACTTCCGTCCCGCGGCAACGGGGCACGCCGCCCGCCGCAACCGCCCCGCGGGTGCGGCGCGGCGGATTCTCATCCGTTGTGCCCAGCTCCCCGCCGGGTAATCCGCCGTACGGGACGCCCCGGAACTCCGGCCCGCCCACCCCGCCGTACGGGTCGCCTCGCGCCCGCCGGGGCCCCGGCGGAGGGCTCCGGAAAACCGGTCGGCCGCTGTCGGCGCGGCGCCGTACACTGGGCGCAGCGAGAAGCGTGGATGGGGACGAGTAGCGGCGTACGCAGCCCAGAGCGACCCGGGGACGGTGGAAGCCCGGGGGCGAGCGCGACGTGAAGATCACCCCGGAGCCGCCGGAAGAAAGCCGCAGCACACCAGCCGCGGCGAGTAGACCCGGTATCGCGACCCCAATGAGGGGGCTCATCGGCGCGGGATGCGCCGGCGGGCCAAGGAGGGTGGTACCGCGGGAGCGCGCCGAAGCCGGCGTACGCACAGTCGTAGCTCTCGTCCCTCCGGACGGAAGGCAGAAAGTCCGCCGGAGGAAGCTCGCTGATGACAACGCCGACATACCGCCAGGTGCCCGCCCAGGTCGACCTGCCCGCGCTGGAGCACGCCGTGCTCGACTTCTGGCGTGAGCAGAAGATCTTCGCCAAGACCCTGGACCAGTCCGAGGGCCGCCCCGAGTGGGTGTTCTACGAGGGCCCGCCCACGGCGAACGGCATGCCGGGCGCCCACCACATCGAGGCCCGCGTCTTCAAGGACGTCTTCCCCCGCTTCCGCACCATGCGCGGCTACCACGTGGCCCGCAAGGCGGGCTGGGACTGCCACGGCCTCCCGGTCGAGCTGGCGGTCGAGAAGGAGCTGGGCTTCACCGGCAAGCAGGACATCGAGGCGTACGGCATCGCCGAGTTCAACGCCAAGTGCCGGGAGTCCGTGACCCGGCACACCGACGCCTTCGCCGAGCTGACGACCCGCATGGGGTACTGGACCGACCTCGACAACCCGTACCGCACGATGGACCCCGACTACATCGAGTCGGTCTGGTGGTCCCTCAAGGAGATCTTCGACAAGGGGCTGCTGGTCCAGGACTACCGCGTCGCCCCCTGGTGCCCGCGCGACGAGACGGGCCTCTCGGACCACGAGCTGGCGCAGGGCTACGAGACGGTCGTCGACCCGTCCGTCTACGTCCGTTTCCCCCTCACCTCCGGTCCGCTGGCCGGCCGGGCCGCCCTCCTGGTGTGGACCACCACCCCCTGGACGCTCGTCTCCAACACCGCCGTCGCCGCGCACCCCGGTGTCAGCTACGTCGTGGTGACCAACGGCGAGGAGCGGCTGGTCGTCGCCGAGCCCCTGGTCGGCAAGGCGCTGGGCGAGGGCTGGGAGAGCACCGGCGAGACGTTCACCGGCGCCGAGATGGAGCGCTGGACGTATCAACGCCCCTTCGAACTGGTCGAGTTCACCGAACCCGCCCACTACGTGGTCAACGCCGAGTACGTGACGACCGAGGACGGCACGGGTCTGGTCCACCAGTCCCCCGCCTTCGGTGAGGACGACCTCAAGGTCTGCCGCGCCTACGGCCTGCCGGTGGTGAACCCGGTCCGGCCCGACGGCACCTTCGCGGCGGAGGTCCCACTGGTGGGCGGCGTCTTCTTCAAGAAGGCGGACGAAAAGCTCACCGAGGACCTCAAGGAGCGCGGGCTGCTCTTCAAGCACGTGCCGTACGAGCACAGTTACCCGCACTGCTGGCGCTGCCACACCGCGCTCCTGTACTACGCGCAGCCGTCCTGGTACATCCGCACCACGGCCGTCAAGGACCGCCTCCTGGAGGAGAACGAGGGGACCAACTGGTTCCCGGAGACGGTCAAGCACGGCCGCTTCGGCGACTGGCTGAACAACAACATCGACTGGGCGCTCTCCCGCAGCCGTTACTGGGGCACCCCGCTGCCGATCTGGCGCTGCGCCGACGACCACCTCACCTGTGTCGGCTCCCGCGCCGAACTGACCGAGCTGACCGGCACCGACCAGTCCGAACTGGACCCGCACCGCCCGTACATCGACGACGTCACCTTCGCCTGCCCGCAGTGCGGCGAGACGGCCACCCGCGTGCCCGAGGTCATCGACGCCTGGTACGACTCGGGTTCGATGCCGTTCGCGCAGTGGGGCTACCCGTACAAGAACAAGGAGCTGTTCGAGAGCCGTTACCCGGCGCAGTTCATCTCCGAGGCGATCGACCAGACCCGCGGCTGGTTCTACACGCTGATGGCCGTCGGCACCCTGGTCTTCGACAAGTCGTCGTACGAGAACGTGGTCTGTCTGGGCCACATCCTCGCCGAGGACGGCCGCAAGATGTCCAAGCACCTGGGCAACATCCTCCAGCCGATCCCGCTGATGGACCAGCACGGCGCGGACGCGGTGCGGTGGTTCATGGCGGCGGGCGGTTCGCCGTGGTCGGCCCGCCGGGTGGGCCACAACACCATCCAGGAGGTCGTCCGCAAGACGCTCCTCACCTACTGGAACACGGTCGCCT
The DNA here is from genome assembly GCF_040606415.1 of Streptomyces sp. NPDC005423. Taxonomy (NCBI): domain Bacteria; kingdom Bacillati; phylum Actinomycetota; class Actinomycetes; order Kitasatosporales; family Streptomycetaceae; genus Streptomyces; species Streptomyces sp. NPDC005423. The sequence continues at coordinate 85,285 of NZ_JBEXET010000014.1, read as the reverse complement.
TCCAGGCCCTGTACGCCCGCACCGCCGACTGGGCGCCGAGCGCGGCCGACCCGGCCCCCGCCGACCGTCCGGTCCTGGACCGCTGGCTGCTCTCCGAACTCCACGCCCTCACCGACCAGGTGACACAGGCGCTGGAGTCCTACGACACCCAGCGGGCCGGCAAGCTCCTGTCGGCGTTCGTCGACGACCTCTCCAACTGGTACGTACGGCGCTCCCGTCGGCGTTTCTGGCAGGGCGACAAGGCGGCCCTGCGCACGCTGCACGAGGTCGTGGGGACCGTGACCCAGCTCATGGCCCCGCTGACTCCGTTCATCACCGAGCGGGTCTGGCAGGACCTGGTGGTGCCGGTCACCCCGGACGCCCCCGAGTCCGTCCACCTGTCCTCGTGGCCGGAGGCGGACCTGTCCGCCATCGACCCGGAGCTGTCCCGGCAGATGGTGCTCGTCCGGCGGCTGGTGGAACTGGGCCGGGCCACGCGCGCGGAGTCGGGCGTCAAGACGCGCCAGCCGCTGTCGCGGGCGCTGATCGCGGCGACCGGCTTCGACTCCCTCGACCGGGAGCTGCACGCGCAGATCACGGAGGAGCTGAACGTCGAGGGGCTCGCGTCCCTGGGCGAGGTCGGCGGCTCGCTGGTCGACACGACCGCGAAGGCCAACTTCCGCGCGCTGGGCAAGCGGTTCGGCAAGCGCGTCCAGGAGGTGGCGAAGGCCGTCGCCGACGCGGACGCGGCCGCCCTCTCCCTGGCCCTGCGTGAGGGCACGGCCTCGGTGCAGGTCGACGGCGAGACGGTCACCCTCGCTCCGGACGAGGTGATCATCACGGAGACCCCGCGCGAGGGCTGGTCCGTGGCGTCCGACTCGGGTGCGACGGTCGCCCTCGACCTGGAGATCACGGCGGAGCTGCGACAGGCGGGCCTGGCCCGTGACGCGATCCGGCTGATCCAGGAGGCCCGCAAGAACAGCGGCCTGGACGTCGCCGACCGGATCGCCCTGCGCTGGACGTCGACGGACCCGGCCGTCATCGCCGCGCTCTCCGCGCACGCGGCCCTGATCGCCGACGAGGTCCTCGCGACGGACTTCGGCCAGGGCGAGGCGGACGACTCCTACGGCGCCCCGTTCACGGACGAGGGACTGTCCCTGGTGTTCCGACTGCGCAAGGCGTAGCCACCGCTACGGAGGCCCGGGTCCGCCAACTCGCGTGGCGGACCCGGGCCTTCGTCGTCGCGGAGACCGACGCGGCAGCACCCGCCGTACGCCCCGCCGCACGTGCGGGGAACGGGCACGGCAAAAGGGCGGGGCCCCGGATCGAAATCCGGGGCCCCGCCCTGAACGCTGCCGACGCCTGTGGCGTACTAGAGGCCGTCAGTTGTCGTCCTCGTCGATCAGGAACCCGCGCATCGGCGAGGGCGCCTGACCCATGGGCGACGGGCCCTGCGGCCGGACCGGAGCCATCGGCTGGGTCATGGCCGGGGTCATCTGCTGCTGGCCGCCGTAGGACGGACCGGCCTGCGGCGGGCCGCCCATCCCCTGGTTGCCGCCGCCGTACGACGGGGCGCCGGCGCCGGCCGGAGCCATCGAAGGCGCCGGGGACGGCGGCAGCGACGCGGTCGCCGGAGTGCGCGGCGGAGCCAGCGAGTCGTCGGCCTGGGTCTCCAGTTGACGCAGCTGCGACTCCAGGTAGGACTTCAGCCGCGTGCGGTACTCGCGCTCGAAGCCACGCAGGTCCTCGACCTTGCGCTCCAGCGTGGCGCGGGCGGACTCCAGGGAGCCCATCGCGACGCGGTGCTTCTCCTGCGCGTCCCGCTCCAGGGCGTCCGCCTTGGCTCGGGCGTCCCGCTCCAGACCCTCGGCGCGGCTACGGGCCTCGCCGACGATCTTGTTGGCCTCGGAACGGGCCTCGGCGATCGCCTGGTCGGCGGTCTGCTGGGCGAGCGAGAGGACACGGGCCGCGCTGTCGCCGCCGGGTCCCTGACCGGGCATGCCGCCCATGGGACCGCCCATGTGCTGCTGCATGGGCTGACCGCCCATCTGACCCTGGCCCATGGGGCCTTGGCCCATCTGACCCTGACCCATCGGGCCTTGGCCCATGGGGCCCTGACCCATCTGCCCCTGGCCCATGGGGCCTTGGCCCATCTGACCCTGGCCCATGGGGCCTTGGCCCATGGGGCCTTGGCCCATCTGACCCTGGCCCATCGGGCCCTGGCCCATCTGACCCTGGCCCTGCTGGCCACCCTGGCCCGCGGGCAACTGCGGGGCACCGCTCGGCAGCTGGGGCGGGCCACCCATGGGGCCACCCATCTGCTGCTGCGGCGGGCCCGATATGCCGGCGGGCACCGGGGCGCCGGGGCCTCGCATCCCCTGCTGAGGCATGCCCTGCTGGGGCATCCCCTGCTGCGGCATTCCTTGCTGCGGCATCCCCTGCTGGGGCATGCCCTGTTGCGGCATTCCCTGCGGAGGCATGCCCTGCTGAGGCATACCCTGCTGCTGGTCCTGTTCCGGAGGCTTGCGCATGTTCTGCTGGTTCTGGGCAGCGGCGCGCGTGGCCGCTGCCAGTTTGGCGCGCAGGTCCTCGTTCTCGCGGAGCAGTCGCGTCAGTTCGGCTTCGACCTCATCGAGGAAGGCATCGACCTCGTCCTCGTCATAGCCTTCTCGGAGGCGGACGGTCGTGAACTGCTTGTTCCGCACGTCCTCGGGGGTCAACGGCATCTCTTCACCTCAACGTAGTCGTCGGCATTCGGCAAGACCGTATCGTTCACAGCCGGCTCACGACGAAGACCAGGATGTAGACGATGATCATCAGTACGAAGAAGGACAGGTCGAGCGCCACGCCCCCGAGACGCAACGGCGGGATGACCCGCCGTAGAAGCTTGAGCGGTGGATCAGTGACAGTGTAGGTGGCCTCCAGAACGACCACCATCGCCTTGCCGGGTTGCCATGAGCGGGCGAACTGGAAGACGTAGTCCATGACCAACCGGAAGATGAGCACGATGAGAAAGCACATCAGCGCGATGTGAATGACATCCAGAACCACGCTCATGACCCGCGCTTCCCTCTCCCCTGATCCGTGCGGCAGTACCGATGTTCCGGTGGTCTGTCTCAGCTCTGGTTGAAGAACCCGCCCTCTGCGATACGGGCCTTGTCCTCCGCCGTGACATCGACGTTAGCAGGCGACAACAGGAACACCTTCTGCGTCACCCGCTCGATGCTGCCGTGAAGACCAAACACCAGACCGGCCGCGAAGTCGACAAGTCGCTTCGCGTCCGTGTCGTCCATCTCCGTCAGATTCATGATCACCGGGGTGCCTTCACGGAAGTGTTCCCCGATGGTACGGGCCTCGTTGTAGGTCCGGGGGTGGAGCGTGGTGATGCGGTACGGCTCCCTTTCCGACACGACCTTGGGCATGATCACCGGTGCGTTCTTCTCCAGGGACTGGCGTTCTTGTGTGATGGATGCCACGGGCGCGATTCGCGCCGGACGCCCGGATTCCGCGGGTAGCGAAGCGGAATGGGAGACCGGGTCGCGAGAAACCGGCGGCTGCACCACTCGTACCGGTTCGTCCCTCGCGGACTGGTGCGGGCCGTGTGCCGAGTGGGACGGCTCGTGCCGTCGACGGTCACGCTCGGGCTCCGGGTCCAGTTCGGGTTCGAAGTCGTCATCGGGGTCGAAGCCCCGGCCGTCGTACCCATCGTCCTCCACGAGGCCGAGGTAGACCGCCATCTTGCGCATCGCGCCGGCCATGCTCTGAGTCCTCCGCTCTGTGGTGGATCGGCTGACGACTGCCAAGTGCCCGCGATCCACGAGGTCGTTACGTCAGCCTTTCGGTGACATTGACCATATTTTCTGCTGTGGTCCGACTTCTTGGCGACGTTACCCGAGCCCGGCACGGACTCCGAGCACCGCAGTGCCGACGCGTACATGTGTCGCTCCGGCCGCCACGGCCTCTTCGAGGTCCGCACTCATCCCTGCCGACACCATGTTCGCAGCCGGATGGGCTCGGCGCAGGTCAGTCGACAAATCCATCAACCGTCCGAACGCCGCCCGTTGACGCCCCGCGTACTCGCCGGTGAGCGGTGCGACGGTCATCAGACCGTCGAGCCGCAGTCCGGGCGCCTCGGCGAGGAGTCCGGCCAACTCCTCGATCCCGCCCGGCCCGACCCCGCCCCGCTCGCCCCGCCCGGTGGCCCCGGCGTCCAGCGCGACCTGGATGAGACAGCCCACCTCGCGCTCCGCCCGTACGGCCTCCTTCGACAGGGCCGTGACGAGCCGGGCCCTGTCGACGGACTGCACGGTCCGGGCGTAACCGGCCACGGAACGCACCTTGTTGGTCTGCAACTGACCGACGAAGTGCCAGTCGAGCGACAGGTCCGCGCACGCGGCGGCCTTGGGGGCGGCGTCCTGGTCGCGGTTCTCGGCGACGTGCCGGACGCCCAGCTCCGCCAGGATCCGCACATCGCTCGCGGGGTAGGTCTTGGTGACCACGATGAGGGTCACCTCCGCGCGCTTCCGCCCGGCGGTCACGCAGGCGGCGGCGATGCGCTCCTCCACTTTCGCCAGGTTCGCGGCGAGTTCGCGCTCACGGTCCGTCATGTCCCGTCAGTCCAGCCACACATAGCCCGCGAGCCGACCGGTCGTGCGGTCCCTGCGGTACGAGAAGTGGTCGGCCGACTCCTTGGTGCACACCGGTGACTGCTCCCGGTCGCGCACCCCGAGCCGTTCGAGCTGGGCGAGAACGCCGGCGGTCACGTCGACCGCGGGAGTGCCCCAACTCGTCTCGGCGTACGCCGCCGGTTCCGCCTCGGCCACCTCGGCCCGCATGTCGTCCGGCACTTCGTAGCACCGGCCGCAGACGGCGGGTCCGATGCGGGCGACGATCCGCGCGGGGTCGGCGCCGAGTTCGGTCATGGCCCGTACGGCGGCGGGAACCACCCCGGCGACCATGCCCGGGCGTCCCGCGTGGACGGCGGCGGCCACTCCGGCGACCGGATCGGCCAGCAGCACCGGGGTGCAGTCGGCGGTCAGCACGGCGAGGGCGACGCCGCGCCGGGCGGTGACGAGCGCGTCGACCCGCGGCACCGGCCCGGTCCCCCACGGCCCGTCGACCACGGCCACGTCCGGCCCGTGCACCTGGTTCATCCAGACCACGTCGGCCGGGTCCAAGTCCAGTTCCTTGGCGGCCAGTTCACGGTTCACGCGGACGGCGTCGGGGTCGTCGCCGACCGCTCCGCCGAGGTTGAGCTCCTCGTACGGAACGGCGCTCACCCCGCCCCACCTGTCGGTGAAGGCGAAGTGCGCGCCGCTCGCGGTGCTCGTTCCCAAGCGTTGCTCTATCACTTGAGGAAGTCCGGCACGTCCAGCTCCTCGGCGGCGCTGTCCGAGTAGGTCCGCGACGGCGGGACCGGCGGGGCGACCGGAAGGTCGGCCATCGGCTCGGGCGCGGGCGCCGGCTCCTCCTTCGGCTTGACGCTGCCGAGCGACCCGAAGGACGGACGGCTCTCCTGCCGTACGGGGGTGGGCTCCTCGCGCTTGGAGCCGGCCGAGGCGAGACCGGTGTCCCGGCGGGCCGGCGGCTGGCCGCCGTCGAACCCGGCGGCGATCACGGTGACCCGGACCTCGTCGCCGAGGGCGTCGTCGATCACGGCGCCGAAGATGATGTTGGCCTCCGGGTGGGCGGCCTCGCTGACCAGCTGGGCGGCCTCGTTGATCTCGAACAGGCCGAGGTCGGAGCCGCCGGAGATGGAGAGCAGCACGCCCCGGGCGCCGTCGATGGACGCCTCCAGGAGCGGGGAGGAGATCGCCATCTCGGCCGCGGCCACCGCGCGGTCGTCGCCGCGGGCCGAGCCGATGCCCATGAGGGCCGAACCGGCCTCGGACATGACCGACTTGACGTCGGCGAAGTCGAGGTTGATCAGGCCGGGCGTGGTGATGAGGTCGGTGATGCCCTGGACACCGGAGAGCAGGACCTGGTCGGCCGACTTGAAGGCGTCGAGGACCGAGACCTGGCGGTCGGAGATGGAGAGCAGGCGGTCGTTCGGGATGACGATGAGGGTGTCGACCTCTTCGCGGAGCTCCGCGATGCCGTCCTCGGCCTGGTTGGCGCGGCGGCGGCCCTCGAAGGTGAACGGGCGGGTGACCACGCCGATGGTGAGGGCGCCCAGGTTGCGGGCGATGTTGGCCACGACCGGCGCGCCGCCGGTGCCGGTGCCGCCGCCCTCACCGGCCGTCACGAAGACCATGTCGGCCCCCTTGAGGACCTCCTCGATCTCCTCGCGGTGATCCTCCGCGGCCTTGCGGCCGACGGCCGGGTTGGCGCCGGCGCCGAGTCCGCGGGTGAGTTCACGGCCGACGTCGAGTTTGACGTCGGCGTCGCTCATCAACAGCGCCTGCGCGTCGGTGTTGATGGCGATGAACTCGACGCCCTTGAGACCGACCTCGATCATCCGGTTGATGGCATTGACACCACCGCCGCCGACACCGATGACTTTGATGACTGCGAGGTAGTTCTGCGGTGCTGCCACGTCGAAGGCCTCTCGCCTCGATTTACGTGTCGTCGCCTCGCGGCCCTGCCGCGATCCGACGACTGATGCCGAAGGGGACGGTCCGAACGCCGACCCGAACCCTAACGCTGAAGTTTAGGGTTACCAGTGTGTCTGTTCCTTGGACTCTTCCGAACAGGACACTAAGTCGACAAGTGGCGCACGTTCAACGAACACGCCGAACCTCCCGTTTTTCTTTTCACCCTATGTGATCAGCCATAGCGCTGCCCAACCGGGGGGCCGACCTGCGCGGACGTGCGTCAACTCCCCGCCGCGGCAGGGGCCGTGGGGACACTCACGTCGAAGTGCCGCGCGGCCGGAGCCGCTTTCATGAGAGCGGTCAGCGTACGGGCCTTCGCGGCGCTCTGGTCGCCACTCCCCCAGGAGACGGTCCGTCCGTCGCCCAACTCCAGCGAGATGTCGTCGTAGGAACGGACCTTGACGGTCCGGGTGGAGCGGGCGACCGCGGCCGGGATGCGGCCGGCGACGAGGACCGCCTCGCGGACCAGGCTGCTCTCGTCGAAGCGGCGCAGGCTCGGGCCGGCCGAGCCGCGGGGAGAGGGCTTCAACTCCAGTACGGGGGCGCCCTTCGGCTGTCGGGGGACCGTGGCGAACCGGACGCCGTCGTCGTCGACTTCGACGAACTCCTTGCCCTTCCTCACCACCAGGACGGGAGTGCGTTCGGTCACTCTGAGTCCGATTCCGTGCGGCCAGGAACGGACCACGTCGACCCCGTCGATCCGGGGCAGCCGCCGGCGCAGTCGTGCCTCGATCGCGTCGGTGTCGATGGAGATCATCGTCGCTCCGACCGGTACGTCGGCGGCCGCACGGACCTGAGCCGGCGTCAGCACGCCGGTCCCGGACACCGATACGCGGGCCACCCGAAGCCACGGCGAGCCGTACAGCAGCCAGACCGCGCCGATGCCCGACAGGAGTACGGCGCACGCCAGAACGACGATCATCCGAAGGCGCCGTCGCCCCCACCGCCGGACCAGCGGCGGGCCGGACGACTCCTGCTGGCGTGCACCGCGCTCGGCGGTGGTCGGTCCGGCCACGCTGCCCTGCCTCTCCTGCCCGCGCCTAACGGCGTTCGGCGATCGCCTCGTACACCAGGCCGACGAGCAGGTCGTCGGCGTCCCGGCGGCCGAACTCGCTGGCGGCGCGGGACATTTCGTACAGCCGGTGCGGGTCGGCGAGCACGGGCAGGATGTTGCCCTGGATCCACTCGGGCGTCAGTTCCGCGTCGTCGACCAGCAGTCCGCCGCCCGCCTTGACCACCGGCTGGGCGTTGAGCCGCTGTTCGCCGTTGCCGATGGGCAGCGGGACGTAGGCGGCCGGGAGTCCGACGGCGGAGAGTTCGGCGACGGTCATCGCGCCCGCGCGGCAGAGCATCATGTCGGCCGCGGCGTACGCGAGGTCCATCCGGTCCACGTACGGTACCGGGATGTACGGGGGCATCCCCGGCATCTGGTGCACCTGCGGCAGTTCGTTCTTCGGGCCGACCGCGTGCAGGATCTGGATCCCGGCCTGCTGGAGGTAGGGCGCGACCTGCTGGACGACCTCGTTGAGCCGGCGGGCGCCCTGCGAGCCGCCGGAGACCAGCAGCGTCGGCAGGTTCGGGTCCAGGCCGAACGCGGCGCGCGCCTCGGGCCGTACGGCGGCGCGGTCGAGGGTGGCGATCGTGCGGCGCAGCGGGATGCCGATGTAGTGGGCGTCGCGCAGCTTGCTGTCGGGGGTGGAGACGGCGACCCGGGCCGCGTACCGCGAGCCGATCTTGTTGGCCAGGCCGGGGCGGGCGTTGGCCTCGTGGATCACGATCGGCACTCCGAGGCGCTTGGCCGCGAGGTAGCCGGGCAGCGCCACGTAGCCGCCGAAGCCGACGACCGCGTCCGCCTTGGTGCGCTCCAGGATCTGCTCGGCGGCCTTGATCGTGCCGCGCAGCCGGCCCGGGACGGTGATCAGTTCGGGGGTGGGCCTGCGCGGCAGCGGTACGGCCGGGATCAGCGCGAGATCGTAGCCCCGCTCCGGTACGAGGCGGGTCTCCAGGCCGCGCTCCGTGCCCAGCGCCGTGATCCCCACGGTGGGGTCCTGCCTGCGCAGGGCGTCCGCGAGGGCGAGCGCGGGCTCGATGTGGCCGGCGGTCCCTCCACCAGCGAGTACGACATGCACCGAAATTCACCGCTCTCCGGACGAACGCGCCGCCGAGGCACGCCGTCGCATCGTGTTCCATCTACGGGGACTCCGGCCGAGCTTGGAGCCCTTCGCCCCCCGCTTTCTACCAAAGCGGGGTTGCCGCATCGCAAGCGCCGCCCGCGCAGCGGGCTCGTCGCGCGCGAAGGCGATCAGCAACCCGATGGCGAACATGGTCGGCAGCAGGGCGGAGCCCCCGTAGGAGAACAGCGGGAGCGGGACGCCGGCGATCGGCAGCAGCCCGAGCACCGCACCGATGTTGATCACCGCCTGCGCGATGATCCAGGTGGTCACGCCTCCCGCGGCATACCTCACGAAGGGGTCCTCCGTGCGTCCGGCCACGCGGATACCCGCATAGCCTAGAGCCGCGAAGAGGGCGAGGACCGACAGTGTGCCCGCCAGACCCAGTTCCTCGCCGGTGACGGCGAAGATGAAGTCGGTGTGCGCTTCGGGGAGTTGCCCCCATTTCTCCACACTCGCGCCGAGCCCGGAGCCGAAGATGCCGCCCGAGGCCAGGGCGTAGATGCCGTGCACGGCCTGCCAGCAGTCGGTGGTCCCGGCCTTCGGCTCGGTGGCACCGATGCAGGCGAGCCGGGCCATCCGGTTCGGGCTGGTCTTGATGAGGATCACACCGAGCGTGGCGGCGATGGACAGCACGCCGACGAAGAGCCGGGTCGGGGCGCCGGCCAGCCAGAGCAGGCCGAACAGGATCGCCGTGAGGATGATCGCCGTACCCATGTCGCCGCCGAGCATGATCAGCCCGAGCAGCATGAACGCGGCCGGCACCAGCGGCACCAGCATGTGCTTCCACTGGGCCAGCATCGCCTTGTCCTGCTTGCGGGCCAGCAGGTCGGCGCCCCACAGCACGAGGGCGAGCTTGCCGAACTCGCTGGGCTGGATCTGGAAGGAGCCGCCGAGGGAGATCCAGTTCTGGTTGCCGTTGACCGACATCCCCACGCCGGGCACCTGCACCAGCGCCATCATGAAGACGGCGCCGGCGAGGATCGGATAGGCCAGCGCCCGGTGCAGCCGGACCGGCATCCGCGAGGCGACCAGCAGCAGCACCCCGCCGATGGAGGCGGCGAGGAACTGCTTGCGGAAGAAGTACGAGCCCGGCAACGACAGTTGGAGCGCGGTGATCTGGGAGGCCGAGTAGACCATGACCAGGCCGAGCACGGTGATCAGTACGCTGCCGCCGGCGATCAGGTAGTAGGCGGTCAGCGGCCGGTCCCAGGCTCTGCGCGCGCGGTCGTGGAGGCGGGCCACGGGGTTGTCACGGACGGTCCGGGCGGCGGCGGGCCTTCTGGGGGCCCGCCGCTGCTCCACGGGCGGACGGCCGGTACGGCTACTGGGCATCAGCGCCTCCGCTTGGCTCGGTCAGGCGCCGAGTTCGCGAACCGCCTGGGCGAACGCGTCACCGCGCTTGTTGTAGTTGGCGAACATGTCCATGGAGGCGCAGGCCGGGGCGAGGAGCACCGTGTCGCCCCGGGACGCGAGCCGCCGGGCCTCCTGGACCGCCGCGGGCATCGCCCCAGTGTCGGTCCGTTCGAGGTCGACGACGGGTACTTCCGGGGCGTGTCGCGCCAGGGCTTCCCGGATGAGCGCCCGGTCGGCGCCGATGAGGACCACGCCCCGCAGCCGCTTCGCCGACGCGGCGACCAGCTCGTCGAAGGTCGCGCCCTTGGCGAGGCCGCCCGCGATCCACACGACCGACTCGTAGGCCGCCAACGAGGCTTGCGCCGCATGGGTGTTGGTGGCCTTGGAGTCGTCGACGTAGGCGACACCGTCCACTTCGGCGACGTGCGAGATGCGGTGGGCGTCGGGCGTGAAGGCCCGCAGTCCGTCGCGTACGGCCTTGGCGGGCACCCCGAAGGCGCGGGCCAGGGCCGCCGCCGCGAGGGCGTTGGCGATGTTGTGCGGGACGGGCGGGTCGATGTCGGAGATCTCCGCCAGTTCCTGGGCGTTGTGCTGCCGGTCCTCGACGAAGGCACGGTCGACCAGAATGCCGTCCACGACGCCGAGTTGGGACGGCGCGGGGCTGCCCAGGGTGAATCCGACGGCCCGGCAGCCCTCCTCGACGTCGGCCTCGCGGACGAGGCGCTCGGTGGCCGGGTCGGCGAGGTTGTAGACGCAGGCGACCCGATTGCCTTCGTAGACACGGCCCTTGTCGGCGGCGTACGCCTCCATGGAGCCGTGCCAGTCGAGATGGTCGGGGGCGAGGTTGAGCACGGTGGCGGAGTGGGCGCGCAGCGAGGGCGCCCAGTGGAGCTGGTAGCTGGACAGCTCCACGGCGAGTACGTCGTAGCGCTCCTCGCCGAGTACCGCGTCGAGGAGCGAGACCCCGATGTTGCCGACGGCCGCCGTGCGCAGGCCCGCCGCTTCGAGGATCGAGGCGAGCATCCGGACCGTGGTGGTCTTGCCGTTGGTGCCGGTGACGGCGAGCCAGGGCGCCGGTTCGCCACCGCCCAGGCCGCGCAGCCGCCAGGCCAGTTCCACATCGCCCCAGATCTCCACGCCGGCCTTCCGGGCCGCGGTGAACAGCGGCTTGTCGGGCTGCCAGCCGGGGGTGGTGACGACGAGTTCGGTGCCGTCGGGCAGGGTCGCTCCGTCGCCGAGCCGCACGGTGACGCCGAGCGCCTCCAGTTCGGCGGCCTGGGTGCGGGAGCGTTCGTCGTCGCCGTCGTTCACTACTGTGACGACCGCGCCCAGGCCGTGCAGGACCCTGGCCGCCGGCATTCCGGAGACACCGAGTCCGGCGACGGTGACGTGCTTGCCCTCCCAGGAGATCCCCTGCCCGTCGGTCACTTGTCGGCCGCCCATCCCGCGTAGAAGATGCCCAGGCCGACGATCACGCAGATGCCCTGGATGATCCAGAAGCGGACCACCACGAGCACTTCCGACCAGCCCTTGAGTTCGAAGTGGTGCTGGAGGGGCGCCATTCGGAAGACCCGTTTGCCGGTGAGCTTGAAGGAGCCGACCTGGATCACGACGGACATCGTGATGAGGACGAAGAGGCCGCCCATGATCGCCACGAGGAGCTCGGTGCGGGAGAGGATCGCCAGCCCCGTCAGGACACCGCCGAGGGCGAGCGAACCGGTGTCGCCCATGAAGATCTTGGCCGGCGAGGTGTTCCACCACAGGAAGCCGAGACAGGCCCCCATCAGGGCGGAGGCGATGACCGCGAGGTCGAGCGGATCGCGGACCTCGTAACAGGCGTTGGGGTTGGTCAGGGTCTGCGCGTTGGCGCAGGACTCCTGGAACTGCCATACGCCGATGAAGGTGTAGGCGCCGAAGACGAGCACGGAGGCGCCGGTGGCGAGGCCGTCCAGACCGTCCGTCAGGTTCACGCCGTTCGACATCGCCAGGATCATGAAGAGCGCCCAGACGACGAAGAGGATCGGGCCGATCTTCCAGCCGAAGTCGGTGATGAACGACAGCTTCGTCGAGGCCGGGGTGTTGCCCCGGGCGTCCTTGAACTGGAGCGCGAGCACCGCGAAGCTGATGCCCACGATCAGCTGACCGGCCATCTTCGCCTTGGCCCGCAGGCCCAGCGAACGCCGCTTGACGATCTTGATGTAGTCGTCGAGGAAGCCGACCAGGCCCATGCCGACCATCAGGCCGAGCACCAGCACGCCCGAGTAGGTCGGGGCGTAGCCGGTGATGACCTTGGAGAGGAAGTACGCGGCGACCGTCGCGAAGATGAAGGCGATACCGCCCATCGTCGGCGTACCGCGCTTGCTGGCGTGCTCGCGCGGGCCGTCGTCACGGATGTACTGGCCGTAGCCCTTGCGGGCCAGCAGCTTGATCAGCAGCGGGGTGCCGCCCAGCGTCAGGAAGAGACCGATGACGCCCGAGAAGAGGATCTGCTTCATCATCGGACATCGCCCCCGCCCGCGGCACCGGTCTCCAGCAGCGCCTGCGCAACGCTTTCGAGGCCTACCGAACGGGACGCCTTCACGAGCACGACGTCTCCCGGGCGCAACTCGCTGCGCAACAGGTCGACCGCCGCCTGTGCGTCGGACACGTGCACCGACTCCTCACCCCACGAACCCTCGTTATATGCGCCCAGTTGCAGCCAGGACGCTTCCCTGCCCCCGACCGCGACGAGCTTGCCGACATTGAGCCGGACGGCGAGCCGTCCGACCGCGTCGTGCTCGGCGAGCGCCTCGTCCCCGAGCTCGGCCATCTTGCCGAGCACCGCCCAGGTCCGCCGCCCTCTGCCCATTGCCGCGAGCGCGCGCAGGGCGGCTCGCATGGACTCGGGGTTCGCGTTGTAGGCGTCGTTGACGATGGTCACGCCGTCCGGGCGCTCGGTGACCTCCATGCGCCAGCGGGAGAGGGAGCCCGCCTCGGAGAGCGCGGTGGCGATCTCGTCTGCGGACATGCCCAGCTCATGGGCGACGGCGGCCGCGGCGAGCGCGTTCGACACGTGGTGCTCACCGTACAGGCGCATGGTCACGTCGCTTGCACCGGAGGGTGTGCGGAGCCTGAAGGCGGGCTGTCCGCTGTCCGTGAGTCGCACGTTCTCGGCCCGTACGTCCGCTTCGCCGGACTCTCCGAAAAGGATCACCTTCGCCTTCGTACGGGATGCCATGGCCCGTACGAGCGGATCGTCGGCGTTGAGGATCGCGACGCCGTCGTCCTCGGCCGGGGGAAGGGCCTCGACGAGTTCGCCCTTTGCCTGTGCGATCTGTTCGCGGCCGCCGAACTCGCCGATGTGGGCGGTGCCGACGTTGAGCACGAGACCGATTCTCGGCGGGGTGAGACCCGCCAGGTACCGGATGTGACCGATACCCCGGGCGCCCATCTCCAGGACGAGGAACCTCGTCTCCTCGGTGGCGCTCAGCGCGGTCAGCGGCAGCCCGATCTCGTTGTTGAGCGAGCCCGGCGTGAAGACCGTGGGCGCCTTGCGGGCGAGCACCTGGGCGATGAGGTCCTTGGTGCTGGTCTTGCCCGCCGAGCCGGTGAGGGCCACCAGCGTCGCGCCGAGCCGGCGTACGACGTGCCGGGCGAGGGCGCCGAGGGCGCTCTGGACGTCGTCCACGACGATCGCGGGGACGCCCACCGGCCGGGCGGCCAGCACCGCCGTCGCGCCCGCCCCGACGACCTGGGCCGCGAAGTCGTGGCCGTCGACGCGCTCGCCGGCGAAGGCGACGAAGAGGCTGCCGGGCCGCACCTCCCGGGAGTCGCGGACCACCGGTCCGGTGACCTGGACGGACGGATCCGGTATGTCGTGCGTCTGCCCGCCGACGACTTCTGCGATCTCGGCGAGAGAGAGGGCGATCACAAATTCATCCCTGGGTCTTCTGGATAGCTTCGCGGAGCACTTGGCGGTCGTCGAAGGGGCGGACCACTCCGGCGATGTCCTGGCCCTGCTCGTGGCCCTTGCCGGCGACCAGCACGGTGTCCCCGGGGCGGGCCCGGGCGACGGCGGCGGCGACGGCGGCGGCCCGGTCCTCGAAGACCTGGACCTCGCCGCGCTCGTGCGCGGGCACGGACGCGGCGCCCTCCAGCATGGCCGCGAGGATCGCGAGGGGGTCCTCGGAGCGGGGGTTGTCGGAGGTCAGTACGGCGGTGTCGGCGAGCCGGGCCGCGGCGGCGCCCATCGGCCCGCGCTTGGTGCGGTCCCGGTCGCCGCCGCAGCCGATGACGACGTGCAGGCTGCCCTCGGTGACCTTGCGCAGCGCCCGCAGCACCGACTCGACGGCGTCCGTCTTGTGCGCGTAGTCGACCACCGCGAGGTACGGCTGTCCCGCGTCGACCCGCTCCAGGCGCCCCGGTACGCCCGGTACGGCGGCGATGCCGTCGGCGGCGAGCTGCGGGTCGAGCCCCGCGGTGGCCAGGGCGGCGATCGCGGCGAGGGTGTTGGCCACGTTGAAGGAGCCGGCCAGCGGTGAACGGGCGCTGATCCGCTCGCCCTTGGGGCCGACTGCGGTGAACGTCGAGTCCAGCGGGCCGACTTCGACGTCCTCGGCGCGCCAGTCGGCGTCCGGGCGGCCCTCGGCGGAGAAGGTGACCACGGGGACCGTGGCCTGCGCGGTGAGTCTGCGGCCGTACTCGTCGTCGAGGTTGACCACGCCGGACCGGCTGCGTTCCGGAGTGAACAGCCGCGCCTTGGCCTGGAAGTAGTCCTCCATGCCGGAGTGGAACTCCATGTGCTCCGGGCTGAGGTTGGTGAAGACGGCGATGTCGAAGACGCAGCCGTCGACCCGGCCGAGGACCAGCGCGTGGCTGGAGACCTCCATGGCGACCGCGTCCACCCCGCGCTCGCGCATGACCGCGAACAGGGCCTGGAGATCGGTCGCTTCGGGCGTGGTGCGCTCGGACTTGATGCGCTCGTCGCCGATGCGGGTCTCGACCGTGCCGATCAGGCCGGTGGAGCGGACCGTCCGCAGGCCGCCCTCGACGAGATAGGCGGTGGTCGTCTTGCCTGAGGTGCCGGTGATGCCGACCTGGAGCAGATCGCTGCCGGGGCGGCCGTAGAGGGTGGCGGCGAGTCCGCCCATCCGTCCACGCGGGTCGTCGACGACCAGGACCGGCAGGCCGGTCGCGGCGGCGCGGTCGGCGCCGGCCGGGTCGGTCAGGACGGCGACCGCGCCGAGACCGGCGGCCTGCGCGACGAAGTCCGCTCCGTGCAACCGGGCGCCGGGCAGGGCGGCGTACAGGTCGCCCGGGCGGACGGCGCGCGAGTCGTGGGTGATGCCGGTGACCTCCGCGCTCATCGTCGGCGCGGCGGCGCCCAGCTGATCGGCCAGCTCCGCGAGGGGTGTTGCGGAGACCTGCGCCGGCCTGGGCGGCCCCGGGTATGTCACGGAAACGCCCTTCCGGGGGGTTTGGATCTGATCAGGGTGTGGCACGGCGGTGAGCGTACCGGGCGCACCCGCCCCGGAGCGAAGCGAGGGGCTTGGCGCGCCCTGGTTCCCGGCGTCGGGAGTGATCATGGTCACGGGCATTCCTGGCTGGTTGCGCCGGTCAGGGCGTGAAGGAGACGGGCAGATTCGCGGCCTTCGCCCCGGTGGGCGGGACCTGGAGGGTCTTCAGGGCGAACTCCATCACCTGCTTGTAGATCGGTCCGCAGATCTGGCCGCCGAAGTAGCTGCCGCTGGTGGCGTTCTGGATGGCGCAGTAGACGGTGACGCGCGGGTTGTCGGCGGGCGCGAACCCGGCGAACGACGAGGTGTAGCCCTTGTACTTGCCGGTGGCCGGATCCACCCGGTTGGCGGTACCGGTCTTGCCCGCGACCCGGTAGCCGGGGATCGCTGCCTTGCCGCCGGTGCCCTGCTCGTCGTCGACGACGGACTCCAGCATCTGGGCCAGGGACTTGGCCGTCTTCGCGCTGACGACCCTGGTCTTCGCGGGCTCGGCGGCGGGGGTGAAGCGGCCGTCGGGACCCTTGGTGCCGCGCACCAGGGAGGGTTCGACGCGGACTCCGCCGTTGGCGACCGTGGAGTAGACGGAGGCCGCCTGCACCGCGTTGAGGGACATGCCCTGGCCGAAAGGGATCGTGTACTGCTGCGAGGTGGACCACTTGTCGGCGGGCGCGAGGATGCCGCTCGTCTCGCCGGGGAAGTCGAGCCCGGTGGGCCTGCCGATGCCGAACTTGCGCAGATACGAGTAGAGGACCTTGTTCGCCTGCGGCTGCGTCTTGCCGAGCTGGCCGGCCGCCAGGATGGTGCCGATGTTGCTGGACTTGGCGAGGACGCCGTTGAGCGTCAGGTTCCAGGTGGCGTGGTCGATGTCGTCCTGGAAGAGCCGGTCGCCGCGGTGCAGCCGGTTGGGTACGACGACATGCGTCAGCGGGGTGGCGGCGTTCTCCTGGAGTACGGCGGCCATCGTCATGACCTTGGCGGTGGAACCGGGCTCGTAGGCGTCCTGGAGCGCCGCGTTGCCCAGGGCGGCCGAGTCGGCGTGGGAGAGGTCGTTGGGGTCGAAGCCGGGCGAGTCGGCCATGGCGAGGATCTGTCCGGTGCGGGTGTCCTGCACCACCACGTAGCCGCGGTCCGCCTTGGACTTGCGCACCTGTTCGGTGATCGCGTTCTGCGCGGCCCACTGGATGTCGCGGTCGATGGTCAGCTCCACGTCGGAACCGGGCACCGCCGGCGTCTCGGCGGAGCCCGCGGTGGCCACCTGGATGCCGCCGGACTGCGCGTAGCGGACCTTGCCGTCCTTGCCGGAGAGCGCGGAGTTCAGCTGCTGCTCGACCCCGCCGCCGCCCTTGCCGTCGGCGTTGACCCAGCCCAGTATCCCGGCGGCGAGGTCGCCGTTGGGGTACACGCGCTTGGTGGTGGGGACGGCGAGGACACCGGCGAGGACGTTGACCGTGCCGCTGCCGGCGGCCGCCTTGGTGATCAGGGCGGAGCGCAGGTCCTTGATCTGCTTCCACACCTGCGGGCTCTGGCGGTCGGCGAGCACGACGTAGCGCAGCTCCTTGTTGCCGGGCCGGAGCTTCTTGGCGAGCCCCGCCTGGTCCACCCCGAGGATGGGGGCGAGGAGGGCGGCGGCCTGTTCGGGGCCGTCGTCGACCTTCAGCTGTGCGCGGGTGAAGAGGGTGGGGTCCGCGGTGATCGTGTAGGCGTCCACGCTGTTGGCGAGGGCCACTCCGGAGCGGTCGGTGATCTCGCCGCGCTCGGCGGCCAGTACGTAGTCGACGTACCGGTTCTGCGCGGCCTTGGCGGCGTAGGCGCTCGCGTCCACCGCCTGCACCTGGAGGAGTCGTACGACGAACGCGATGAGCACCAGGGTCAGCCCGAGGCTGATCATGCGCAGCCGGGGGCGGGGGCTGCCGAGCCGGAGAGCGCCCGGCGCCGCCGGACGGGGCGGGGTCGGGCGGCGGGGCGGGCGGGCGCCCGGCCCGGGGCGGCGCCGGGCGTCGGGGCGGGCGGGCCTCGCGGGTCCTGGCACGCGGCGGCGCGGCGGTTCCCTGTCGGACACTTCCGTCACCTGCCGGGGGTCGGGGTCGGGATGGGCGGTACCGGGGAGTGGGTCACGGCGAGGGCCGGCGAGGCGGCCGGGGTCCAGGCCGGGGCCGGCGGGGTGGCCTGGACCGGCGGGGCGACCCGGGTCCGGGGCAGAGCAGGCGGGCTCGCCGGGGCCGGCGGGGCGACCAGGGTCCGGGCCGGTGCCGTGCCGGTGCCGGTGCGGTTGACGAGTGCCTCGGGGGCGAGCACGAGCGGGGTGCGCACGGCGGTGCCGAGGGCGCCCGCGGTTTCGGGGACGCCCCGGACGGTGCCGTTCGGGTCCAGGAAGGCGGGGTCGCCGCCGGGGACCATGCCGAGTTCGTGGGCGCGGCGCTGGAGGGCGTCGGGGGCCGAGTAGGCGTCGACGTCACGTTGCAGGGCCTGTTCCTCGTCGGTGAGGTTCTTGGTCCGCTTCTGGAGGTCGTCCAGTTTGAACGCCCCTTCGCTGAGCGCCGAGTTCAGCACCAGCAGCCCGATGAGGCCGCCGCCGAGGAGCAGCACCACCAGGAGGACGAACGGGGTGCGGGCCGCCTGCCCCGGTCCGGCCGGGAAGAGCCGCGCGAGCCGGGCACCCCTGCCCCTCAGTTCGGGTTTCCGGCTCACCTCACGCTCCCCGGGGTGGGGATCTCGGACGTACGGGACCTGCGTGGCGATCCGTCCCCCGGCTCCCCCTGCGCCTGCGTCACTCGGCGTCCTCCCTGATGCGCTGGGCCCCGCGCAGCCGCGCCGGGGCCGCCCGTCGGTTCTCGGCGACCTCTTCCTCGGTGGGAAGTTCGGCACCGCGCGTCAGGAGCTTGAGCCGCGGCTGGAACCGCTCGGGGACGACCGGCAGCCCGGGCGGCGCGGTGTTGGCGGCACCGGCCGCCAACACCTGCTTCACCAGGCGGTCTTCGAGCGAGTGGTACGACAGGACGGCGATCCGTCCGTCCACGGCTAGCGTCTTGACCGCGGCGGGGATCGCCCGCTCCAGGACGGACAGTTCGCCGTTGACCTCGATGCGCAGCGCCTGGAAGGTGCGCTTGGCCGGGTTGCCGCCGGTGCGCTTGGCGGCCTGCGGCAGCGCGTCGCGGATCAGCTCGACGAGCCGCGCGCTGGTGTCGAAGGGGTCCTTGTCGCGTTCCCGTACGACCGCGGAGACGATCCGCTTGGCCTGTTTCTCCTCGCCGTACGCCCGCAGGATCCGCACGAGTTCGCCGGGCGGGTAGGTGTTGAGGACCTCGGCGGCGCTGATGCCGGTCGTCTGGTCCATGCGCATGTCGAGGGGGGCGTCCTGGGCGTAGGCGAAGCCGCGGTCGGCCTCGTCGAGCTGCATGGAGGAGACGCCGAGGTCGAAGAGGACGCCCTGGACGCGCGGGACGCCGAGCCGGTCGAGTACGGCGGGCAGTTCGTCGTAGACGGCGTGCACCAGGGTGGCGCGCTCACCGAAGGGGGCCAGCCGCTCGCCGGAGAGGCGCAGGGCCTCCTTGTCGCGGTCGAGGGCGACGAGCCGGGCCTCGGGGAACCGGGTGAGCAGGGCCTCGCTGTGGCCGCCGAGTCCGAGGGTGCAGTCGACGACCACCGCTCCGGGCCGCTCCAGGGCGGGGGCGAGCAGGTCCAGACACCGCTGGAGCATCACCGGGACGTGGCGGCTCTGTCCCTCCGGCCGGCCGCCGCCCTTGTCCGAACGCGCCGCGCGCTCCATCTCCATCGGCTTCTGGGCCCTCTCAGGTCCGGCGGGGTCGCACGCACCGCCGGGTACCCGCCCGCTCGCGGAGGTAACGAGACCGGCCGGCGCCGGAAGCGTCGGCCGACCGGGAGCGGGAGGAGGCCGAGCCGTACGTGCGCGCCGCGCACGCGTGAAGAACCCGGAAAGTCGCCGGGGTCCTCGGGGAAGTCAGTCCAGCAGGGAGGGCCTCGCCTCCCGCTTCGCGTCACTTTAGTCCACCGTGTCTCGCGGTCAATCAATCGGCCTGCGCGTCGCGGGTCGGGGTGAATGCGAAGCCTCAAAAGGGGAATAACCCCCCGTAAGGGTGCACCTCCGCCACCGTGTGGGTTACCTCACAAGAGGATGCGATGACGCGCTTTTTCCACTCCCGCTCCATGACCGAACCAGCGGTGACCAGTATCGTCATAGGTATGACGACCTCCGCATCCGTAACCACAGAGCCCGAAGGCGCCATACCAGACGGTGGGACCGTGACGGACCGCCTCGTCGAGGCGAACGCACAGTACGCCGCCGCCTTCGGCGACCCCGGGATGGACGCCCGCCCGGTCCTGCGCGTCGCCGTGGTGGCCTGCATGGACGCCCGTCTCGACCTGCACGCCGCTCTCGGCCTCCAGCTCGGCGACTGCCACACCATCCGGAACGCGGGCGGTGTGGTCACCGACGACGTGATCCGCTCACTCACCATCAGCCAGCGGGCGCTCGGCACCCGCAGCGTCGTCCTCATCCACCACACCGGCTGCGGCATGGAGTCCCTCACCGAGGAGTTCCGGCACGAGCTGGAGCTGGAGGTCGGCCAGCGCCCGGCCTGGGCCGTGGAGGCCTTCCGGGACGTCGACCAGGACGTACGGCAGTCGATGGAGCGCGTGCGGACCTCGCCCTTCCTCCCGCACACCGACGACGTGCGCGGCTTCGTCTTCGACGTCAAGACCGGTCTGCTGCGCGAGATCGACCCTGCCTGAACGGTCTTCCCACCCCGAGAACAGCTTGCTTGCGGACCACCCAAAAGGTCGTAAGGCCCGACAAAGTGCGGGCAGTTGTCCACAGGCGAGTGACACGAACCGGTAACGGCAACAACAATGCGGTTGTGGCGTCGCGCGGAACTTTTTCCGCGCGGTGTCCGTGTTTCGGGGTGGGCCGGTCCGCATCACAGGCGTCGGCCCATGGAAAGAACGGGCCGAGGAGGGCCGGGTGACGACCTATGACGATCGAGCGAGCCTCACAGATCTGACCGCCACTGCGGAGCGTGTGCGCAGTTCGGTGGAAGGAGTGATCGAGGGCAAGCCCGAGGTCGTACGGCTTTCGCTGACCGTGTTGCTCGCCGAGGGACATCTTCTGATCGAGGATGTCCCGGGTGTGGGCAAGACGATGCTCGCCAAGGCACTGGCACGGTCGATCGACTGTTCCGTGCGGCGCATCCAGTTCACCCCCGACCTGCTGCCGTCGGACATCACGGGTGTGTCGATCTGGGACCAGCAGCGCCGCGACTTCGAGTTCAAGCCGGGCGCCATCTTCGCGCAGATCGTGATCGGCGACGAGATCAACCGCGCCTCGCCGAAGACCCAGTCCGCCCTCCTGGAGTCGATGGAGGAGCGCCAGGTCACCATCGACGGCCAGACCTACGAACTGCCCAGCCCCTTCATGGTGGTGGCCACGCAGAACCCGGTCGAGATGGAGGGCACGTACCCGCTGCCCGAGGCCCAGCGCGACCGCTTCATGGCCCGCGTCTCCATCGGGTACCCCAGCGCCGAGGCCGAGTTGCAGATGCTGGACGTGCACGGCGGGGCGAGCCCGCTGGACGACCTCCAGCCCGTGGCGCACGCACACGACATCGTCAAGCTCGTCGAGGCGGTCCGCGGCGTCCATGTCGCCGATCCGGTGCGCAGATACGCGGTCGACCTGGTCGCGGCCACCCGTACCCACCCCGACCTCCGACTCGGCGCCTCACCGCGCGCCACCCTGCATCTGCTGCGCGCCGCGAAGGCGTCGGCCGCGCTCAGCGGCCGGGAGTACGCGCTGCCGGACGACCTCCAGGCGCTCGCCGTCGCGGTGCTCGCGCACCGGCTGCTGCCCACCGCCCAGGCCCAGTTGAACCGCCGTACGGCCGAGCAGGTGGTCCAGGAGATCCTCCAGCGCACCCCCGTGCCCGCGGCGCCCGCCGCGCAGAGCGGAGCGGGCCTCGGGGCCTACGGCCGGCCGCCGCGCCGGAGGCTGTGATGGCCCCCGGCGAGGCGGCGGCCGACCAGGAGGGCAGGGGCGGCGTCCGTACGGCCCTGGCCGGGCTGACCACCCGGGGCCGTTCCTTCCTGGCCGCCGGTATCGCCGCCGCCATCTGCGCGTACGTCCTCGGGCAGAGCGATCTGCTCCGGGTCGGACTGCTGCTCGCCGTGCTGCCCCTGATCTGCGCGACCGTGCTCTACCGCACCCGCTACCGGGTCGCCGGCAGCCGGCGGCTCTCCCCCGCGCGCGTGCCCGCCGGTTCCGAGGCCCGCGTCCACCTGCGGATGGACAACGTCTCGCGGCTGCCCACGGGCCTGCTGATGCTCCAGGACCGGGTGCCGTACGTGCTCGGCCCGCGCCCCCGGTTCGTCCTGGACCGGGTGGAGGCGGGCGGCCGACGCGAGGTCTCCTACCGGGTCCGCTCCGATCTGCGCGGCCGCTATCCGCTGGGCCCGCTCCAGCTGCGGCTGACGGACCCGTTCGGGATGTGCGAACTGACGCGCTCCTTCTCGACGTTCGACACCCTGACGGTGATCCCGCGCGTGGAGGCGCTGCCCCCGGTCCGCCTCAGCGGCGAGGCCAAGGGGTACGGCGACGGACGGCAGCGTTCGCTGGCCCTCGCGGGCGAGGACGACGTGATCCCGCGCGGCTACCGCTACGGCGACGACCTGCGCCGGGTGCACTGGCGCTCCACCGCCCGCTACGGCGAGCTGATGGTGCGCCGCGAGGAGCAGCCCCAGCGCGCCCGCTGCACCGTCCTCCTCGACACCCGGGGCATCGGCTTCGCGGGCGCGGGCCCCGACTCGCCCTTCGAGTGGGCCGTCTCCGGCGCCGCCTCCGTCCTGGTGCACATGCTCGAACGCGGCTTCTCCGTAAGGCTGTTGACCGACACCGGTACCTCGGTGCCGGCCGAGGGCGCCGACGGGTTCGCGGGCGCGAGCCAGGAGTCGGCCGACGCGGCGGGGCTGATGATGGACACCCTGGCGGTGATCGACCACTCGGACGGCGCGGGCCTGTCCCGGGCCTACGACGTGCTGCGCGGCGGGAACGAGGGACTCCTGGTGGCCTTCTTCGGCGACCTCGACGAGGAGCAGGCCACGGTGGTGACCCGGATGCGCCAGCGCAGCGGCGGCGCCCTCGCCTTCGTCCTGGAGAGCGACGCGTGGGTGCGGGAGGCGACCGACGTGCCCGGCCCCGGCGGCCTCGACCAGCGGGAGGAACGGCTGCGGCCGCTGCGGGAAGCGGGCTGGACGGCGCTGAGCGTGGAGCGCGGCGCGTCCCTGGCCGAGTTGTGGCGCCGCGCCGACCGCGAGCGCAACGGCGTGGCGGCGGCCGGCGGCGGGGAGGGATGGTCATGAGCGGGCGGGCACGACTGGCGCTGTGCGCCGCGGCGGCCACCCTGCTGACGGCCTGCGCGCTGCTGCCCCTGGTCTCCCCGGCGACCTGGATCATTCAGGCCGCCTTCCTGCTGGCGGTCCAGACCGGCGTGGGCGCGGCCACCCGGCGGGTCCCGCTGCCCCGGCCGCTGACCGTCGCGTCCCAGGCCCTGGTCACGCTGCTGATGATGACCCTGGTCTTCGCCCGGGAGCAGGCCCTCGCCGGGCTGGTTCCGGGGCCCGAGGCCTTCCGGCACCTCGCCGATCTGCTCCAGCAGGGCGGCGACGACGTCTCGCGGTACGCGATCCCCGCCCCGCTCTCCGACGGCATCCGGCTGATGCTGATCGGCGGTGTGCTGGTGATCGGCCTCGCGGTGGACACGCTGGCGGTCACCTTCCGCAGCGCGGCCCCGGCCGGCCTGCCGCTGCTCGCGCTGTACTCGGTGGCCGCGGGGCTGTCCGACAGCGGAGCCGACTGGCTGTGGTTCCTGCTCGCGGCCGGCGGCTACCTGATGCTTCTCCTCGCCGAGGGGCGCGACCGGCTCGCGCAGTGGGGCCGGGTCTTCGGCGGCGCACCGCGCACCACGCCGGGCGCGGAGTCCTCGGGCCCGCTCGCGCCGGTCCGCACCGGGCGGCGGATCGGCGCGGTCGCGCTGGCCGTCGCCCTCCTCCCGCTGCCCACCGTCTCGGGCGGTCTGCTGGACGCCGCGGGGACCGGAGTGGGCGCGGGCAACGGGGGTGGCGGCACGATCTCCGCGGTGAACCCGCTGGTGTCCCTGCGCGACAGCCTGAACGTGGGCGAGGACCGCCAGGTGCTCTCCCTGCGCACCAACTCGGACGACGTCTCCGACCTGTATCTGCGGATCGTCTCCCTGGACGACTTCGACGGCACCACCTGGAAGCCGTCCCAGCGGCACATCGTCGGCGTCCCGAACCCGTTCCCCACCCCGACCGGCCTCGCCGCCGACGTCAAGCGCGCCGAGATCCAGACGCGGATCTCGGCCGCGGACTGGTACGCGCAGGACTGGCTGCCGATGCCGTACCCGCCGAGCGGCGTGCAGATCGACGGCAGCTGGCGCTACGAGCCGGTCGGCATGACGATCGTCGGCGACCGCGGGCAGAACACGCGCGGGGCGACGTACCAGGTCAACAGCGTCCAAGTGCGGCCGACCGCGGAGCAGTTGGCCGCGGCGCCCGAGCCGCCGGCGGCGGTGAGACGCGAGTACACCAAGGTGCCGGACGCGCTGCCGGCGGTGGTGGCCAGGACCGCACGCGAGATCACCTCAGGCTCGAACAGCCACTACCAGGAGGCGGTCAAGCTTCAGGACTACTTCGCGGTGACGGGCGGCTTCCAGTACGACACCCAGGTGCAGGTCGGCACCGGTGCGAACGCGATCGCGCGCTTCCTGCGGGACAAGCGGGGCTTCTGCGTCCACTTCTCCTTCGCGATGGCGGCGATGGCCCGCACCCTGGGCATACCGGCCCGGGTCGCGGTGGGCTTCGCGCCCGGCACGCCGCAGGCGGACGGCACGGTCTCGGTGGGCCTGAAGGACGCGCACGCCTGGCCCGAGCTCTACTTCCAGGGGGTGGGGTGGACCCGCTTCGAGCCGACGCCGAACCGCGGCTCGGTCCCGTCGTACACCCAGTCGGACTCGCCGGACAGTTCCGTGCCGGACCCGGCGCTCCCCTCCAAGGCGTCGACCGCGGCGCCGTCGACCGCGCCCTCCGCGGGCCAGAGCTGCACCGCGCAGGAGCGGAAGCTGGAGGCCTGCCCGAGCCGGTCCGCGGCGGCCACGGCGGTCACGGGCGACGGCGGACTGCGCGGATACGGGGCGCTGGCCTGGTCGCTGGGGGGCCTGGTCGCGCTGCTGGTGCCGTTCGCGCCGTCGCTGTGGCGGCGGCGCACCCGGGCCGTACGGCTCGGCGCGCACGGCCGTACGGAAGCGGACGCGGCACCGCACACCCTCGCCGTCTGGGCCGAACTGACCGATACCGCCTGGGACTTCGGGATCACTCCCGACGAGTCGCAGACCCCGCGCCAGGCCGCGGCCCGGATCACCGGGCTCGGGCGGCTCGATCCGACGGCGGTGGCAGCGGTGCACCGGGTGGCGGACGCGGTGGAGCAGGTCCTCTACGCACCCCGGCCCCGTCTGACGGCCGGGCTGGCGGCGGACGTGCGCCAGGTGATCGCCGGGTTCCGGACCACGGCCGGCCGTGCGACGAGGCTGCGGGCGCTGCTCGCCCCGCGCTCGACCGTACGGGTGGTGTGGGCGGCGTCGGCCTGGTGGACATCGGTCACGGCCCGCGCGGCGGCGGCCCGCCCGACGCTGCGCAAGCCGTCGGGACAGCGCGGCTGAGAGAGGCCGGCCGTCCCGCAGGGGGCGAGTCGCACGCGCGGGCCTGGGCCCCGGCAGCCAGAGAGGTACGGGGCACCGGGGCCTTGTGCTGTTCCGGGAACCCGGCTGTTCCGAGAGCCCGGCTGTTCCGAGGGGCTGTGCTGTTCCAGGGGCCAGTGTCGTTCCAGATGCCCGTGCGGCTCCGAGAACCGGTGCTGCTCCGCGAGCCCGTGTAGTTCCAGAGCCCGGTGCTGCTCCCGGAGCCGGTGCTGTTCCCGGAGCAGGTGCTGTTCCCGGTGTCTGTCCGTCGGGGGTCATAGCGCGGGTGAGGGACCGGTCTTGGGCGAGCCGGTGCTGGGGACGGGCCGGGACGGGCCCGGTGGGCGAGGGGCGGCGCGCCGCGCGAGGCGGGGCATGCGGAAGGGGCGACCACCGGTGCGGTGGTCACCCCTCGTTCCGTGTTCTGGGGAGGGCGGGCCCTACTGGCCCTGTTGCTCGTCCCGACGGCGCTGCCAGCGCTGCTCGATCCGGTCCATCACGGAGCGCCGCTGCCGGCCCTGACGACGGGCCTGCGGGGCGCCGGCGACGGGCTGTTCGCCCGGCTTGGGAGCCTTGCGCCAACCGGTGACGGCGAGTACCGCACAGCCCAGCATGACGAGGAACCCCACCACGCTGACCCAAATCTGCTTCGCGACCATGCCGGCCATGAGGAGCGCGATACCCACGAGGAAGCCGGCCACGGCCTGGTAGACCCGTCGCCGGGTGTACGTGCGCAGGCCGTTGCCCTCAAGCGCTGTCGCGAACTTGGGATCTTCGGCGTACAGCGCTCGCTCCATCTGCTCGAGCATTCGCTGCTCGTGCTCCGAGAGCGGCACGGAGTCCTCCTCATCGTGCAGTCGCCGGGGCGACCCGGGGGGTCCCTTCAGGATAGGCAGGGAATCGCCCCCGTGAAACCCGCCCCTCTACGCCAATTGGCAACCGGAACCCGCCATGAGCGTTCCGGCTCGCTGAGGCTTCCATTCCCCAACGGCCGTCCCGTCATGCCGGGCGGTCTCCCTCGATCATACGGCGCCGGGTCCCCGTACGGGGGGCCTGTGGCGTACTCCATCTGCGGCCGAGGCCCTGATCAGGGGTGCGTCACGGGGTGCCGCTCAGGCCCCGGCGGCCGCCCGCGTCTCGCCGAGCACATGGAGCTGGGTCGCCACCGAGTGGAAGGCCGGCAGCTCGGCCGCCGCGGCCTCCAGCTTCAGCAGCGCGTCCAGGGCGCCGGGCTCGGTGTCCACCAGCACACCGGGGACGAGGTCGGCGAAGACCCGTACGCCGTGCACGGAACCGACCCGGAGCCCCGCGCCCTCGACGGCGGCGGTGAGCTGCTCAGCGGTGAAGCGGTGCGGGACGGGGTCGGCGGCGCCCCAACGGCCGTCCGGGTCGCCGAGCGCCTGCCGGGCCTCCGTGAAGTGCCCGGCGAGGGCGCGGGCCAGCACGGCGCCGCCGAGTCCGGCGGCGAGCAGGCTGAGGACACCGTCGGGACGCAGCGCGCCCGCCACCGTGCGGACGGCGTCGGCGGGGTCGTCGACGTACTCCAGGACGCCGTGGCACAGCACCGCGTCGTAGCCGCCCCGCTCGACGACGTCGAAGAGGCCCTGGGCGTCGCCCTGGACGCCCCGGACGCGGTCGGCGACACCGGCCTCGGCGGCCCTGCGCTCCAACGCGAACAGCGCGTTCGGGCTGGGGTCGACGACGGTGACGCGGTGGCCGAGGCGGGCGACGGGCACCGCGAAGTTGCCGCTGCCACCCCCGGTGTCGAGGACGTCCAGCGAGTCCCGTCCCGTGGCCTTGACGCGTCGGTCGAGAGCGTCCTGGAGGACCTCCCAGACCACGGCGGTACGGAGAGAGGCGCGGGGACGGCTCAGGTCCGGCACGGCAGTTGACTCCTCGGCGCGGCACCGCCTGTGACACGGCGGAGCGAACGGTCTGCCTCCCCGGCCCGAACCCGGGCGGAGGGAAGCCTTCAGGCGCCTTCCACCCTATTGCCTCGGCCGCCCCGCCCGGTCATCCGTCTCGCGCGGCGGACGGGACGGCGGCGGGGCGCGGGCCGCTCCGGGCCCGCCGCGTCATCCGGCCCGGTCCCCCGGCCGCGCCACGTCTCCGTAGCCGTCGCGGACGCGGTCGCGGTCCTGGTCAGGCCGGGGCTGGGGCAGCACCGGCTGGAGGACGAGCATCCGCTCGACGAGGCGCAGGAACATCGCCACGTCACGTATCAGGTCGTCGGCGTCGCGGCGGGTGGCCGCGCCCTGGATGCCCGCCTCGGCGCGGGCCCGGCGGCGGGCACCCGCCGCGAACAGGGCGCTCCACTCGGCGAGTTCGGGCGCGATCTCGGGGAGCACCTCCCAGGCGCTCCGGATCCGGGGCCGGCGCCGGGACGGTGGTTCGGGGCGGGCGCGGGCGGCGAGGACGGCGGCAGCGGTGCGCAGGGCGGCGAGGTGGGCCGTCGCGTACCGCTCGTTCGGCGTGTCCAGGGCTGTCGCCTCGTCGAGTCCCGTGCGGGCCTGGGCGAGGAGGTCGAGGGCGGCGGGTGGGGCGGTGGCCCGGCGGAGGACCGGGTGGACATCGCTCGGGGGGCCGGTCAGTGAGGGGGCAGGGCCGGTTGCGCGGTGCCGACGGGCGGCGGCTGCGGACGAGTTGGCCATGACGAACCTCCTGTCGTCTGTGTGACGGCACGCCCTGTCAGGTAGCGCCGTATGTGCCCATCGTGCGGTATGCCACTGACAATCCGATCTGACCTGGCCTTTTGCCTCGATCGTAGGTTCGCGTTAGTTTTTGCACTGACTAGTCAGTGCAGTTTGATGGGGCGGGGAGCCATGGACGAGGGCACGAGCGGGGCCCGGGTGGAGGCCGAGGGTTTCGGGGTGAAGGGGCCGCGCGGCTGGGCGTTCCGCGACGTCTCGTTCACCGCTCCGCCCGGTTCGGTGATCGCGGTGCGGGGAGCGTCTGGATCCGGCCGCACCTGTCTGCTGCTCGCGCTGACGGGACGGATGAAGGCCGCCGAGGGGGCCGCCCGGGTGGGCGGGTGCACGCTGCCCGAGCAGCTCGCCGCCGTCCGCCGGATCGGCGCCCTGGCCCACGTGGACGGTGTCACCGACCTCGAACCGGCCCTGACCGTCGGCGAGCACCTGCGCGAACGGGCGCTGTTGCAAAGGCGGTTCGGAGGCCCCCTGCGCGGGCTGCTGCGGCCACGGGCCGACCGGGCCGCCGAGGCGAAGGCGCGGATCGACACCGCCCTCGCCGCCGCCGGGCTCGACCGCGAGGCCCTCCCCAAGGGCTCCCGGACCGCCGTACGGGATCTGGAGCGGCTGGAGGCGCTACGGCTCTCCGTGGCGCTGGCGCTGATGGGGCGGCCGGCGCTGCTGGCGGTGGACGACCTCGACCTCAAGCTCTCGGCGCCCGAACGGGCCGACGCCTGGGCCATGTTGGGGTCGCTCGCGGAGACCGGGACGACCGTGGTGGCCGTGTGCGACGAGGCTCCCGAGAACGCCGTAGAGGTCCGTACCGACGGGAAGGAGACGGCCGATGCGCTCGCCGAGGCTCGCCGCGCTTGAGCTGAGGAGGTTCGGCCGGGGGCGGCTGCCGCGCGCCGCCCTGGTCGCCCTTCTCCTGCTGCCCCTGCTGTACGGCGCCCTCTACCTGTGGTCCTTCTGGGACCCGTACGGCCGACTCGACCGTATCCCCGTGGCGCTGGTGAACGACGACAAGGGGGCGACCGCCGACGGGAAGAAGGTCACCGCGGGCGCGGACATCACCGAGGGGCTGCGCGCGAGCCGGACCTTCGCCTGGCGCGAGGTGAGTTCCGCCGAGGCGCGCGAGGGCGTCGAGGACGGCACGTACTACCTGTCGCTGACCATGCCGTCCGACTTCAGCCGTCGCATCGCCTCCAGCGCGGGCGACGACCCGGAGACGGGCGCCCTCCAGGTGCGCACCAACGACGCGAACAACTACATCGTGGGACAGATCTCGCGCACGGTCTTCAGCGAGGTGCGGACGGCCGCGTCCACGAAGGCGTCGCGGAGCTTCCTGGACCGGATCTTCATCTCCTTCGCCGACATCCACGGCGAGACCGTGAAGGCCGCGAACGGCGCCGACAAGCTCAAGAGCGGCATCGGAAAGGCGGAGAAGGGCTCCCAGGACCTCGCCGACGGGCTGACGGACGCCAAGAAGGGCAGCGCCAAGCTGTCCAAGGGCCTGAAGAAACTCGACTCGGGCGCGGGCGAGCTGGCGGACGGTTCGAAGCGGGTCGCCGAGGGCACCCAGACCCTCGCCGACACGGTCGACGGGGTCGCGGACAAGGTGGGCCCCTTCCTGAAGGACAACGAGAAGACCATCGGGGACACGGCCCAGCTGGTCGCCGACTCGGCCGGGACGGTCCGCGCCCATCTGCGCACCCTGGTGAAGACCGCCCCGGTCGCCGCCAAGGGGGCCCACGCCGCCGCAGGCACGCTCGACGACGTCTACGGGACGCGCTGTACGGACGCGGTGCCCCCGGACGCCGCCTGCCCCGACCTGAAGAAGGCCAGGGACGCGGCGGCCGACGCGGCACGGATCGCCGACGAGGTGAACACCCTGGTGGCCGATCAGAACGGCGACCTGAAGACCCTCGACACGAACCTGGCCACGCTCCAGAAGCAGGCCCAGGCGCTCGCCGACCGCGCCCCGCACCTCTCCGCGGACCTCGACGACGCCGTCTCCCGGATCGACGACCTGAACGCGGGCGCGGGCAAGGTCGCCGCCGGCGCCAGGACGCTCCACTCCGGCCTCGGTACGGCGAAGGGCGGCGCCGCCGACCTGGACAGCGGCGTCGGCGCGCTCAAGACGGGCGCCGAGGACCTGAGCGGCGGAATGTACAAGCTCGTCGACGGCTCCGGGAAGCTCGCCGGCGGGCTGCACGACGGTGCCGGACGGATACCGGACTACGACAAGCAGGACCGCGACCGGCGCACCGGGGTGATGGCCGACCCGGTCCAGCTCGCCTCCAGGGACCTGCACCACGCGCCCAACTACGGCACCGGGTTCGCCCCCTACTTCATACCGCTGTCCCTGTGGGTCGGCGCGATGGTGGCCTACATGCTGATCGCGCCGATGAACCGGCGCGCCCTCGCCGCGGGCGCCCCGGCGTGGCGGATCGCGGTGGCGGGCTGGCTGCCGGTGGCGGCGGTCGGGGTGCTCCAGACGACCGCCCTGATGGCCGTACTGCACTGGGCGATCGGCCTGGAGATGACCCGGGCGGCCGGCACGGTCGGCTTCCTGTTCCTGGTCGCCGCGTGTTTCGCGGCGATCGTGCAGTGGCTCAACGCCCGCTTCGGAGCGGCGGGCCGGATCCTCGTACTCGCCCTCCTGATGCTCCAGTTGACGTCGGCGGGCGGCACCTACCCGGTGCAGACCAGTCCGGGCTTCTTCAACGCGATCCACCCCTTCCTGCCGATGAGTTACGTCGTCGAGGCGCTGCGCAGGCTCATCACGGGCGGGGGTACGGAACCCGTCTGGACGGCGTGCGCGGTGCTGGCGGGCTTCACCGCGGGCGCCCTCGCGCTCACCGCGCTGTCCGCGCGCCGCCACCAGGTGTGGACCCTGGACCGGCTGCACCCGGAGCTGAGCCTGTGACCCCGCCCAGGACACCGCCACGCGTACCCGCGCGGGCGCGTGGGCCTGTGACAATCGGGGTCATGGAAAGCAGCAGCGCCCCGTCGGGCGGCAGCACCCGCCGGGAGGCCACCCGGCAGAAGCTCTACGAGGCGGCCGTCACCCTCATCGCCGAACAGGGTTTCTCGGCCACCACGGTCGACGAGATCGCCGAGCGCGCCGGGGTCGCGAAGGGCACCGTCTACTACAACTTCGCGAGCAAGTCCGTGCTCTTCGAGGAGTTGCTGCGGCACGGGGTGGGTCTCCTCACCGCGTCTCTGCGGGAGGCGGCCGAGCGGACGGTCCGGGACGGCGGCGGCCAGGTGGACGCCCTGGACGCGATGGTCCGCGCGGGCCTCGGCTTCATCGCCCGCTACCCGTCCTTCACCCAGCTCTTCGTGGCCGAGCTCTGGCGCACCAACCGGACTTGGCAGTCCACGCTCATGGTGGTGCGCCGACAGGTCACCGCCGCCATCGAGGACGTGCTGCGCGAGGGCGTGGCGAGCGGCGAGTTCGACGACGAGATCGATGTCTCGCTGACCGCGGCCGCCCTGGTCGGCATGGTCCTGGTGGCAGCGCTCGACTGGCAGTCCTTCCAGCCCGAGCGCTCCCTGGACGACGTCCACGCGGCGCTCTCCCGGCTGCTCCAGGGGCGGGTGACGGGGAGCCGCTGACCCTCCGGGGCCGGCGGTTCCCCGCGGCGGAGCACGCGGCGGACCGGCGGAAGGAGCGGATCGAGGGCCGCCCGGTACCGGCGCCCCGTGCCGCCGGTACCGGAGCCGCGCCCCTTCCCCGTCCCCACTCTCCCGTTCCCGCAGGTCGGGCCCCATCCGCGCGGGTACTCAACTCCCCGCCCGAGTACGGATACTCAGCCCTACGTGTTCATGCCCAGGACGTGCCGCCTCCCGAGTGACTACGATCGTCTGCGTGTCGGTACTTCCCCTGGTCTTCACCAGCGGCTGGGCCAGCGGCATCAACGCGTACGCGGTGGTGCTGCTGCTCGGGATCTTCGGCGCCACCGGGGTGAGCGACGCGGTCCCCGAGTCGCTCCAGCGCCCCGAGGTCCTCATCACGGCCGGTGTGCTCTTCCTCTGCGAGGCGGTCGCCGACAAGGTTCCCTACGTCGACTCGGTCTGGGACTCGGTGCACACCGTGATCCGGCCGGCCGCCGGGGCCTGGGTCGGGGCGGTGCTGGCCGGGCACAGCGGCTCGCTCTCCGATGTGACGGCCGGCCTGGTCGGCGGTTCGACGGCGCTGGCCAGCCATACGGTCAAGGCCGGGACCCGGATGGCGATCAACACCTCGCCCGAGCCGTTCAGCAACGTGGTCATGAGTCTCGCCGAGGACCTCGGCGTCGGCGGGATCGTGACCTTCGCGATGTTCCATCCCGGGGCGGCGGCGGTGATCGCGGGCACGCTGCTGCTGTCCGGGCTGATCGTGCTGGTCTTCCTGATCTCCCGGATCCGCCGGTTCCTGCGCCGCCGGGCGCAGCGCCGGGAGGAGAGACGGTTGGCCGCCCAGCCGGGCCGGCCTCCGGACCCGTCGTCCTGGTGAGAGGCCGCGGCCGGATTGTCGGTGGCGGCCGATAAAGTCCCTGGCATGGCACGGATTGCGGTGATCGGCGCCGGGACGGGCGCGATGGCGGCCGCCGCCCGGCTGGCCGTCGCGGGCCACCGGGTGACGGTGTACGAGCGTACGGAGACCTACGGCGGGGCGGTGCGCCGCGTGGAGCGGGACGGCTTCGCCTTCGACACGGGACCGGGGCTGCTCACGCTGCCCGCGGTCTACCGCGACCTGTTCGTCAAGACCGGCAAGGAGCCGCTGGAGGAGCTGGTCGAGCTGGTCCAGGTCGACCCCTCGTCCCGCCACCTCTTCGCGGACGGCACGGAGGTCGCCCTGCCGAACGCGTCCCGCGCGGGTGTCGTCGCGGCGCTGGACGAGGCGCTCGGCGCGGGCGCGGGAGCGCGCTGGGGCGACTTCCTGGTCCGGGCCCGCGAGGCCTGGGACCGCACCCGCAGACCGCTCCTGGAGGAGCCGTTGTGGCCGAACTGGCAGGTGCTGGCCGAGCGCGAGCCCTACCCCTCGGTCCCGCACAAGAGACTGCTGCGCACCCGCCGCGCGGCCACCCTCGCGGAGGTCGGCGCCTGGGAGCTGCGCGACCCCCGCCTGACCGCCCTGCTGGAGAGCCACGCGCTCGCGCACGGCCTGGATCCCCGGGTGGCGCCGGCGAGCGCGGCGGTGCTGCCGTACCTGGAGCACGCCTTCGGGACCTGGTATGTCCGGGGCGGGGTGCGGGAGTTGGCGCGCGCGGTGCACGAGCGGTGCGTGGCCCGCCGGGTCGTGTTCGCCTTCGGAGCCGAGGTCACGGGGATCGTGGAGAAGGACGGCCGGGCGGCGGGGGTCGAGTTGGCCGACGGCACGGTGGCCGAGGCGGACCACGTCGTGGCGGGCATCGATCCGGTCCGGCTCGACGGGCTGACCGGGCACGGCCTGTACGGCGACAGGGACGTACGGCCCGTACCGGAGGCGCCGCGCGCGGACCGGTTCACCGTGCTGCTGGCGCTGCGCGGTGCCCGGACGGCCGGTGCGGCGCACCGTACGGTCGTCCACACGCCGGACCGGGTGGCCGAGTTGGACTTCCTGAGCGGCGCCCGCCCCGGTGCGCCCGCCCGGCCCACGGTGACCGTGCTGCGGCCCGACGATCCGGCGCTGCGGCCCGACGGGGAGCACGAGTCGGTGGTCCTGTCCGCGGTGGTGCCGGCCGGCACCGAATGGTCGGCCGACGGGAGAGGCGAGGCGTTCGCGGACCTGCTCGTCGGGGCCGCCGGGGCAGCCGTGCCGGAGCTGCGCGAGCGGCTCCTCTGGCGCGAGGTGCGCAGCGGCCCGGCGGCGGTGTCGGCTCCCGCGCTGGCCGGCGGCGGCGCCCGTTTCCTCTACCCGGCCAACTCGACCGCCCTCGCGGGGCTGTACCGCGTGGGCGGCTCGTCCCACCCCGGCGGCGGGCTGCCGCACGCCGGGATGTCGGGGGCGCTGGTCGCCGGACTGATCGTGGAGGGGCCCGAGTTCCGGGGCTCCCGGTAGCGGCCACCGGGTGCCGGGGCGGGGCCCCGGAAGGCGACCCCGCTGGTGAGGAACCCGGGGGTCAGAAGCGGTACTGCTCGTCGTACCCGGTGCCGGTGCCGCTCTGCTGCTGGCCGTTGGCGTCGTAGGGGTACTGCTGCTCGGGCGGGAGTTCGCCGCCGAAGGCGTCGGTGCGCTGCTGGGGCACCCACACCCCGCCGGCCGGGGTCTCCGCCGCGTAGCCGCCGGTGCCGTACTGCTGCTCCTGGGCGTACCCCTGCTGGGGGTACTGCTGCTGGCCGTCGTAGCCGCTGGCGTCGTAGGAGGCGCCGCCGCCGTACGTCTGGGTGCCGATGTACGGGTCGGAGTAGGCCGCGTACTGCTGCTGGCCCGAGGCGTCGTAGCCGTACTGCTGCTGGTCGTAGCCCTGGTAGCCGTCGTAGGAGTAGCTCGGGTCGACGCCCTGGGCGGCCGTCGCGTAGGCCTGGTCCTGGGACTGGCCGGCGGTGGCGTAGGAGGGATCCCCGGTCGCGTAGGGCTGCTCGGGGGGCTGGCGGTAGGCCGCCGCCTCGTCGTAGACGCCGTAGGAGCCGGTGTCGTCGGGCAGCGGCTGGGGTTCGTAGACGGCGGTGCTCTCGGCGGCCGACGGCTCGGCGGGGCGGGCCCGGGTGAAGACGTCGTCGCGGTCCTGGTCGTCCTGGCCGTAGGCGGCGTCGTCGCGGCGGTAGTCGGCCGCGTACCCGGCGTCGGCCGCTTCGGCGCCCGGGGCGGCGAAGGACGGGTCGGCGGGCTCGTCGGGCTCGCCGCGGCCACGCTTGCCGGCGCCCGCGCCGGGACGCCCGGTGACGGCCCAGCCGGATTCGAAGCCCTGACGGAACGACAGGGTGACGTAGGTCTGGCCGACCGCGAAGGCGATCGCGCCGAGGCCGATCACGATGACGGAGGGGATCAGCACACCGAGCACGACGCCGAGGAAGCCGCCGAAGGCGAGCAGCCGCCAGCGCAGCCGCGCCTTGTACTGCAGCAGCACCTCACCGAGCAGCCAGAGTGCGACGACGCCGAACGCGATGTAGAGGACCGTCCAGCCCATGTACGCCCCTCTCCCAGTGGCCGCTACGCAGTGTGTCCTATTTCGAGGCGGCCGGTCTAGGCCCTCGGCGGGTGGTGCAGACCCAGGTTCTCGTAGATTTCCAGCGTCGCCGTGGAGTTGTTGAGCGTGATGAAGTGCAGTCCGGGCACTCCCTCGGCCAGCAGCCGGGCGCAGAACTCGGTGGCGAACTCGATTCCGGTCGAGCGTACAGCGGCCGGATCGTCTTTGGCTGTGAGGATCCGCTCTTTCAGGTCGGCGGGGAGGTCGGCGTTGCTGAGCTGCGGCAGCCGCTCCAGCATCCGCACGCTGGTGACGGGCATGATCTCCGGGATGACGGGGGTGTCGCAGCCGGCGGCGGCGACCCGGTCGCGCAGCCGCAGATACGACTCCGGGCGGAAGAACATCTGGGTGATCGCGTAGTCGGCTCCGGCCCGGCACTTGTCGACGAAGTGCGCGACGTCCGTGTCCCAGTCGGGGGAGCGCGGGTGCATCTCCGGGAAGGCGGCGACGCCGACGCAGAAGTCGCCCGACTCCTTGATGAGGCGCACCAGTTCGGCCGCGTACGTCAATCCGCTGGGGTGCGGCACCCAGTCGCCCATCGGGTCGCCGGGCGGGTCGCCGCGCACCGCGAGCATGTTGCGGATCCCGGCGTCGGCGTACTGGCCGATGATGTTGCGCAGTTCGGCGACGGAGTGGTCGACCGCGGTGAGGTGGGCGACCGGGGTGAGCGTGGTGTCGGCGACGATCTGCTCGGTCTCCCGGACGGTGCCCGCCCGGGTCGAGCCGCCGGCACCGTAGGTCACCGAGACGAAGTCCGGGGCGACCGCCTCGACCCTGCGCAGCGCGCTCCACAGACTCCGCTCGCCCTTGGGCGTCCTCGGCGCGGAGAACTCGAACGAGTACGTCCGCTTGCCGGTCGCGAGCATGTCGCGCACCGTCCGTGCGTGATCAGTCCTGGTGGATGCGGTTCCGAGGGCCATACTGGCAGGTTAGCCAGGGGGCGCCGGTCCCCCAACCGGAACCGGATATTTGCCCGAATTGTCGACCTGTTGTCCACGCCTCGGACGCGCACGCCTGGACCGCGCGGCCGTCACATCCGCCGCAGCCGCTCCGCGAACTCCGCGGCGGCGGCGCCCGGGTCCTCGGCCTCCGTGATCGCCCGTACGACGACGACCCGGCGGGCGCCCGCTTCGAGGACCTCGTCGAGGTTGCCGAGGTCGATGCCGCCGATGGCGAACCAGGGGCGGGCGGTGCCGAGCGCGGCGGTGCCGCGGACCAGGCCGAGACCGGGGGCGTGGCGGCCGGGTTTGGTGGGGGTGGGCCAGCAGGGGCCGGTGCAGAAGTAGTCCACGCCCTCCTGGACGGCGGCCGCCGCCGCCTCGGACTCGGCGTGGGTGGAGCGGCCGATCAGGACGGAGTCGCCGAGCAGGGCACGGGCCGCGGGGACCGGGAGGTCGCCCTGGCCCAGGTGGAGGACGTCGGCGCCGGCGGCGTGGGCGACGTCGGCGCGGTCGTTGACCGCGAGGAGTCTGCCGTGCCGGGCGCAGGCGTCGGCCATGACCCGGAGGTGCTCCAGTTCCTCGGCGGCCTCCATGCCCTTGTCGCGCAGCTGCACGACGTCCACGCCGCCGGCCAGGACCGCGTCCAGGAACTCGGGGAGGTCGCCCTGGCGTCTGCGGGCGTCCGTGCAGAGATAGACCCGGGCGTCGGCGAGCGCCGCACGCGCGGCGTCGGCAGCGTCGGCGGTGTCGGGCATACGTGCATCCCCCTGTGGTCGTGGTGCCTGGCGCGATGGTGCCGTTGCGCCTGGTGCGAGGCGCCGTGGTGCTCGGTACGTGGCGCCGTGGTGCTCGGTACCTGGTGTCCGGTGCCGTGCGGAGGGGTGCGGGCCGCGACCGAGCGTCGCCGCGGCCCGCCGCCCCGGGGAGGGTTCGGATCAGACGGCGAGCGCCTGGGCGCGGCGCTTCACCTCCGTGCCGCGATTCTCGCTCAGCGCCTGCGCGGGGGTGCCGGGCAGGCTCGGGTCGGGGGTGAAGAGCCACTCAAGCATCTCTTCGTCGGAGAAGCCGTCGTCCCTGAGCAGCGTCAAGGTGCCGGTCAGGCCCTTGACGACCTTCTGCTCGGCCCCGTCGATGAAGTCGGCGGGAACGTGCAGCGCGCGGTTCTCACCACGGCGTACGGCGATGAGCTGGCCCTCCTTGACCAGCTGCCGCACCCGTGTCACCTCGACATCGAGCATCTCCGCGATGTCGGGGAGGGTGAGCCAGGCAGGGACGAGAGCATCGATCTTTGCGTCAATCTCGGTCACGTAAACAGCGTGCCATCCCGGACTGACAGTCGGAAGCCGGGCCGGTCCGACCCGGGGGGACAAACCCTCGCGAACTACCGCACGGCGGCCTTCATCGGGCGCGCGGGATCGGCCAGCAGCGCGGCGTCCACCGCGGTGCCCGCCTCGATGAGCCGACGGCCCTGCGCCAGGTCGCGGGGGCGTCCCACCGCGAGCAGGGCGACCAGCCGCTCCCCGCGCAGCCAGCACACCGACCAGGCCGGGTCGGACGGGTCGCCGCGCCACAGGGTCGTGTCGGCGGAGGCGTGGTGGCCGGCGTACTGGACGAAGCGGCCGAACTGCTCGGACCAGAAGTACGGCACCGGGTCGTACACCGCCGGCTCCTCGCCGACGATGTTCGCGGCGACCGTGCGGGGCCCCTGAAGGGCGTTGTCCCAGTGGTGGACGAGCAGGCGCTCGGCGTACCGGCCGGAAGGGAAGGAGACGCAGTCGCCGACCGCGTACACGTCCGGCACCGAGGTGCGCAGCCGTTCGTCGGCGAGGACCTCCCGGTGGGCGCCGAGGGCGATACCGGAGCCGGTCAGCCAGCCCGTGGCGGGCCGCGCCCCGATGCCTACCACGACGGCGTCGGCGGGCACCCGGGAGCCGTCGTCGAGGACGACGGAGCCGGGCTCGACGCGCCGCACGCGCGCGTGCGTGCGCAGCGAGGCGCCGGCGTCCGCGTACCAGGCGGCCATCGGCGCGGCCACCTCGGCGGGCAGCGCGCCCGCGAGCGGCCGGTCGGCGGCCTCCACGACGGTCACCGCGCAGCCCGCCTCGCGCGCGGCCGTGGCGAACTCGGCGCCGATCCAGCCCGCGCCGACGACCACGATGTCGTGCCGGCCGGCGAGCACGGGCCGCAGCCGCTCGGCGTCGTCCAGGGTGCGCAGCAGATGCACCCCGGGGATGCCGTCGGCGCCCGGCAGCCGGATCGGCTCGGCCCCCGTCGCGAGGACCAGCACGTCGTAGGGGACGGCCCCCCGCGGGGTGTCGAGTTCGTGGTCGGCGGTGCGGACGCCCGTCACCTCGCGGCCCAGCCGGAGTCCGATGCCGAGCGCCTCGAAGTCGACGTCGAAGGCGGAGCCCTCGGCCTTCCCGAGGAGTACGGCCTTGGAGAGCGGGGGGCGGTCGTAGGGCTGGTGGGGTTCCGCGCCGATCAGGGTGACGGTGCCGGTGAAGCCCTGGTCGCGCAGGGCGACGGCGGTCTGCACCCCGGCCATGCCCGCGCCGACGACGACCACGCGCCGTCCTGGTGACGTGCCCTGTTCCCGTGTCTGCTCGCTCACCCGGTCACCATAGCCACCTGATGATCCGTCAGTCAGCGGGCGTGTCAGGTGACCTGTTCCACAACGCTGGTCCCGCTGCCCGGCTGCGACTCCCACTCCCAGCGCTCCTCCAGGCGCACCCGGCCGTCGGCGAGCACGGCCACCCGGGAGACGCAGTGCCCGGAGGAGGTGCTCCCGTCCCGCTTCAGCTGTACGTACCGGAAGTCGAGCCGGTCGCCGTCCCGGGTGCCGACCAGATGGCCGCGCTCCACGTCACCGCCCGCGTACTCGGCCCAGATGACGCCGTCCTTCTCGTGGTAGGCGAACCGGGTGCGCGTGCCGACCTGTCCGGGCGCCTGGTCGGCGACCGGGGCGAGGACGAGTCCGTCGAGGGACGGGAGGGAAGACGGGAGAGGAGTCGTAAGGGAAGGGCGCATCGGCCGGAACTCCTGCACCGGGAGCCGGGGCTCCCTTACTGAGAGACGTGACAGCGGATTAGGCTGGCCACCGTAAAGCACTCGCGGGAGCCCGGACGCACCGGGCTGAGAGGGAGGCTGGCGGCCTCCGACCGTACGAACCTGATCCGGGTCATGCCGGCGAAGGGAGGGGCTGGACGCCCATGTCGCCCACACGCACCTCAGACGTCCTCGTGGTCGGGGGCGGGATCATCGGCCTGGTGACGGCCTGGCGGGCCGCGCAACGCGGGCTGGCGACCGCCGTCGTGGACCCCGAGCCGGGCGGCGGGGCCGCCCAGGTCGCCGCCGGGATGCTGGCCCCGGTCACCGAACTGCACCACGGGGAGCAGACCCTGCTGGCGCTGAACCTGGAGTCGGCGCGCCGCTACCCGTCCTTCGTCGCCGAGCTGGCCGAGCTCACCGGCCTCGACCTCGGCTACCGCGCGTGCGGCACGCTGGCCGTCGCGCTCGACGCCGACGACCGCGCCGAACTGCGGGAGCTGCACGCCCTGCAACGGCGTTCGGGCCTGGACTCCGAGTGGCTCACCGGGCGCGACTGCCGGCGTCTGGAGCCGATGCTCGCGCCGGGCGTGCGCGGGGGGCTCAGGGTCGACGGCGACCACCAGGTCGACCCGCGGCGGCTGGCGGCGGCGCTGGTGGCCGCCTGCGAGCACGCCGGGGTCGTCCTCCACCGGGCGTGGGCGGAGCGGCTCACGGTGGGACGGGACCGCGCCACGGGCGTCGTCACCGGTGCGGGCACCGCGCTCACCGCGGACCATGTGGTGCTCGCCGGCGGCAGTCTCAGCGGCCGGCTCAAGGGCGTCCCCGCCGAGGTGCTGCCGCCCGTACGGCCGGTGAAGGGGCAGGTGCTGCGGCTGACGGTGCCCGCGCGGTACGCGCCGTTCCTGAGCCGCACCGTGCGGGCCGTGGTCCGCGGCGGCCAGGTCTATCTGGTGCCGCGCGAGAACGGCGAGCTGGTCGTCGGGGCCACCAGCGAGGAGCTGGGGTGGGACACCACGGTCACCGCCGGGGGCGTCTACGAGCTGCTGCGCGACGCGCACGAGCTGGTCCCCGGGATCACCGAACTGCCGCTCACCGAGACCCGGGCGGGACTGCGCCCCGGCTCCCCCGACAACGCGCCGCTGCTCGGCCCCACCGAACTGCCGGGACTCCTGCTGGCCACCGGGCACCACCGCAACGGTGTGCTGCTCACACCGGTCACCGGGGACGCCCTCGCCCACGCGCTCACCACCGGTGAACTCCCGGACGGGGCCCGCCCGTTCACCCCGAAGCGTTTCTCTCTCCTGGAGCAGCCCGCATGAACATCTCCGTCAACGGGGAGCCCCGGGAGATCGCTTCCGGCACGCCCCTCGACACCCTGGTGCGGTCGCTCGCCCCGGCCCCCTCCGGAGTGGCCGCCGCCCTCAACGAGACCGTCGTCCCGCGCGCGCAGTGGCCCTCCACGTCGCTTGCCGAGGGGGACCGCGTCGAGGTCCTCACCGCCGTCCAGGGAGGCTGACCCATGGCCGACGACCCCTTCGTCCTCGCCGGTACGACCCTCACGTCCCGGCTGATCATGGGCACCGGCGGGGCACCCAGCCTCGACGTCCTGGAGCGCGCCCTGGTGGCCTCCGGGACCGAGCTGACCACGGTGGCGATGCGCCGCGTGGACGCCTCGGTGCACGGCTCGGTGCTCTCCGTCCTGGACCGGCTCGGCATCCGGGTGCTGCCGAACACGGCGGGCTGTTTCACCGCCGGGGAGGCCGTACTGACCGCCCGACTGGCCCGGGAGGCGCTCGGCACCGGCCTGGTGAAGCTGGAGGTCATCGCCGACGAGCGGACGCTGCTGCCGGACCCGATCGAGCTGCTGGACGCGGCGGAGACCCTCGTCGACGACGGGTTCACGGTGCTGCCGTACACGAACGACGATCCGGTGCTGGCGCGGAAGCTGGAGGACGTGGGCTGTGCCGCGATCATGCCGCTCGGCTCGCCGATCGGCTCCGGCCTGGGCATCCGCAACCCGCACAACTTCCAGCTGATCACCGAGCACGCGCGCGTGCCGGTGATCCTGGACGCGGGAGCCGGTACGGCGTCCGACGCGGCGTTCGCGATGGAGCTGGGGTGCGCGGGTGTGATGCTCGCCTCGGCGGTGACCCGGGCGCAGGAGCCGGTGCTGATGGCCGCGGCGATGCGCCACGCGGTGGAGGCGGGACGCCTCGCCCACCGGGCGGGCCGCA
The DNA here is from genome assembly GCF_040606415.1 of Streptomyces sp. NPDC005423. Classification (NCBI taxonomy): domain Bacteria; kingdom Bacillati; phylum Actinomycetota; class Actinomycetes; order Kitasatosporales; family Streptomycetaceae; genus Streptomyces; species Streptomyces sp. NPDC005423. The sequence continues at coordinate 43,866 of NZ_JBEXET010000014.1, read as the reverse complement.
TCCCCCGGCGCCACTTCGCGCAGGCCTCCTCCCCCGTCGAGGGCCGCGCCCGGCTCGATCCGGAGCGCCCCGCGTTCCAGGCAAAGTAGCGTCGTCCGCCCGGAGGGCGGGGCCTGCGGCGTCTGGTGCTGGGGGTACCTCCCACGCCCTTCAGGCAGTGGGGGACCATCGCAAGGCGGAGGGTCGTCCGCGTACTGGGCGTACGCGGGCGATCCCGACAACGCGGCGTGGGGGTCCCCCGGCCGAAGGCTGGGGGAGTGCCGTGCCCGGCGTCGCAGGCCATACGGGACTGTCGGAACAGGCCCTAGTCCCCGGGGCCTGTCGTGCGCGTCCGGAGGCAGCCGGTGCGCGGCCTTGTCGGCTGTCCCGCAACAGTCACAGCTCTGCTGCATTACGTCCCCCGACGCACGGATCCGGTGGCCCTGTCAGCGTCGGCTCGTACACTCACCTGCGTGGATACGACCCTTCAGGACCCTCTCGTCGGGCAGGTGCTCGACGGCCGTTATCGCGTCGACGCGCGGATCGCCGTCGGCGGGATGGCCACGGTCTACCGGGCCGTGGACACCCGGCTGGACCGCGTCCTCGCGCTCAAGGTGATGCATCCGACGCTGGCGGCCGACGCCGCCTTCGTCGAGCGGTTCATCCGCGAGGCCAAGTCGGTGGCCCGGCTGGCGCACCCGAACGTGGTGCAGGTCTTCGACCAGGGCGCCGACCGGTCGTACGTCTATCTCGCCATGGAGTACGTCGCCGGGTGCACCCTGCGGGACGTGCTGCGCGAGCGCGGGGCGCTCCAGCCGCGGGCCGCGCTGGACATCCTGGAGCCGGTGCTGGCCGCGCTCGGCGCCGCGCACCTGGCCGGGTTCGTGCACCGGGACATGAAGCCGGAGAACGTGCTGATAGGGGACGACGGCCGGGTCAAGGTCGCCGACTTCGGACTGGTCCGCTCCGTGGACACGGTCACCGCCACCACGGGGACCCTCCTCGGCACGGTCTCGTATCTGGCGCCGGAGCAGATCGAGAACAGCACCGCCGACCCCCGGGTCGACGTCTACGCGTGCGGTGTCGTCCTCTACGAGATGCTGACCGGCGAGAAGCCGCACGACGGGGAGTCCCCCGCCATCGTGCTCTACAAGCACCTGCACGAGAACGTGCCGGCGCCGTCGGCCGCCGTACCGGGCCTGGCCTACGGGCTGGACGAGCTGGTCGCGGCGGCCACCGCCCGCGACCCCGGCCTCCGGCCGTACGACGCCGTCGCGCTGCTCGGGATGGCCCGCGCGGCGCACGCGGGGCTGAGCGCCGAGCAGTTGGACGCGCCGCCGCCGCGGGCGGTCCCCGCGGAGCATCCCCGCGCGGAGGACCGTACGAGCGTCCTCCCGCGCTCGCTGACCGTGCCCCGGCCGCTGCCCGTCGACGAGGACGAGCACGCGGACGACGTCAGCCTGACCACGGTGTTCGAGAGCGGGCCGCCGCTGCCGCCGCGCCGCCGTCCGGGGCGCCCGCGGCGCGGTGTGCTGGCGATCGTCGCCGCCCTCGTGCTGGTCCTCGGGGTCGGCGCCGGGGTCTGGTACATCAACTCCGGCCAGTTCACGAAGGTGCCCCCGCTGCTGGCGAAGACCGAGGCGCAGGCGCGGAACCGGCTGAAGGCGTCCGGACTCGACGTCAAGACCGTCGACCACGCCTACAGCGACACGGTGAAGCGGGGCACGGTGATCAGCACGGACCCGACGGCCGGCGCCCGTATCCGGGACAACGACTCGGTGACCCTGACCGTCTCCGACGGCCCGCGGACCGTGCGGGTGCCGGACCTCCAGGGCTACCGGCTCGACAAGGCGCAGGCGCTGCTGAAGCGGGACGGGCTGGCGCCCGGCATGGTCACCGAGGCCTTCAGCGAGGACGTCTCCAAGGGCTTCGTGATCAGCACGGACCCGGAGGCGGGCACCAAGCGCCGCGCGGACTCCGCGATAGCGCTGACGGTCAGCAAGGGCAGCCCGGTGGACCTACCGGATGTGACCGGCGAGGACCTGGACAGCGCCAAGTCGGATCTCCAGGGCGAGGGCCTCAAGGTGAAGGTCGCCACCGAGAAGGTCACCTCGGAGTACGACGCGGGCCAGGTCGCCCGGCAGACCCCGGCCGCCGGTGGCCGGGCCGCCGAGGGCGACACCGTGACGCTGACGGTGTCCAAGGGCCCGGAGATGGTCGAGGTGCCGAGCGTGGTCGGCGCGAGTGTCGACGCCGCGACGAAGCTCCTGGAGGAGTCGGGTTTCAAGGTCAAGGAGGACCGGGGTCTGCTCGGCCTCTTCGGTGACACCGTCAAGGCGCAGTCCGTGGCCGCGGGCGCCCAAGCCGCCAAGGGCTCGACGATCACGATCAAGATCCGGTGACGGCAGCGGCCGGCCCGCGTGGCACCCTGAGAGGGTGAGCAGTCTCCCCTCCCGCAACCCCGTCGGCAGCCATGTCCCGGTGGCCGGCGGCCTCCACTCCGTGGGCCTGTCGTACGCCCGTGAGCTGGCCGCCGAGGCCGTGCAGGTCTTCGTCGCCAACCCGCGCGGCTGGGCCACGCCGCCCGGGAATCCGCGCCAGGACGAGACGTTCCGGGCGGCGTGCGAGGCGGAGTCGGTTCCGGCGTACGTCCATGCCCCGTATCTGATCAACTTCGGTTCGCACACCGGGGCGACGGTGGAGAGGTCGGTGGAGTCGCTGCGGCACTCGTTGCGGCGCGGGCGGGAGATCGGGGCGCTCGGCGTGGTCGTGCACACCGGGAGCGCGACCGGCGGGCGGGAGCGGTCCGTGGCGCTGGCCCAGGTGCGTGAGCAACTGCTGCCGCTGCTCGACGAGTTGACCCACGACGACGATCCGTTCCTGCTTCTGGAGTCGACGGCCGGCCAGGGCGCCTCGCTCTGTTCGCGGACCTGGGAGTTCGGGCCGTACTTCGAGGCCCTGAACGCGCATCCGAAGCTGGGCGTGTGTCTGGACACCTGCCACATCTTCGCGGCCGGACACGATCTGACCGGCCCGAGCGGGATGCACCAGACGCTGGACCTGCTGGTGGAAACGGTGGGCGAGGGGCGGCTGAAGCTCGTGCACGCCAACGACTCCAAGGACGTGGCGGGGGCGCACAAGGACCGGCACGAGAACATCGGCTCCGGCCACATCGGTGAGGACCCGTTCCGCGCGCTGATGACCCACCCGGCGACCGAGGGCGTACCGCTGATCATCGAGACGCCCGGCGGCAAGGAGGGGAACGCGGCGGACGTGGAGCGGCTGAAGAAGCTCAGGAGCTCATAGGTCGGGGCCGTCGCCGGGCTGCTCCTGGTAGGAGTAGCGCTGTTCCCTCCAGGGGTCGCCGAGGTTGTGGTAGCCGCGTTCCTCCCAGAAGCCGCGGCGGTCGGCGGTCATGTACTCGATGCCCCGGACCCACTTCGGGCCCTTCCAGGCGTAGAGGTGGGGAACGACCAGGCGGAGCGGGAAGCCGTGTTCCGCGGTGAGGAGTTCGCCATCCTTGTGGGTGGCGAAGAGGGCGCTGTCGGACCCGAAGTCGGCGAGCCGGAGGTTGGCGCTGTAGCCGTACTCGGCCCAGACCATCACATGGCTGACGGCCGGTGCGGGCGGGACGGTCTCCAGGATCGTGCGGGCCGGGATGCCGCCCCACTCCGAGCCGAGCATGCTGAACTTGGTGACGCAGTGCAGATCGGCGACGACCGAGGCGTAGGGGAGGGCCGAGAACTCGTCGTGGTTCCAGCTGCGCTTGGCGCCGTCGGCGGTGGCGCCGAAGACGCTGAACTCCCAGCGTTCGGGGCGGAACTTGGGCACCGGGCCGTAGTGGGTGACCGGCCAGCCGCGCTGGACCCGCTGGCCCGGCGGCAGAAGTTCGGCCGGTTCGTCCCCTCTCTGACCCATGGCTCCATCCTGACAGACCCGGCGCGGTGCACATGACCGGCCGTGGACGTATTCGGGCAACTCGTACTAAGCATGCACTTACTGGACGTCTTCTTCGCGCCGGTGCAATCATGCGGCGCGAACCGCCACTCCCCCTCCCCGTATCGGAAGGAGCCTCCGCGATGCAGGGCGACCCCGAGGTCCTCGAATTCCTCAACGAGCAGCTCACCGGCGAGCTGACCGCGATCAACCAGTACTGGCTGCACTACCGGATCCAGGACAACAACGGCTGGACCAAGCTGGCCAAGTACACGCGTGAAGAGTCCATCGACGAGATGAAGCACGCGGACCGGATCACCGAGCGCATCCTGATGCTCGACGGTCTGCCGAACTACCAGCGGCTGTTCCACGTCCGGGTGGGGCAGACGGTCACGGAGATGTTCCAGGCGGACCGGCAGGTGGAGATCGAGGCGATCGACCGCCTGAAGCGCGGGATCGAGGTGATGCGCGCCAAGGGGGACGTCACCTCCGCGAACATCTTCGAGGACATCCTCGCGGACGAGGAGGAGCACATCGACTATCTCGACACCCAGCTGGAGCTGGTGGAGAAGCTCGGCGAGGCGCTCTACATCGCGCAGCAGATCGAGCAGCCCAGTTAGGCGGCCCGCCTGAGCAGCGGCTCTACGCCGCGTCCTCCAGCGCCTCGACCGGGCCGAGGACCGGCCTGCCCTCTTCCGCGAGCTCCCGCCGCGGGCAGCCGCCGCGGCCCAGGAGCGCCTGGATACGGCGGACGCAGGAACCGCAGTCGGTGCCGGCCTTGCAGGCGGAGGCGATCTGGCGGGGCGTACTGGCACCCGAACCCGCGTGCTGCTGGACCTGCGCCTCCGTCACCTGGAAGCAGCTGCAGACGTACACGCGGATTCACCTCCTGCCGATTTCGTATAAGGCTAACCTAACCTTACCCGGCGCTCAGGAGCCAGAAAAGTGGAGCCGGATTGTGCTGGCGTGTGCGGGCCCTGAAGTACCGCCGATCGTTGCGGTCGCACGGGAGATTCGGGTGACCGCGGACACC
>NZ_JBEXET010000014.1:0-38908 GCF_040606415.1 Streptomyces sp. NPDC005423 | reverse complement strand
CGGGCGAGGTCGGCGAGGACGGAGTCGCGCTGCTTCGGGCTGGACAGCGGGCACAGCGTGGCCCCACTTCACGCGCCGGTGACGGGCGGACCCGTCACTGGTCCCGGTACATCTCCGCGACGAGGAACGCCAGGTCGAGGGATTGGCTGCGGTTGAGCCGCGGGTCGCAGGCCGTCTCGTAGCGCTGGTGCAGGTCGTCGACGAAGATCTCGTCGCCGCCGCCCACGCACTCCGTGACGTCGTCACCGGTGAGCTCCACGTGGATGCCGCCCGGGTGCGTGCCGAGCGCCTTGTGGACCTCGAAGAAGCCCCTGACCTCGTCGAGTACGTCGTCGAAGCGGCGGGTCTTGTGGCCGGAGGCCGCCTCGTAGGTGTTGCCGTGCATCGGGTCGGTGATCCAGACGACGGTGGCGCCCGAGGCGCTGACCTTCTCGACCAGCTCGGGCAGCTTGTCGCGGACCTTGTGGGCGCCCATCCGCACGATGAAGGTGAGGCGGCCCGGCTCGCGGTCGGGGTCGAGGCGCTCGATGTACCGCAGCGCCTCCTCGGTGGTCGTGGTCGGGCCGAGCTTGATGCCGATCGGGTTGCGGATCCGGGAGGCGAACTCGATGTGCGCGCCGTCCAGTTGACGGGTGCGCTCGCCGATCCACACCATGTGCCCGGAGACGTCGTAGAGCTTGCCGGTGCGGGAGTCGACCCGGGTGAGGGCCGACTCGTAGTCCAGCAGCAGCGCCTCGTGCGAGGAGTAGAACTCGACGGTCTTGAACTCCTCCGGGTCGGTGCCGCAGGCCCGCATGAAGTTCAGCGCGTTGTCGATCTCGCGGGCCAGCTGCTCGTAGCGCTGGCCGGACGGGGAGGACTTCACGAAGTCCTGGTTCCAGGCGTGCACCTGGCGCAGGTCGGCGTAGCCGCCGGTGGTGAAGGCGCGCACCAGGTTGAGCGTGGAGGCGGAGGCGTTGTACATCCGCTTCAGGCGCTCGGGGTCCGGGACGCGGGACTCCTCGGTGAAGGCGAAGCCGTTGACGGAGTCGCCGCGGTAGGTCGGCAGGGTCACGCCGTCGCGGGTCTCGGTCGGCTTGGAGCGCGGCTTGGAGTACTGACCGGCGATCCGGCCGACCTTCACGACCGGCACCGAGGCGGCGTACGTCAGCACGGCGCCCATCTGGAGCAGCGTCTTCAGCTTGTTGCGGATCTGGTCGGCCGACACCGCGTCGAAGGCCTCGGCGCAGTCGCCGCCCTGGAGGAGGAACGCCTCTCCCTTGGCGACGGCCGCCAACCGGGCGCGCAGCTGGTCGCACTCGCCCGCGAAGACGAGCGGCGGATACGACGCGAGGTCCGCGATCACTGCGCGCAGAGCCTCGGTGTCGGGGTACTCGGGCTGCTGCGCCGCGGGCAGGTCTCGCCAGGTGTTGCCAGCGCTGGCGCTGGTCTTAGCGTTCACGGTCACGCCATAGACATTACGGGGTCATGTCGACCTATTTTCGTCCGGCTCGACTGGTGAGACGCGAGCCGCCGCACTCCGTGGGCCGCCCGGCCGTCGGGTAGGGTGCCTGGCATGTTCGCGCACTCGAACCTGAACTGGTGGTGGACCGCTCATCCGGCGGCCCACTGAGTGCGCGTATCCCCGTACTTCGAAGGCCGCCCGAGGGGCGGCCTTCGGTGTTTTCCGGGGCCGTTCCTCACCGCTCGCAGCCCACCGACGGAAGAGGAACCATGGATCTGGCCCGACTGCTCGCCGACGACCGCCCCTTCGCCCTGCTGCGCCGCCGCACCCCCGGGCACGACCATGATCTGGTCGAGGTCATGACCGGCCGGATCGGGGTCCACGACAGGCTGGCCGACCTGCCCGGCGAAGGCCTCGCGCTCGTCCCCTTCCGGCAGATCCGCGAGCGCGGCTTCGACGTCCGCGACGACGGGACACCGCTCGCCTTCCTGACCCCGGAGGAGTCCTGCGTGGTCCCGCTCGCCGAGGCGCTGGAGCAGCTCCCGGCGCACGACGTGCGGGTCGAGGGCGGGGGCTTCGACGTCGGCGACGAGGAGTACGCGCGGATCGTGGGGCGGGTGCTGGACGAGGAGATCGGGCGGGGCGAGGGCGCCAACTTCGTGATCCGGCGGACGTACGAGGGCAGCGTTCCGGGGTTCGGGCGGGCCGACGCGCTCGCGCTCTTCCGGCGACTGCTGGTCGGTGAACGGGGCGCGTACTGGACGTTCGTGGTGCACACCGGGGAGCGGACGCTGGTCGGGGCCAGCCCGGAGGTGCATGTGCGGATGTCCGGCGGGACCGTGGTGATGAACCCGATCAGCGGGACGTACCGCTATCCGGACGGGGGTCCGACGCCCGAGCACCTGCTGGAGTTCCTCGCCGACGGCAAGGAGATCGAGGAGCTGTCGATGGTCGTCGACGAGGAACTCAAGATGATGTGCACCGTCGGGGACATGGGCGGGGTCGTCGTCGGGCCGCGGCTCAAGGAGATGGCGCACCTCGCGCACACCGAGTACGAGCTGCGCGGCCGGTCGTCGCTGGACGTCCGTGAGGTGCTCCGGGAGACGATGTTCGCGGCGACGGTCACCGGCTCGCCCGTGCAGAACGCCTGCCGGGTCATCGAACGGCACGAGATTGGCGGGCGCGGCTACTACGCCGGCGCCCTCGCGCTGATCGGCCGGGACGCCGGCGGCGCCCAGACCCTCGACTCCCCCATCCTCATCCGCACCGCCGACATCGACGCGTCCGGCCGGCTGCGGGTACCGGTCGGCGCGACCCTGGTGCGCGGTTCGGACCCGGCGGGCGAGGTGGCGGAGACCCACGCCAAGGCGGCGGGGGTACTGGCCGCGCTGGGCGTACGGCCGTCCCGGCCGGGCGGGGAGGCCGTACGGCCCCGGCTGGCGGACGATCCGCGGGTGCGGGCGGCGCTGGACGGGCGGCGCGCCTCGCTGGCGCCGTTCTGGCTGCGGATGCGGGAGCGGGTCGCGGAGCCGGCCGGGCACGCGCTGGTCGTCGACGCGGAGGACACCTTCACGGCGATGCTCGCGCACGTCCTGCGGTCGGGCGGCCTCGACGTGACCGTACGGCGCTATGACGAGGCCGGGCTGCGGCAGGCGGTGCTGGCGCACCAGGGTCCCGTGGTGCTGGGGCCCGGGCCCGGTGACCCCTCCGACCTGGGCGACGGCAGGATGCGGTTCCTGCGCGCGCTGACCGCCGAGGTCCTTAGGGAGAGCGAGCACGGCGTCCTCGGCGTCTGCCTGGGGCACGAACTGATCGCCGCCGAGCTGGGGTTGGGGATCGTCCGCAAGGACGTGCCCTACCAGGGGGCGCAGACGACGGTCGACCTGTTCGGGCGGGCGGAGACCGTCGGGTTCTACAACAGCTTCGTGGCGCACTGCGACGACGCGGCGCTGCGGGAGCTGACCGCGCGGGGAGTCGAGGTGAGCCGGAGCGCGTCCGGCGAGGTGCACGCGCTGCGCGCGGCGCGGCGCGCCACGGGCACGCCCAGGTGCGCGGTGGCCGGCGTGCAGTTCCATCCGGAGTCGGTGCTGACGCTCAACGGGGCAACGATCGTAGGGGAGTTGATGGGCCGGCTGCGCGGCATGAGCGCGATCCCGGAGCACCGGCCGGCCGGGTAACCCGGCGAGGAGGGCGCCGTAACCGCGCGGCACCCGGCCGGCCCGGAACGGCTCGGCGGGCGGGGCGGGCCCGCTCCGGCCGCCCCGCCCGCTCGCGCACCGCCGGCCGCGGCGCGCGGGCCTTCCCGGGTGACGCTCCGGCGGCGCGCGCGGACCGGGCCCGCCCCGACCTCCCGGCCGTACCGCCCCTTCCCGGACCCGGACCCGGCCTCGACCCGCGCCGCCGTCAGGGCAGTCGGCGGCGCGGGGGCGGCCGTGCTCTCCCGGAGCGAGCACCTCCGGTGTCAGCCGAAGAACACTCCGACCTCCGCGTACAGCGCCGGGTCCACGGTCTTCAGGCGGGCCGTGGCCTCCGCGATCGGGACGCGGACGATGTCCGTACCGCGCAGGGCGACCATCTTGCCGAAGTCCCCGTCGTGGACGGCGTCGACGGCGTGCAGGCCGAAGCGGGTGGCGAGCCAGCGGTCGAAGGCGCTGGGGGTGCCGCCGCGCTGGACGTGGCCGAGGACCGTGGTGCGGGCCTCCTTGCCGGTGCGCTTCTCGATCTCCTTGGCCAGCCACTCCCCCACGCCGGAGAGCCGGACGTGCCCGAAGGAGTCGAGGGTCCCGTCCTTGAGGACGACCTCGCCGTCCCTGGGCATGGCGCCCTCGGCGACGACCACGATCGGGGCGTAGGACGCGCCGAACCGGGAGGTGACCCAGGAGCAGACCTGCTCGACGTCGAAGCGCTGTTCGGGGATGAGGATGACGTTGGCACCGCCGGCCAGCCCGGAGTGCAGCGCGATCCAGCCGGCGTGCCGGCCCATCACCTCGCAGACCAGGACCCGCATGTGCGACTCGGCGGTGGTGTGCAGCCGGTCGATCGCCTCGGTGGCGATACCGACGGCGGTGTCGAAGCCGAAGGTGTAGTCGGTGGCGGAGAGGTCGTTGTCGATGGTCTTCGGTACGCCGACGCACGGCACCCCGTACTCCTCCGACAGCCGGGCGGCCACCCCGAGGGTGTCCTCGCCGCCGATGACGACGAGCGCCCCGACCCGCTGCTCCTCCAGGTTGGCCTTGATGCGCCGGATGCCGTCGCGCTCCTTCAGCGGGTTGGTGCGCGAGGAGCCGAGGATGGTGCCGCCGCGCGGCAGGATGCCCCGCACGGCGGGGATGTCGAGCCGGACGGTGTCGCCTTCGAGGGGGCCGCGCCAGCCGTCCCGGTAGCCGACGAAGCCGAAGCCGTACTCCTGCACGCCCTTGCGGACGACGGCCCGGATGACGGCGTTGAGCCCGGGGCAGTCGCCGCCTCCGGTCAGTACTCCCACGCGCATGGAAAAGTCCCTTCGCCGCAGTTCCCTGTGACCGCCACGCTAATGGTGATCCAGGTCACAACGGGATGGGTGGGAAGGACAATTCCCTTGATCGGTACGGCCGTTGGCCTACGCGTCGTCGAGCCCGCGCTCGATCGCGTACCGCACCAGCTCGACGCGGTTGTGCAACTGGAGCTTGCCCAGGGTGTTCTGCACATGGTTCTGGACCGTGCGGTGCGAGATGACCAGGCGTTCGGCGATCTGCTTGTAGCTCAGCCCCTTCGCCACCAGTCGCAGCACCTCGGTCTCCCGGTCGGTGAGCTGCGGCGCCCTGGGCTCGTCGCTGCCGGCCGCCGGTGCCGGACCGGAGGCCAGCCGCCGGTACTCGCCGAGGACCAGGCCCGCCAGTCCCGGCGTGAACACCGGGTCGCCCGCCGCCGTACGGCGCACCGCGTCCGACAGCTCCTCGGTGGAGGCCGACTTGAGCAGATAGCCGGTCGCGCCGGACTTCACCGCCTCCAGCACGTCGGCGTGCTCCCCGCTCGCGGAGAGCACCAGGACCCTCAACGCCGGGTCGGCGCCCACCAGTTCACGGCAGACCTGGACGCCGGGCTTGGCGGGCAGGTTGAGGTCGAGCACCAGCACGTCGGGGGTGACGGCGCGGGCCCGGCGTACCGCCTGCTCGCCGTCGCCGGCGGTGGCGACCACCTCGAACCCGGACTCGGCCAGGTCCCGGGCGACCGCGTCGCGCCACATCGGGTGGTCGTCGACCACCATCACCCGGATCGGGGCCCGCTCCGCACTCATCGTCTCTCCGCCTTCCCCCGCGCGCTCGACGCGTCCTTCGGAACCCTCAGTTCGACCTCAGTGCCCTGTCCCGGCACCGATACCAGCTCGGCGCTGCCGCCGAGGTCGCGCAGTCTGCCCCGGATCGACAGGGCGACCCCGAGCCGGCCCTCGCCCTCCGCCTGGGCGAGCCGGCCGTCGGCGATGCCGGGCCCGTCGTCCCGCACGGTCACCACCACCTCGCCGGGCTCGTCCTCGACCAGGATCCAGGCACGGGCGTCCTCGCCCGCGTGCCGGCGCACGTTGTCCAGCGCGGCGCCGACCGCGGCGGCCAGTTCCCGGGCGGCGGCCGGCGGTAACGGCACCGGCGCGCCGGGCTCGGCCAGGTTCACCCGCGCCCCGGCATACGGGACGAGCAGCGTCCGCAGATCGACCGTTCCCCCGTCGCCGTCCAGGGTCTCCGGCTCCTCCACAGCCCGTACGACCGCGCCCTCGGAGGCGTCCTCGGAGACCCGGGAGACGGGCAGCAGACCGCCGGAGACCAGGGTGCGCAGGGCCACCTCCTGCTCGCCCGCCATCCGGCCCAGCTCGGCCGCCTCACCGCCGAGCACCGCGCCGCGCCGCTGCACCATGGCCAGCACCTGGAGCACGCTGTCGTGGATGTCCCGGGCGAGCCGCTCCCGTTCGCGGGTCGTGGCCTCGATCTCCAGGGCCCGGGCGAGGGTGCGCTCGGAGGCGCGGGCGACCTCCACGACGTAGCCGATGGCGATGGCGGCGACCCAGACGAGGACCACGTTGTGGGCGGTGCCGCGGGTGAGGGCACCGCGCTCGGCCAGGTCGGCCGCGGCGACCAGCGTCGAGGCGAAGGCCGCCCAGCGCCAGCCGCCCTTGACCGCGAACGCCAGCACGGAGCCCGCCGTCCATATCGACGGCAGGGTCGAGCCGCCCTCGACGATCCGGGCGTGGCTGTCGGCGGCCGGGGTGAGCAGGATCCCGGTGAGGGCGACGGTCAGATCGGCGGCGAGGAACCGCTTCGTGCAGCTCGCCGCGTTGGCGACCCTGGGGAGGGTGGCGAGGGTCCACACGCACAGCGCGCAGTAGTACCCGACGGCGATCCCGGGCCGTACGAAGCGGTCGTAGGCGGTGGCGAACAGGCCGATCGCGTACAGCATGGTCAGCACCCGGTAGGCGGTGAGCGCCCGCCACAGCGGCTGCTCGACCGACATCCTGACGACGCGCTCGCGCCTGGCCATGTCCCCCAACCCCCGTCGCAGACCCGCCCGTTACGAGCCGGTCTGTCCCTTGTCCGGCTGTGCGAGCGCGGCCTTGGCCGCTCTCTCGGCCTGCTCGGCCCGCTCGGCTTTCTCGGCCTTCGCCGCGTCCGCGATCTGCCGCTTGGCGGCGGTGGCGTAGACGTCGACGTACTCCTGGCCGGAGAGCTTCATGATCTCGTACATGACCTCGTCGGTCAGCGCGCGCAGGACGAAGCGGTCGTTCTCCATGCCGTTGTAGCGGCTGAAGTCGAGCGGCCTGCCGATCCGGATGCCGGGCCGCATCAGCTTCGGCATGACCTGGCCGGGCGGCTGGATCTTCTCGGTGTCGATCATCGCGACCGGGATGACCGGCGCCCCGGAGGCGAGCGCCACCCGGGCGAGGCCGCCGGGCTTGCCCCGGTAGAGACGCCCGTCGGGGGAGCGCGTGCCCTCCGGGTAGATCCCGAACAACTCCCCGCGTTCCAGGACGTCGAGGCCGCTTCTGATCGCCGCCTGGCCCGCGCCGCGCGCGCCCGAGCGGTCCACGGGGAGCTGGCCGACGCCCTTGAAGAACGCGGCGGTCAGCCGGCCCTTCACCCCGGGTGTCGTGAAGTACTCGGCCTTCGCGATGAAGGTCACCTTGCGGTCGAGGACCGCGGGCAGGAAGAACGAGTCCGAGAACGAGAGGTGATTGCTCGCCAGGATCGCGGCGCCCTCGGCCGGGATGTTCTCCATGCCTTCCACCCAGGGCCGGAAAGCGACCTTCAGCGGTCCCCCGATGGCGACCTTCATCGTGCCGTACAACAAGCGAGTGCCTCCCGTGTCTCTCGCTCAGACCTTAACCCGCAGCGCCGCGGAAGGGACCGACGACCCTGGTCGGTGTCAGTGCGGTCGCGTACGGTGAACCACACCTGGACTTGTTCACGTTCCTTTCACGTCCCTCCATTCCCTCCACGACAGGAGACCGAGGTGCCGGTCCTCCCCGGAGCCGAGCCGTACCGCCACGAGGGCGGGGAGGTCGGAGTCCTCCTCTGCCACGGTTTCACCGGTTCCCCGCAGTCGCTGCGCCCCTGGGCGGAGTATCTCGCCGAGCGTGGTCTCACCGTCGCGCTGCCGCTGCTGCCCGGCCACGGCACCCGCTGGGAGGACATGCAGCTCACCGGCTGGCAGGACTGGTACGCGGAGGTCGACCGCGAGCTGCGGGCCCTGCGCGAGCGCTGCTCACAGGTGTTCGTGGCAGGCCTCTCCATGGGCGGCGCGCTCGCCCTGCGGCTGGCCGCCCGGCACGGTGACGCGATCAGCGGGGTCATGGTCGTCAACCCGGGGATCAAGGTGCACGGCCTCGCCGCGCACGCCCTTCCGGTCGCCCGGCACCTGGTGCGTACGGCGCCGGGCATCGCCAGTGACATCGCCCAGGAGGGCAGCGAGGAGGTGGGGTACGACCGGGTGCCGCTGCACGCGGCGCACTCCCTGCGTATCTTCTTCCGCCGGGTCGACGGCGAGCTGCCGCAGGTCACGCAGCCGCTGTTGCTGCTGCGCAGCCCGCAGGACCATGTGGTGCCGCCGGCCGACTCCGCCCGGGTGCTCAGCCGGGTCTCGTCGGTGGACGTGACGGAGGTTTTGCTGGAACAGAGCTACCACGTCGCGACGTTGGACATCGACGCGGACCGGATTTTCGAGGAGAGCTACGCGTTCATCGGCCGGCTCGCACCCGGTGCCGGCGAGCACGCGTCCGGCACGGGCCAGGTGAGCCAGCAGGAAGGGACGGCCGCAGGTGGCTGAGCACGGATCCGACCGCGAGGACCGCGAGCCGGACGAGAAGGGCGTCCCCTTCGACGAGGAGGCCGCCTGGGCGGCGATCGTCGCCGGGTACGGCGACGAGCCCCAGGATCCGGCCGGCGCGAAGCCCTTCAAGTCCGTCGAGGACCTGGCGCTGCTCGATCCCGAGACGAACGGCGGGACGGACGACGGGACGAACACCGAGACGAACGGCGGGACCAACTCGGAGCGGCACGAGCAGCCGGAAGCGCGGACCGACGAACCGGCCAACCCCGTTCGCCCGCTGGGCAGTTCGGTCTTCTTCGCGCCCGGCGTCGGCCCGCGCGACGCCGCCGCCCCGGCCGGGCCGCACGCGGACGCCGATGCCGAGGATGACGACGAGGACGACGACGGGGGTCACTTCGTACCGCCGGAGCCGCCGCCGCTGCCGTCCGCCGATGCCACCGCCACGTTCGCCTGGCTGGCGGTGATCGGCGGCCCGGTCCTGCTGGTGCTCGCCGTGCTGTTCGGCTGGGACATGACCTGGTGGCTGTCGACGCTGAGCATCGGCGGCTTCCTGGGCGGCTTCGCCACCCTGGTGACGCGCATGAGGACGGACGACGAGGAGGGCGACGACCCCGGGCGCGGGGCCGTCGTCTAACCGACGGGCACCTTGAGGGCGGCCAGGACCGGAAAGTGGTCCGTGGCCGCCCTCAAGTCCCTTTCGGTGACGCCGGGTTGACCGAGCGGCACCCCGCAGCCGAGCACCTCGATGCCCGGGGTGGCGAAGATCGCGTCGATGCGCTGGAAGGGGTTGCCGGGGGTCCAGGTGTGCTCGGCGCCCCAGGGCGCGGTGGCCCGGCAGTCCTGGAGCTCCTTGGCCAGCCGGGCGAACGTACGGCCGTCGGGGCGGTCATTGAGGTCGCCGCCCGCGATCGCGTGCGGGACACCCATGCCGGCCAGCCGGTCGAGCAGCATGCCGCCCTGCTCGTACCGCTCGTCCGCGCGCAGGCTGAGATGACAGCTCAGTACGCCGAGGCGCGCGCCCCCGAACCCGACGACCGCGGTGGCGAAGCCCCGCCGGTGCTCGCCCGGGGTGAGCGGCAGCAGCACGTCCTCCGTGCGCTCGACCGTCGCCCGCAGCGAGCACAGCAGGGCGGGCCCGGCGACGGAGCCTCCGCCGGTGAGGGTCACCAGCTCCGCGGCGGAGGCCAGCCGGGCCAGTTTCTTGCGCCAGCGGAAGAAGCGGGGGGCTTCCTGGACGAGGACGAGATCGGGGGCGCAGGCGCGGATCACCCGGGCCAGCGCGTCGGTGTCGTCGCGCATCGAGCGGATGTTGTAGCTGAGGACCCGGATGATCGCCGAACCGTCGGCTTCGGTCCGGGAGTTGGGGAGCAGCGGGGGCGAGGTCACCATACGGATCAAGATACGGCGACTGCGCGGCGCAGAGCCCGGCACCCGCGGGTCGTGTCCCGGCCGCCGGGTCCGTCGCGGCCGGGACGCGCGATTCCCCGCGCCCCTGGAAGACATCGGTAGGGGCGCGGGGAATCAGGTGGCTGGAAGACGGGCCGTCACATGATCGGGTCAGGCTCCCGTGCCAGGTCGGCCGCGCCCACCAGGCCGGCCTTGTTGCCCAGTTGGGCGGCGATCACGTCGGCGACCGGGCGCCAGTTGCCGCCCACCAGCCAGCGCTTGTAGGACTTACGGATCGGGTCGAGGACCAGCTCGCCCTCGTCCGAGAGGCCGCCGCCGACGATGAACGCGGACGGGTCGAAGAGGGAGGCCAGGTCGGCGAGGCCGGCGCCGGCCCAGCGGGCCAGCTCGCGGTAGGAGTCGACGGCCACCGGGTCGCCCTGGCGGGCGGCGACCGAGATGTGCTTGCCCTCGATGCCGTCCGGGGTGCCGTCGCCGAGGGCGAGCAGCACCTCGGCGTGCTCCGGGGTGGCGTTGGCGCGCTGCTTGGCGTAGCGGACGAGCGCGCGGCCGGAGGCGTACTGCTCCCAGCAGCCCTGCGAACCGCAGCCGCAGAGCAGGCCGTCCGGCACCATCCGGATGTGGCCGAACTCGGCGGCCACCCCGAAGTGGCCGCGGCGCAGCTTGTTGCCGATGATGATGCCGCCGCCGAGGCCGGTGCCGAGGGTGATGCAGATGACGTTGCGGTGGCCCTTGCCCGCGCCGAACCGGTACTCGCCCCAGGCCGCGGCGTTCGCGTCGTTCTCCACGACGACCGGAAGGCCCACGCGGGCCTCGACCTTCTCCTTCAGCGGCTCCTGGCGCCAGTCGATGTTCGGCGCGAAGTACACCGTCGATCGCTGGCGGTTCACGTATCCGGCCGCACCGATACCCACGCCGACGATCCGGTGACCGGCGTGCGCGCCCTCGACGGCGGCGGCGATGGCGTCCACGATGCCTTCGGGCGTGCCCGGGGTCGGCACCTGGTGGGTCGAGAGGATGTTGCCTTCCTCGTCGACCACACCGGCCGCGATCTTCGTGCCGCCGATGTCGACGCCGATGGTGAGTCCCATGAATCCCTCAGTTTCGGTCGAGCCCCGCTACGGCCCACCGTACCCGAGGGCCCTCTAGTCCAGGTCGATGCGCTCCCCCGGGCCCGGGTCCTCGCCCCGGTCACGGCGGTCGGCGGTGTCCTTCGTCTCCTTGGCGGTACCCGGCGGGCGGTCGCGGGCGGTCCAGCGCTGTTCCTGGGCCTGGGCCGCGGAGCGGTACGCGGCGAGCAGTTCGGTGCCGGCCGCCGCGAGGTGGTCGAACACGTCCGGATTGCGTTCGATGACGGGCTCGACGGCGGCCTTCGCCTGCTGCACGACCTGCCGCACCACCTGCTGGGCGGCGGGTCCGGCGAGCTGGCCGAGCAGCGGGGAGTGGAGGCCGGACAGTTTCTCCGAGAGGGTGTCGACGAGTCTGCGCAGTTCCTCGGCGGCCGAGCCGGGCGGCGGGCCGTACTGGGTGCGGCGGCGGGCCTTCTCCGCGGCGAGGTCCTCGGCGCAGGCCGTCGCCCAGGCGTCGGCGTCGGTCGCCCGCACCTCGTCGACCGCGTCGTGCTCGGCGTCGCCGGACGCGGGGAGCTCTTCGCTCATGACGGCCTCCTGACTACGGTTCGTCTCTACGACGTTACCCGAATGGGCGTACGTGGTTCACCGGCCGCGGGACGCGGATTCCGGCGGGGTCACTTCGTCCGCGGCCACAGGTCCGGGTCGGGGGCGAAGCGGATGCGCAGTTCGGTGTCGCGCAGGGCGGCGCCGGCCACGGTGCAGCGGCGCAGGGCCGAGGGCAGCGGGACGATACGCCGGAACGGGCCGGTGCTGACGACGAGTTCGTCGCCCCGCCGGACGAGGTCGAGCTCGTCGCGTATCGCGCCGGGCAGCGGGATGTGCCAGACGAGCACGCCGTCCTCGGCGAGCCGGTCGACGACGGGCCACTCGACCGTGGAGCCGGTCTCGTTGACGCCGGGCACGGCGAGCGCGGCCAGGTCGGCGGCGCCGCGCGGGTCTTCGCCGAGATGCGGGACGCGGTGGACGTCGTGGGTGTGCTGCCACTCCTCCAGGGTCTTGCGCTGCTGGGCGGCGAGGGTGGCGGCCCAGGGGTCGTCGGCGGTGTCCGGCACGACCCGGTTGGCGATCACCGCGTCGGGGCGCAGCCCGCGCAGGGCGAGGGCGAGGGTGGCGGCGCGGACGGCGTCGGCGCCGGCCGGTCCGGGTTCGGCGACGAGCCGTACGGCGAGGCCGCGGTCGGCGAGGACCGCCTCGACGGCGGCCAGTTCGAGGTCCCAGCGGGCGGCGGTGTCGTAGAGCCACTCCGCCGGCATGGGGACGCCGGCGAGCCGGCCGAGGACCGGGCGGAGGGCGCGGGCGGCCTGCCGTTCGGAGGGCAGGAGGCGGCGCAGGTAGCGGCGGAGCTCCTCGGGCAGGGCGAGCAGGGCGAGGGCGTGCGGGGTGGACGGGAGGTCGACGACGAGGAGGTCGTACGCCTCCGAGAGGTGGGCGTCGCGTACGGCGCGCAGCAGGGCGAGTTCCTCGGCGCCGGGCAGCGGGGTGACCTCCTCGGCGTCCAGCCGGGCGGCGCCGAGCAGGTCGAGGGCGGCGGAGGCGCGTTCCTGGAAGACGGTGAGGTCGGTGCGGAAGGACTCCGCCGCGTCGGGGCGCCAGACGGTGAGCTGTTCGCGGACGGTGACGGGGGCCGCGCCGGTCGCCGTGCCGAGGGCGGCGCCCAGGGTGTCGAGCCGGTCGGCGCCGAGCAGCAGGGTCCGCCGCCCCGCACGGGCGGCGGTGAGCGCGGTGGCCGCGGCGATGGTCGTACGGCCGCTGCCGCCGGGGCCCGTGATCAGGATGGTGCGCATACAGGTGAACGGTAGTCGCTCGGCCGGGTGCCGCGTCGTGGCCGGGGCCGAGGCCGGGGCCGAGGCCGGGGCCGAGGCCGGGGCGGGTTACCGCTCCCCGGACTCCACGCGCTTCTTCAGTCCGGCCAGGGCGCGGTCGGTGATGACCTTCTCCGCCTTGCGCTTGATCATGCCGAGCATGGGGATCTTGACGTCGACGGTGAGCTGGTAGGTCACCTCGGTCCATCCCGCGCCGGTGGGCTTGAGGAGGTAGGAGCCATCCAGGGAGCGCAGCATCTGGGACTTGACGAGGGTCCAGGAGACCTGGTCGTCGCCGGTCCAGGTGTAGGCGAGGGTCTGGTCGTCCTTGATCGCGCCGGCGTCCATGACGAGCCGGACCTGTTCGGCGCGGCCCCGCTCGTCGGTGCCGAGGACGTCCGCCTCCTTCACCTCGCCGGTCCAGTCCGGGTAGCGGGCGAAGTCGGCGATCACCGCCATGACGTCGGCCGGTGCCGCCTCGATCGTGATGCTCGAACTGGTGTGTTCCGCCATCGCCGTGGCTCCTCCGGATGCGGGCCGGTTGGGACGCGTCGTCGTACGCACGCGTGTGCAGCGTGAAGGTTACCGCGCTGCCGGGCGCCCGACTTCACCCCCTACCTGCGCACATCTGCGGGACGGGCGGCGGGTGTTCACCATTCGAGCGCCCAGGGCCGGCCGGACCCGGCGAAGTGGCCCACGTTGACGCACTCGGTCGCGCCGATCCGCATCCGCCGCACCAGCGGCTGGTGGACGTGGCCGAAGAGCGCGTAGCGGGGCCGGGTGCGGCGGATCGCGTCCAGGAGGGCGCGGCTGCCGCGTTCGAAGCGGCGCGCGACGGTGTCGTAGACGAGTTCCGGGACCTCGGGCGGGATGTGGGTGCACAGGACGTCGACCTCGCCGACGGCCTCGATCTTGGCGGCGTACTCCTCGTCGCCGATCTCGTACGGCGTGCGCATCGGGGTGCGCAGGCCGCCGCCGACGAAGCCGAAGGTCCGGCCGCCGATCTCGACCCGCTGGCCGTCGAGCACGGTGGTGCCGGGGCCGGCGTACTCGGACCAGAGCTGGGGCATGTCGACATTGCCGTAGGTGGCGTACGTCGGGGTGGGGAAGGCGGCGAAGAGCTCGGCGTACTGGCGGCGGACCGCCTTCTCGATCAGGGTCGCGCGGTCGCCGCCGGCACCGCTCCACAGCCGGGCGCCGAGTTCGCGGGCCTCGCCGAAGCGGCGGGCGGTGCGCAGTTCGACGAGCCGGCCGGCGTTCTCCGCCCCGAAGAGGTCGGGGAAGATGCCGCGCGAGTGGTCGGCGTAGTCGAGGAAGAGCACGAGGTCACCCAGGCAGATCAGGGCGTCGGCGCCGTCTCCGGCTCGGGCCAGGTCACGGGCGTTGCCGTGTACGTCGCTGACCACGTGGACGCGCGTCCGGCGACCGCCGGCTGGTGTGGGTGCCATGACGATCAAGCGTAGGCGTGTGCGGCATACGTGAACAGTGGCGGCCGGAGCAGCGCTCCAGGGCCGGTCGGCGGAGGGGTCGACTACTGTGCGCGGTGCGACACCCACCGGTGTGACGCGGCGAACATCTCACCGGGACCCCCTGTCGGGGAGGCCATACCGGCGGGTAACGTCCGGGCAGTCCCAGTCGTGCTCAGGATTTCAACGAGTGAAGCTCCGAGCACCTGCCCGAGCCGTGGACCGGACCGTCGCATCACACAACGTCGTGGCGCCGGCGCCCTATGAGGAGCAGCAGTCTTGCGCGAGTTCAGCCTTCCGGCCTTGTACGAGGTCCCCGCGGACGGGAATCTGACCGACATCGTCCGCAGAAACGCCGCGCAGCATCCCGATGTCGCCGTCATCGCCCGCAAGGTGGACGGCGTGTGGCAGGACGTGACCGCCACGGCCTTCCGCGCCGAGGTGCTCGCCGCCGCCAAGGGGCTCATCGCCTCCGGTGTCGAGCCGGGCGACCGGGTCGCCCTGATGTCCCGCACGCGTTACGAGTGGACGCTGCTCGACTTCGCGATCTGGAGCGCGGGCGCGATCACGGTGCCGGTGTACGAGACCAGTTCGCCGGAGCAGGTGCAGTGGATCCTCGCGGACTCCGGCGCGAGCGCCGTGATCGTGGAGCTGGACGCCCACGCGGCGACCGTGGAGTCGGTGCGCGCGACCCTGCCCGGGCTCAAGCACGTATGGCAGATCGAGGGCGGCGGGGTCGAGGAGCTGGGCCGCGCGGGCCGGGACGTCGGGGACGACACGGTCGAGGAGCGGGGCTCGCTGGCGAAGGCGGACGACCCGGCGACCATCGTCTACACCTCCGGCACGACGGGCCGCCCCAAGGGCTGTGTGCTCACCCACCGCAGCTTCTTCGCGGAGTGCGGCAACGTGGTGGAGCGGCTGCGTCCGCTGTTCCGTACCGGTGAGTGCTCGGTGCTGCTCTTCCTGCCGCTGGCGCACGTCTTCGGGCGGCTGGTGCAGATCGCGCCGATGATGGCACCGATCAAGCTGGGTACCGTCCCGGACATCAAGAACCTCACCGACGAGCTGGCCGCCTTCCGGCCCACGCTGATCCTGGGCGTCCCGCGGGTCTTCGAGAAGGTCTACAACTCGGCGCGCGCCAAGGCGCAGGCGGACGGCAAGGGCAAGATCTTCGACAAGGCCGCCGACACCGCGATCGCCTACAGCAAGGCGCTGGACACCCCGTCGGGCCCGTCGCTCGGCCTGAAGATCAAGTACCGCACGTTCGACCGGCTCGTCTACGGCAAGCTGCGCGCGGTGCTCGGCGGCCGGGGCGAGTACGCCATCTCCGGCGGCGCGCCGCTGGGCGAGCGCCTCGGCCACTTCTTCCGGGGCATCGGCTTCACGGTCCTGGAGGGCTACGGCCTGACCGAGTCGTGCGCGGCCACGGCCTTCAACCCGTGGGACCGGCAGAAGATCGGCACGGTCGGCCAGCCGCTGCCCGGTTCCGTGGTGCGCATCGCGGACGACGGCGAGGTGCTGCTCCACGGCGAGCACCTGTTCAAGGGGTACTGGAACAACGAGGCCGCGACCGCCGAGGCGCTCGCCGACGGCTGGTTCCACACCGGTGACCTCGGCACCCTGGACGAGGACGGCTATCTGCGGATCACCGGCCGCAAGAAGGAGATCATCGTCACCGCGGGCGGGAAGAACGTCGCCCCGGCCGTGATCGAGGACCGTATCCGCGCCCACGCGCTGGTCGCGGAGTGCATGGTGGTGGGCGACGGGCGGCCGTTCGTGGGCGCGCTGGTCACCATCGACGAGGAGTTCCTGGGCCGTTGGGCCGCCGAGCACGGCAAGCCGGCTCATGCCACCGCGGCGTCGCTGCGTGACGACCCGGATCTGCTGAGCGCGATCCAGGACGCGGTCGACGACGGCAACGCCGCGGTGTCGAAGGCGGAATCGGTGCGGAAGTTCCGCATTCTGCCCTCCCAGTTCACGGAGGATTCGGGCCACCTGACGCCGTCCCTGAAGCTCAAGCGCAATGTGGTGGCGAAGGACTACGCGGACGAGATCGAGGCCATCTACCAGAAGTAGCGGGCCCTGGACGGCGGTTGCCTCATGACGTGGTGTCCTCGGCGAGGACCCGCGTCATCAGGCGTTCGGCCAGCGCGGTGATGGTGACGAACGGGTTCACCCCGATCGAGCCGGGCACCAGCGAGCCGTCGGTGATGTAGAGCTTCGAATACCCCTTCACCCGGCCGTAGTTGTCGGTCGCCTTCCCCAACACGCAGCCGCCGAGCGGGTGGTAGCAGAAGTCGTCGGCGAAGACCTTGCTGGGCGAGCCGAACAGGTCGTAGCGGTAGATCGTCGCGTTGGCCGCGTTGATCCGGTCGAAGAGCTTCTTGGCCATGGCGACCGAGACCGCGCTCTGGGCGGCGGTCCAGCCGAGCTTCACCGCTCCGCTCGCGGAGTCGTAGGTGAAGGAGGCGCGCTGCGGGTTCTTGGTGATCGCCAGGTAGAGGCTGACCCAGGTCTCCAGTCCGGTGGGGAGCGGGGCGATCTCCGCGAAGACCGGGTTGTCGGTGTTGGCCCAGTCGTCGATGCCCATGACGGGCATGGTCGACTGGTTGGCGCCGACCGTGTCCCAGACGTGGTTGGCGCGGCCGAGCATCACGTTGCCGTTGGTGCCCCAGCCGGCTCCGACGCTCGCGTTCAGGGCGGGCAGGGTGCCGGTGTCCCGGGCGCGGACGAGGAGTTCGGTGGTGCCGAGGCTGCCGCCGCCGAGGAAGAGGTAGGCGCAGCCGTACTGTTTGGTCTCGACGACCGTGCCGGTGACGTCGACGCGGTCGGCGGTCAGCAGGTAGGAGCCGTCGGCCGCGCGGCTGACGCCGGTCACCTTCTCCATGGTGTGCAGGGTGACGTTGCCGGTGCCGAGCGCGGCGGCGAGGTAGGTCTTGTCGAGGCTCTTCTTGCCGTAGTTGTTGCCGTAGATGACCTCCTGGGCGAGGGCCGACTTCGTCGCCGTGCCGGCCGCCTCGCGCTGCATGTAGCCGAAGTCGTAGACGTTGGGCACGAAGGTGGTCTTCAGGCCCGTGTTCGCCGCCGCCTTCCGTGAGGTGCGGGTGAACTGGTACCACTCGGTCGACTCGAACCAGGCCGGGTCGACGGTGTTGACGCCGAGCATGGTGCGGGCGCGCGGGAAGTACGTGCCGTACATCTCGGTGGCGTCCACGGTGGGGAACTGCTCGCTGAAGTACGACTGGAGCGGGGTGACGGCCATCCCGCCGTTGACCAGGGAGCCGCCGCCGACGCCGCGTCCCACGTAGACGGACATGTTGTCGTAGTGCACCCGGTCCAGGACGCCGGGGTAGAGGCCGATGTCCTTGTTGACGACGTCCAGCCAGAGGAAGGAGGCGAGCGGGGCCTCGGTGCGGGTCCTGAACCACATGGAGCGCTGGTCGGGGGCGGCGGTGGAGCAGAAGACCTTGCCGTCGGAGCCGGCCGTGTTCCAGAGCCTGCCCATCTCCAGGACGAGGGTGCGGATGCCCGCCTGGCCGAGGCGGAGGGCGGCGACGGCGCCGCCGTAGCCGGAGCCCACGACGATGGCGGGGGCCGATTCGACGGCCGCGGGTTCGGCCGCCTCGGCGGCCTGGAGGCCGATCCGGGTGAGTCCGGCGGTGGCCGCGGTCTGGAGGGCGATCATGCCCAGTATGTGACGTCTCGTCAGCTGATGCTGCGTCAGTTTCGGTGTCATGCGCGCAGCATCGACGGATTATCCGGCTCCGCCTAGTGGCCGGTGTGCAACAACGTCCTCAATTTCTCCGCGAGGAGATCCCACCGCCACCGCTCCTCGACCCAGCGCCGGCCCCGCTCGCCCATGCTGCGGCGCAGCTCCGCGTCCCCCAGCAGCGCGACGATCCGGTCGGCGGCCTCCTCCGGGGAGCCGCCCCGCACGACCCAGCCGGTCTCGCCGTCGAGCACGGCGTCGGGCGCGCCGCCCGAGTCCCCCGCGACGACGGGCAGTCCGGTCGCGGACGCCTCCAGGTAGACGATCCCGAGGCCCTCCACGTCCAGGCCGCCGCGCCGGGTCCGGCAGGGCATCGCGAAGACGTCGCCCGCGCCGTAGTGCGCGGGCAGTTCGGCCCAGGGCACCGCGCCGGTGAACCGCACCGAAGCGGCCACCCCGGCCTCCCGGGCCAGCCGCCGCAGCTGCTTCTCGTACGGGCCGCCGCCCACGATCAGCAGCACCGTCTCCGGCTCCCGGGCCAGAATCCGGGGCATCGCCAGGATCAGCGTGTCCTGCCCCTTGCGCGGCACCAACCGCGAGACGCAGACGACCACCGGCCGGCCGGTGAGCCCGAGCCGGGCCCGGACCTCGTCCCCGCCGGAGCCCGGATGGAAGACCTTCTCGTCGACGCCGGGCGGCAGTTGGGCCATCCGCGCCGCCGCCGCCGGACTCAGCGCACCGGCGATCCGCGAGCGGGTGTACTCGCCGAGGTAGGTGACCGTGTCCGTGGACTCCCCGATACGGCGCAGCAGTTGGCGTGCGGCGGGCAGTTGCGCCCACCCCGCCTCGTGCCCGTGCGTGGTGGCCACCAGCCGCTCGGCGCCCGCCTTCCGCAGCGCCGGCGCCATCAGTCCCAGCGGCGCCGCCGCTCCGAACCACACGGCCGTGCACCCGTGTTCCCGCAGCAGCCCGACGGCCCTGCCGGTCACGGCGGGCGTCGGCAGCAGCATCGTGGTGGAGTCGCGTACGACGGTGAAGGGCTGCTCGGCGTCGAAGGCGGCCGTCGCCGCGAGCCCCTCCCGGCTCCGCTTCCACGTCGAGGCGTAGACGACGAGCCGGTCCGGCTCCAGCCGCAGCGCCATGTTGTGCAGAAACGCCTGGATGCCCCCGGGGCGGGGCGGGAAGTCGTTGGTCACGATCAGGGTCTTGCGCACGCGGCCGACCCTACCGGGCCCCGACACACCGCCTTGCACGGCCGCGCTTCATGGCACTCGCACAGCCCTTCGGGCAATCATGTGCCCATCGGACGGCACACGCGGAGAACAGGGGCACGAGTGGAGATCGCGGACGCGAGACGGTCCCCGGCGTTGCTGCCGGGTGCCTGGGTCCTGACCAGGGTGCTCCTGCTGCTGTTCGTCCTCAAGGTGCTCACCTTCCCGGGCCCGGACGTCACCAGCGACGTCTCGGTGATCTACCAGGGCTGGTACGAGACGCTGCGCCACGGCACGTTCCCGCTCGACGACGTCACCTGGCAGTACCCGCCAGCCGCCGCCCTCCCGATCCTCGCCCCCGCCGTGCTGGGCTTCCTGGACTACCCGACCGCCTTCTTCGTCCTCGCCTGCCTCGCCGACCTCGCCGTCCTGTGCCTGCTCCACTACGCGGGCCGCCGTCCCGGCCGGACCCCGCGCGGCGCCTGGGTGTGGGTCGCCGGCCTCCCGCTGCTCGGCCCGACCGCGTACGCGCGCTACGACGTGATGGTGACCGCGGTGGCGGTGGCCGCGGTGCTCGCCGGGACCCGGCACCCGCGCGTGATGGGCGCCCTGGCCGGCTTCGGGGCGCTGCTGAAGGTGTGGCCGGTGCTGCTGCTGGTGGGGGCCGTGCGGCGCCGGGCGTGGGGCGCGGCGGCGGTGACCGTCGCCGCACTGGCGGCCGTGTTCGCGGTGTCGATGCCCGGCGCGTTCACCTTCCTGACCTTCCAGCGCGAGCGGGGCACCGAGGTCGAGTCGCTGGGCTCCCTCGTCCTCCACTGGCTGCGCCACTCCGGCTGGAGCGGCCGGGTACAGCTCAACTACGGCTCGGTGGAGTTCCTCGGCCCCTACGTCGGCCTGGTCAGCGGCGTCGCCCTCGGCCTCACCGCGGTCGCCTTCGGCTGGCTGCTGCTGTGGCGGATGACGGCGGCGCGGTTCCTGTCGCACACCCTCGCGGACGCGGCCTTCGTGGCGGTCCTGATGTTCACTGTCACCAGCCGGGTGATCAGCCCGCAGTACATGGTCTGGCTGATCGGCCTGGCCGCCGTCTGCTCCTGCTTCCGGGGCAGCCGGATGCGGCTGCCGGTCGGTCTGGTCCTCGCGGCGTCCTTCGTGACGGTGCTGGAGTTCCCGGTCTGGTTCGCCCACGTGGTGGCCAGCGACTGGCTCGGCATCACCCTCCTCCTCGTCCGCAACGGCCTGCTGCTCGCCGCCACCGTGACCGCGGCCCGGGAGCTCTGGCGGTCCTCGGTCACCTGGGCGGACGTACCGCCGGTGCCGGCCCAGGCCACCCGCTCGAAGGCCACGTCGACGTCCGCCTGACCCGGGCCCTGTCGCGCGGACCGGCAGCCGCGCGCGGCCGGCCCGGACGGCAGTCAACTCCGTTCCCCGTCAGTCGAGTTGGGTGCGCAGATAGTCGCGCCACTGGGCGGTGAAGGTCTCCAGGTCCGTGCCGAGCACGCTCTTCAACGCGGCCTCCACCGCGCCCGGACGCGTGTGGTGCGCGCCCACCGCCCGGTAGAACCGGCTCAGCCGGTCCGCACCCCAGTGGCCGGCGATCAACCGGCAGGCCAGCCAGCCGCCCTCGTAGGCCTCGGCCAGCCGGGTGGCGTCCCCGCTGAAACCGAAGTCCCGGTCCGCGGGGAGCGCGGCCGGTCCGTCCCCGTCCGCGACCGCCCGGTACAGCTCGGGCGCGGCCTGGGCCGCCGTACGCCCGGTGCGCAGATAGCCGGTCCAGTCGGCGTAGCCCTCGGAGAGCCACAGCGGGGTCGCGGCCGAGGTGTGCGCGCGGGTGGCGACATGGGTCGTCTCGTGGGTGAGGACGACCTGCTTGCCGACGGAACCCAGGACGGCGTACGCGTCCGGGTTGACGATGATCCGGTCGGCGGGCGTCCCGGCCGAGCCGCCCACCTCCCCGGTGGTGACCGCGGCGATCCCCCGGTACGAGGACGCCGGCGCACCCAGGAGCCCCGCCATGCCCGCCAGGGAGCCCGGCACGAGGACGACGACGTGCCGGGACCAGCCGGTGCCCCAGACACCCGACACGGCCGGTACGGCGCGATCCGCGAGCGCGGCGTACCCGCGCAGTGCCGCGCCGGACTGCCCGCTGCCCAGGACGATGCCGTGCGCTCCCCGCACCACGGTCACCGCGCCCTGGTCCCACAACTGCTGGGGCGCCTGCTTCGCGGGCCGCTCGGAGTCGACGTACCACGTTCCCTGGGCGGTGCGGCTGAGGGCGAGGGTGCGGCCGACGGTGACCGGGGAGTCGTCGTAGCCCTTGAGACGGTAGTCGAGCTGGACGTCGGCGGTCGCGGTGGCGCCGGTGCGGTGCAGGCCGGTCAGCCGGTAGGACCAGGCGGACAGGGGCACCGCGCGCAGGTTCTCGTACCCGGCGCGCGCTCCGGTCCGCAGATAGGCCGGCTCGTCGTGGCGGAGGATCGCGGCCGCCCGCGCGTCGAGCACCGCCCGCACCGCCGAACGCGCGCCGTCCGTCGCGGTCGGCCCGCCGCACCCCACCGGGGAGACGAGCAGCAGAGCGAGCGCGACGAGCGCGGAGCGCGGGACCCGCCTACGACCAGCCACTTCCCGATCGTACGACCCTTCGCCGCTGCTCCGTCAGACGCGGGTGACCGACGAGACGGGCATCATGCCCACCGGGTCGTAGCGCACCGGGGCGCCGGGGTAGGGCGCGTGGATGACCCGGCCGTTGCCCACGTACATCGCGACATGGCTGGCGTCGGACCGGTAGACGACCAGGTCACCGGGTCGGGCCTGGGAGAGCGGGATGTGCCGGCCGGCGTGGCGCTGCTCCTGGGAGGTGCGCGGGAGCTGGACGCCCGCGTGCGCGTACGACCACTGCATCAGGCCCGAACAGTCGAAACCGCCGGGCCCGTTGGCGCCCCAGACGTAGGGCCGGCCCAGGGCGGCGCGGGCGGCGGCCAGGGCGGCGGCGGCCCGGCCCGAGGAGGGGACGCCGGTGCCGAGGTCGGGGACGTCGACGCGGGCGGAGCGGGAGGCGTGGTCGTAGGAGGCGCGCTCGGCGGCGGGCAGGGCGTTGAGCAGTTGCCGGGCCTTGGCGAGTTTCCGTTCGACGGTGCGCTTGTGGGAGGCGACGGCCTTGCGGCTCCGCTCCAGTTCGTCGAGGTGTCCGGCCGCCTCGGTACGTTCCTGGGCCAGCTCGCGCACGGCCTCCTGGAGCGCCTTCAGTTCGCCCGCCTGCTGGGCGGTGATCCGGTCGAGGGTGGACGCCTTCTCCAGGTAGTCGGCCGGGTCGTCGGAGAAGAGCAGCTGGATCGAGGGGTCGATACCGCCGGCCCGGTACTGGGCCCCGGCCAGTGAACCGAGCGTCTCTCGCAGGGAGTTGACCCGCTGCTGCTCCCGGGCGATCCGGTCCCGCGCGGCCCCGACCTGCCTGCGCAGCCGCCCCGCCCGTTCGTCGGCCCGGTCGAAGGCCTGGGTCGCCTGTTCGGCCTGCTGGAAGAGCCGGTCCACCTCGGCCCGGGTGTCGTCGTGCGGAGCGGCCGGCGCGGCGATGGCCGGTACGGCGCCGAGTGCCGCGGCGGCGGCGGACAGGACACAGAGCGCGGTACTGGCGCCCCGGTCGAACCCGGACGGTGCAAGGCGGCGATGGAACCCCACGGTAAGCCGCACTCCTTCCGCTGGCGGACACGGTCTGCTCCCCCGGCCCGGGTCCGACCCGGAGAGTGAGGGAAACGCGGCAGACAGTAGCGGCGTGGAGGGCCCCGGACCAAAGACCCCGCGGGACACGAAACGCGAAACCCCGCCTCTGACGCAGGTCATGGGCGGGGCGCGGGGTCACCGACGACGACTCCGATTCGCCCGTTCGGACGGTCGGGGCGGACCGGGTACGGTGCCACGGTCAGGGGGCTTCCCCTACAGGTGGGGGGAGCCCTGGAGCTCCCAGGGGCCCAGCGCCCCCTTGCCGTCCGCGTCGATGTCGTAGCGGACGGTCGAGTCCCCCGTGACCAGCGGGCCCATGTTGACGCTCATCTCCAGGCCCGTCTGGCAGCGCAGCGCTCCGCCGTCGTCGCGGTTGATGTCAGCGGTGACGTCGCAGACCGCCTTGCTGTCGACATAGTCACTTCCGCTTGAGCCCGCAGCGCGCGACTCCAGCCGGATCTCCAGGTCGAAGTTGTCGAACTTCCTGGTACTCCCCCCGCCTCCGTCCGCGAACGAGCCCGTGACGACAGCCGTGTATGTCCGGTAGTCGTTGCTCGCCGGGCTGGTCTCCTGGATGCAGACCTGGAGGTTGACGTCCGTGTCGAAACCCGGGGTGGAGAACGCCTTCGACTGCACCCCGGTGCACTTGCTGGCCACCGCGTGAGCGGTACCGGCGAACACCACCCCACAGGCACAGCAGGTTGCCGCGGCAACCGACATCGCGGCTATCCGAAACCGATGCATATGTCCCCCTCTGTCGAATACTCACCAGAAGGTATCGCGTCGGCAAAGAACTGCACAACTCCAGGTTGATTCCAGGGTTTTGACGGGGAACTAGATGCGGACGCCGAACTGGAAGGGCATGTCCGCGATCGACTCGTAGCGGACGACCGCGCCGGTGTGCGGGGCGTGCAGGACCTGACCGTTGCCCGCGTAGAGGCCGACGTGGTGGTGATCGCCGTAGAAGATGACGAGGTCACCGACCTTCAGGGCGCTCTCGCTGGAGATGATCGTGCCCGCGTTCGCCTGGGCCTCGGAGGTTCGGGGTATGGAGACGCCGGCCTGGGCGTAGGCCCAGGAGGTGAGGCCCGAGCAGTCGAAGGAGGACGGGCCGGAGGCGCCGTAGACGTACGGGGTGCCGATCACGGACTGGGCGGCGGCGAAGGCGGCGGCGGCGCGGCCGGAGGCGGAGGTGGTGCTGCCGAGGTCGACCCGGGCGGTGGAGCTGCGGCTGGCCCGCGCCTGTTCGGCGTCGAGGGCCGCCTTCTCCTTGGCCGTCAGCGTGTTGAGCAGCTTCTGGGCCGCGGCCAGCTTGGACTTGACCTCGTCCTTCTTCTTCTTCAACTCGGCGCGGGTGGCGGAGAGATCCTTGAGCTTGTCGCTCGCCTCGGCGCGCTCCTGGGCCAGTTCGCGCTGCTTCGCCTGGATCTTCTTCAGCGCTTCGACCTGCTGGCCGCTCAACTGGTCGAGCGTGGAGGCCTTGTCGAGATAGTCGTCCGGGTCCGAGGAGAGGAAGAGCTGTACCGAGGGGTCGATGCCACCGGTGCGGTACTGGGCGCTCGCCATCGAACCGAGGCTGTCCCGGAGCTTGTTGAGCTCCTCCTGGCCGCGGGCGACGTTGTCCTGGATGGTGGAGATCTCCTTCTGGAGCTTGTCCTGCTTCTCCTGGGCCCCGTCCATCTTCTCGGTGGCCTGCTCGGTCTGCTCGTAGAGGGCGTCGACCTTGGACTTGACCTCGTCCTTGCTGGGCTTCTCGCTCGGCGCGGCGTTGGCGGCCTGGGCGCTGAAAGCCACGGCGGCAGCGGCTGCGGTGGTCAGCACGGTCACGCGCGTGCGGCTCGGCTGCTTCGGTCGACGATGAGACGCCACGGAGTCGAGCTCCTTCTAGTGAGTGATCACCCGATCAAAGGTTTGAGCCCAGACCCTAGTGACCTGACCGTGATCAGTTCAAATCCTCACCGAAAAAAAGCCGTCACGCAATGCATTCTTTGCATATAACCAACGTGCAGTGATGACCAGTTGACGCTACGTTGCGTGAGGTTTCGGTCAATTGCGGCATTAAACCTGTACGTTGACCTTCACGACAGTCGCTTGAGAAGTACCGCGGAAGCCACGGGTCGCGCGCCCGCCTTGGCGATGCCGTCGGCCACCTCGCGGTCGGTCGACGCGACGATCACCGGCCGGCCCGGCGGCTCCGCCCGCACCAGCTGACGGATCAACTCGTCGGCGGTGACGCCCGGTTTGGAGAACAGCACCCGCACCCCGCGCGGCGGCGCGAGCAGCACGGGGGCGGCCAGTTCGGCCCCGTCGAAGACACAGGTGACCTCGGCACCGGTCTGCGCGGCGAGCTGCGAGAGCTGGCCCAGCAGCCTCAACCGCTGCTTCTCCAGCGGCATTTGGGGATATCCGGTCTTGGTGACGTTGTAGCCGTCGACGACCAGGTGCGCCTGCGGCAGCGCGAGCAGCTGGTCGAGGATCGCCGGATCGTTCTCGGACAGGGCGCGGGCGGCGATGTCCTTGGGGGTCATCCGCCCCGGCTCCACCGCGTCCACGGTCTCCGCCGGCCGTACCGAGACAGGCGGCAGGGCGAGCTCGCGACGGAGCCCCTGAGCCGCCTCCAGCACGGTGTCCAACAGCAGCCGTACCCGCATGTCGCCCACGCTGCGCCCCTCCCGGGCCGCCTTGCGGGCGGCCTCAAGGGCCGCCTCCGCCTCGCCGAGCCGGCCCTTGAGCCGCCGGCCCTCACTCTCGGCCGCGGAGAGCTGGCTCTGACCCTCCGCGCGCACGGTGTCCATCTCGGCCCGCGCCTTGCGCAGCGCCGCCTCGCCCCGCTTGACGTCGCTGTGGGCGGCGCGCAGCTTGCGGTGCAGCGCCTCCGCCTCCCGCTTCGCCGCGTCCAGCTCGGTGCGCAGCCGTTCGGTCTCGGAGCGGGTGGCCTCGCGGGCCCGGTCCAGCTCCCCGCGCAGCCGCTCCAGCTCGGCCCGGCTCTCCTCGTCGGCGCGCTCGGCGTCGGCCCGCTGGGCCTCCTCGCCCGCGGCGGTGACGAGCTTCACCCAGCCGGCGGGGCGCAGCACATAGGCCGCGGCCGCCACGTCGAGCGGGTCCGCGGCCGGGGGCGGCGAGCCGGAGTCGAGAGCGGCGGTCAGCTCCGGCTGGGTCTCTCTCAGCTTCTCCCCGATGCGCTGCCGGAAGAGCGGGTCGGTCTCCAGGGCGGCGGCCATCGCGTTGCCCGCGAACTTGGCGCGCCGGTTGGGGGCGAAGCGGGCGTACTGGCGCAGCTGGCCGGGCAGCTCGGCTACGGTCAGGCCGCCGAAGCCGTCGGAGACGATCTGCACGACCCGTCGGCGCACGCCGTCGGGCAGCGGACGGTCGAGCACCTCAGCGGCGCCGTCGTCCGGCCCCCCGCTCCCGGTCTCCACCATCCGTCACCCCAATATCCGTGCGGGTCCCGCTCCCGTCAGGAGCCGGCGCCCGGCCTGTCCACGAGTTCCACCTGGTCCACGGCGTTGCACCAGCGGCAGCGCACCGACTCGATGGTCTCACTGACCACCTCGCGCTCCTCGACCTTCGGCTCACCGGCCAGGTCGAGGTGGAGGTACTCCACGACCTTCGACGAGCGGGTCACGTCGAAGCGCGTGAGGTTGCCGCAGAGGGTGCAGCGCCACCGGGTCGCGGCGGTCGGCAGGGGAACCGTCATCGTGGCTGTCCGCTTTCCTTCTAGTCTCCGTGATGCACCGGATTCCCCGACGCATATGGCTCGTAACCCTACGGCCTGGGGGGCGCCCGCCGCTCGGCCGTCCAGCGCGGCGAGGCGGTATGCCCCGCCACGCCCCGGTACGCCATGCTCTGTACTCATGATCAGCAGCTGGGGAACCGTGGCCGGCCGGGTGCTCCGCAAGCCGTCGGCGCCGATGACGTACGGACTGATCGCCCTGTGCTGTCTGATCTTCGCGCTCGGCCCGGCGTCGGGGCTCGCCCCCGCGTACGGCACGGGTGACGCGCTGCTCGCCGCGGAGCGGGCGTACTTCCGGCGCTGGGGCGTGGTCCCCGCCGCGCTCCTCGACGGCGCCGCCCGGGAGGCCCTGACCCCCGTCACGGCCCTCTTCATCCACGGCAGCTGGGTCCACCTCCTGGGCAACATGCTCTTCCTCTACGTCTTCGGGGCGATGACCGAAGAACGGCTGGGCCGTGCCGAGTTCACGCTCTTCTACCTCGTCTGCGGATACCTCGCCCTGTCCGGCTACGCGGTCGCCAACGCCGGCTCCGCCCAGTCGCTGGTCGGCGCGTCCGGGGCGATCTCGGCGGTCCTCGGCGCGTTCCTGTACCTGTTCCCCAGGGCGCGGGTGACGAGCCTGCTCCCGTTCCTCTTCTTCCTGCCGCTGCGCTTCCCCGCCTGGGTCGTCCTCCCCTTCTGGGCGGCCCTCCAGTGGCTCGCGCTGGGGCAGGCGTCCCAGGGACCCGGCGTCGCCTACCTGGCCCACCTGGTGGGCTTCTCGCTGGGGTTCGGCTACGCGTGGCTGCGGTTCGGCAGGCGGAGGGGCCCGCGGGGCGGCCCCGGCGGGGCGGTGGTGGGGGACCGGCGGGCGACTAGAGTGAAGTCCGCCCCAGCTACGGCCCCCGAGGGAGAGAACCAGCCGTGATCACCGCGATCGTCCTCATCAAGACCAGCGTGGACCGGATCCCCGAGATCGCCGAGTCGATCGCCGCGCTGGAGTCCGTGAGCGAGGTGTTCTCCGTGACCGGGACCTACGACCTGATCGCGATGGTGCGGGTGCGGCAGCACGAGGACCTGGCGGAGGTCATCCCGGGGCGGATCAGCAAGATCCCCGGCGTGGAGGGGACGGACACGCACGTGGCGTTCCGGACCTACTCCCAGCACGACCTGGAGGCGGCGTTCGCGATCGGGCTCGACTCGTGAGCACCGCCTCGTGAACGCCACCTCGTGAACGCCGCCTCGTGAACGCCGCCTCGTGAACGCCGCCTCGCGGCAGGTGTCCGGTCAGACCGCCGGGACGCAACGGCCGTCCTCCGTGCGGTAGTTCCACCGCGCGCCGTCGCTCACCAGCTCCCGTACCGCCGTCACGAACCGGTCCACGTGCTCGTCCGGCGTGCCCGCGCCGAAGCTGACGCGGATCGCGTTGAGGGACTTCTCGCCGGGCGCCGCCTCGGGGGCCCCGCACTCGCCCTGGGTCTGCGGGTCGCTGCCGAGGAGGGTGCGGACCAGGGGGTGGGCGCAGAAGAGGCCGTCGCGGACGCCGATGCCGTACTCGGCGGAGAGGGCGGCGGCGAAGTGGGAGCTGTTCCAGCCCTCGACGACGAAGGAGAGCACGCCGACCCGGGGGGCGTCGTCGCCGAAGAGGGAGAGCACCTTCACCCGCGGGACCCCGGCGAGGCCGGTGCGGACCTTCTCGATCAGGTACCGCTCCCGCGCGACCAGCGTGTCGAAGCCCGCCTCGGTCAGCGCCTTGCACGCGGAGGCGATGGAGTAGGCGCCGATCACGTTGGGCGAGCCGGCCTCGTGGCGGGCCGCGCTGTCGTGCCATTCCACGTCCACTCCCCCGTCCTCGCGCCGGGTGACCCGGCGCGAGGCGCCGCCGCCCGCGAGGTAGGGGTCGGCGGCCCGGAGCCAGTCGGCGCGGCCGGCCAGCACGCCCGCGCCGAAGGGGGCGTAGAGCTTGTGGCCGGAGAAGGCGATCCAGTCGACGTCGAGGTCCTGGACGGAGACCGGGTGGTGCGGGGCCAACTGGGCGGCGTCCAGGACGATCCGGGCGCCGTGGGCGTGCGCGGCGGCGGCGAGTTCCCGTACGGGCCACAGCTCGCCGGTGACGTTCGACGCGCCGGTCACGCAGACCAGCGCCGGGCCCTGGCCCCCTGCGGTGGACACGGCGCGCCCGGCGAGGGCGCGCTCCAGGGTCTCGACGGCCTGACCGGGGGTGCGCGGGGCGTCGAGGTAGGTGACCCGGGCGTCCCGCCAGGGCAGCAGGGAGGCGTGGTGCTCGGTCTCGAAGACGAAGACCTGGCAGTCGGCGGGGAGGGCCTGGGCGAGCAGGTTGAGGGAGTCCGTGGTGGAGCGGGTGAAGATCAGCTGGTCGTCGGCGCGGCAGTCGAGGAACTCGGTGACCGTCTTCCGGGCGTTCTCGAAGAGGTCGGTGGAGAGCTGCGAGAGGTAGCCGGCGCCGCGGTGGACGCTGCCGTAGTAGGGCGCGTAGGCCGCCACGTCGTCCCAGACGCGCTGGAGGGCCGGGGCGCTGGCCGCGTAGTCGAGCGCCGCGTAGGTGACCTCGCCGCCCGTCACGAGCGGGACGGTGACATCCCGGCCCAGAACGGGCAGCGGGGAACAAACGGTCCGGTCGGTGGCAGCGGTGGTGACAGACATGGCGAACTCCCGTATGAGGCAGGCGACTTCACCGCGCGAGCGGAGACCACTCCGGCGCGGGAAAAGGTGAAAGGGGTATGCGGAGGCGGGGCTCGACGCCCTATCGCATTCGCTTGCTCACAGAGGGCTCCCTCGATACCAGGACCCCTGGTGTCTTTCGAGGGGCCCGCGCTTGCCGCGGACCTCGCTGCCCACGGCCTGGTCTTCACCCGGGGCACCCCGCCACGGACGGAGGGTTGCCGGACAGTCGGCCGGGGCCTCATGACTGTCACTCATGACCTGGTCAGAAAACGTACGTGAGGTGATCGGCGTCCCGCAACCCGTGTCCGGATCGCGGGACGCCGAGGCCCGGGCTACGCGTTGCTCGCGGCCGACCAGCGCTCCAGGGTGCGCGCGGCGGCCCCCGAGTCGATCGACTCCGCGGCCCGCTCCATCCCGGCCCGCAGCCGGTCCGCGAGCGGGCCGTCCCCGCGCTCCAACGCCACCAGCGCCGCGGCCGAGTTGAGCAGGACGGCCTCCCGGACCGGGCCGCGTTCGCCGTCCAGGAGGCGGCGGGCGACACCGGCGTTGTACTCCGGGTCGGCGCCCCGCAGGGCCTCCACCGGGACCAGTTCGAGGCCGACGTCCCGGGGGTCGAAGGTCTCCTCGGTCACCTTGCCGTCGCGGACCGTCCAGACCCGTGAGGTCGCCGTGGTCGTCAGTTCGTCGAGCCCGTCGTCCCCCCGGAACACCAGCGCCGACGCCCCCCGTTCGGCCAGCACGCCCGCGATCAGCCCCGCCATGCGCGTGTCGAAGCAGCCGACCGCCGAGGCGGTGACCCGGGCCGGGTTGGTCAGCGGGCCGAGCAGGTTGAACGCGGTCGGGATCCCGAGATCGCGCCGGACCGCGCCGACGAACCGCATCGACGGGTGGAATCTGGCCGCGAAGCAGAAGGTGATCCCGGCCTCCTGCGCCACCTGCGCCACCCGCTCCGGCGTCAGGTCGAGGTTGATGCCGAGCCGCTCCAGCACGTCGGACGAACCGCTCGCCGAGGAGGAGGCGCGGTTGCCGTGCTTGACGACCTTCGCCCCGGTGCCGGCGATCACCACCGCGGACATCGTGGAGATGTTGACCGTGCGCGCCCGGTCGCCGCCCGTACCGACGATGTCGACGGCCGGACCGGGGATCTCCAGCGGCTTCGCGTGGGCGTACATCGTCTCGACCAGGCCGGTGATCTCCTCGACGGTCTCGCCCTTGGCCCGCAGCGCCACCAGGAAGCCCGCGATCTGGGCGTCCGCGGCCTCGCCACTCATGATGCGGTCCATGGCCCAGGCGGTGTCGGCGGCGCTCAGGTTCCGGCCGGCCAGCAGCGCGCTCAGTACGTCGGGCCAGGAACGGCCCGCCGCGGTGTCGCCTCCAGCGGGGGTCACAGCGCTCATGGGGCCGCTCCTGATGGTCGTAGAAAGCAGTGGCTGCCGGAGTGACGCCGGCGCACCCGGTGAATCCGGTGCGCCCACCCTATCCAGCGCCGGGCACGGCGAAGGGCCCCCGTCCGACAACCGGACGGGGGCCCTTCGACCGTGGCGTGGCGTGCGCAGCGATCAGTGGTGGCCGTGGCCGCTGGCGATCTCCTTGTACTCCTCGACGGTGGGCTTGGGGATCTGCGACTCGTCGCCGTAGTAGGCGTTGCTGAGCTTGGCGCGCAGCTTCTCGGAGCCCTTCACCTTGCGCTCGACACCGTT
This sequence comes from Streptomyces sp. NPDC005423, assembly GCF_040606415.1. Taxonomy (NCBI): domain Bacteria; kingdom Bacillati; phylum Actinomycetota; class Actinomycetes; order Kitasatosporales; family Streptomycetaceae; genus Streptomyces; species Streptomyces sp. NPDC005423. The sequence continues at coordinate 7,629 of NZ_JBEXET010000014.1, read as the reverse complement.
CTCGTCGACGGTCGCGCCGATCTCGGCCGGCTGGTACTGCTCGTGCGCGGTGAGCGTGTGCAGCGCGTCCTGACTGAGCGGCTCGTGCACCTCGACGAACTCACCGTGCGGCAGGCGCTTGATGATGCCCGACTCGCGGCCGTGCAGCACCTTGTCCCGGTCCCGGCGCTGGAGGCCGAGGCAGACCCGCTTGGTGGCGAGGAAGACGAGCACCGGTACGACGAAGAAGCCGACCCGGACGAACCAGGTGATCGCGTTGATCGACAGGTGGAAGTGCGTGGCGAAGATGTCGTTGCCGCCGCCGATGAGCAGCACGAAGTACCACGAGATCCACGCGGCGCCGAACGCGGTGCGCGTCGGGGCGTTCCGCGGGCGGTCCAGGATGTGGTGCTCGCGCCGGTCGCCGGTGACCCAGGCCTCGATGAACGGGTAGACCGCGATCGTCACCAGGACCAGCGGGAAGATCACCAGCGGGATGAACACGCCCAGGACGAGCGTGTGGCCCCAGAAGTTGAGCTCCCAGCCCGGCATGACACGGATCAGGCCCTCGGAGAAGCCCATGTACCAGTCCGGCTGGGCGCCCGTGGACACCATGTCGGGACGGTACGGACCCATCGCCCAGATCGGGTTGATGGAGGCGATCGCCGCGATGGCCGCGATGACACCGAAGACCAGGAAGAAGAAGCCGCCGGCCTTGGCCATGTACACCGGCAGCAGGGGCATGCCGACGACGTTGTTGTTCGTCTTGCCGGGACCCGCGAACTGCGTGTGCTTGTGGTAGAAGACCAGGATCAGGTGGCCGACGACCAGACCGAGCATGATGCCCGGCAGCAGCAGGATGTGGATCGAGTAGAAGCGGGACACGAAGTCGCCGCCCGGGAACTCACCGCCGAAGAGGAAGAACGACAGGTACGTGCCGACGATCGGCACGGACAGGATCGCGCCCTCCATGAAGCGGACACCGGTGCCAGAGAGCAGGTCGTCCGGGAGCGAGTAACCGGTGAAGCCGGTGAACATGCCCAGGACGAACAGCAGGAACCCGAAGAGCCAGTTGACCTCACGGGGCTTGCGGAACGCACCCGTGAAGAACACGCGCATCATGTGCACGAACATGCCGGCGAGGAAGATCAGCGCCGCCCAGTGGTGGATCTGCCGGATCAGCAGACCACCGCGCACATCGAAGGAGATGTGCATGGTCGAGTTGAACGCCTCGGACATCAGCTGTCCCTGGAGCGGGATGTAGCTGCCGTGGTACTCCACCTCGTTCATCGACGGGTGGAAGAACAGCGTCAGGTACACACCCGTGAGGATGATGATGATGAAGCTGTAGAGGCAGACCTCGCCCAACATGAACGACCAGTGGTCGGGGAAGATCTTGCGCATGTTCGACTTGGCCAGGGAGTAGATCCCGAGCCGGCCGTCGGCCCAGTCGGCGATCTTCTCGCCGGCCGGCGCCTTCTCGCGCGAGCGCCCCGGCCCGTCGGGGCCCGAGCTGTTCGTGGTGGTGGTCGTAGTGCTCATCCGCGCTCCCAGAATGCAGGACCGACGGGCTCCTCGAAGTCGCCGAGCGCCTGGAGGTAGCCCTCGTCGCTCACGCCGATGCGCAGCTGCGGCAGGGCGTGGCCGGCGGGGCCGAAGATCACTCGGGCACCGTCGGAGAGGTCGAAGGTGGACTGGTGGCACGGGCACAGCACGTGGTGCGTCTGCTGCTCGTACAGGGAGATCGGGCAGCCCACGTGGGTGCAGATCTTCGAGTACGCCACGACGCCGTCGTGCGACCATGCGAGTTCGCGCTTGTCCTTGATGTCCTCCGGCTGGAGCCGGATGATCATCAGGGCCGCCTTGGCGATCTGCGTCTGGAAGTCCTCGTCGGTCTCCTCCAGGCCGTCGGGCTTGGCGAAGGTGAGCGAGCCGACGGCGATGTCCGAGGCGCGCAGCGGCTGGTTGGTGTTCATGTTCACCAGCAGCTTGCCCTTGGACCACATGGTGTGGCGGAGCTTGGTCCCGGGCAGCGTGCCGAGGTCGCGCAGCAGCATGACGCCGGAGAGCGGGAACAGGGCCAGCGCGCCGAACATCGTGGTGCGGATCAGCTTGCGGCGGCCGAGCGCGGACTCCTTGGCACCCTGCTTGAAGTCGGCCAGGACCTTGGCCTTGACCTCGGGGGGCGCCTCGATCGCGTGCCGCTCGTCGGCGATCTCCAGGTCGGACATGAGGGTGCGGGCCCAGTGGACCGCGCCCGCGCCGATGGCGAAGAGCGCCACACCGAGGGTCATGCCCAGCGCGAAGTTGAGCGCGCTGATGTGACCGAGCGGGAAGACGAAGATCGACTTGTCGTTCGGGATCGCCACGTACGAGACGATGAAGGCGACCGTCGCGAGCATCGACACCGTGAACAGGAAGGCGACGACGCGCTCGGACCGCTTGGCGGCCCGCTCGTCGATGTCCTGGACCCGGTGCTCGTGCGGCGGCAGACCGGGGTCCGCGAAGGGGTCGGTCTCGGCCGCGACGCTCAGCGCGCCGTGCTCCTGCTCAGCGGGCAGGTTCTTCTCTGGAATGTCTTGGCTACTCATGACTTCTTGGCCTTTGCGGTCCGAGCGGCGACCCAGACGGCGACCGCGATCAGCGCACCCAGGCCGAAGACCCAGGCGAAGAGACCCTCACTGACCGGACCGAGACCACCCAGCTCAAGGCCGCCGTTGCTCTCGGTGTCGTCACCGTTGACCGCGTTGAGGTACGCGATGATGTCCTTCTTGTTCTTCGCCGTCAGCGTGGTGTCGGGGAAGGACGGCATGTTCTGCGGGCCGGTCTGCATGGCCTCGTAGATGTGCTTGGGGGCGACGCCCTCCAGGGCCGGCGCGAACTTGCCGTGCGTCAGCGCGCCGCCCTTGCCGGTGAAGTTGTGGCACTGGGCGCAGTTGGTGCGGAACAGCTCGCCGCCCTTGGCGATGTCCGCGCCCTCCGGCCCGTACTCGTTCTTCGTCGGTACGGCGGGGCCGGCGCCCAGCGAGGCGATGTACGCCGCCAGCTGGTCGATCTGGGCCTGCGTGTAGATGACCTTCTTCTTCAGGACCTGCGGACCCGGCTGCTGGGCCGGCATACGGCCGGTGCCGACCTGGAAGTCGACGGCCGCCGCGCCCACGCCCACGAGGCTCGGGCCGTCGGTGGATCCCTGACCACCGGTGCCGTGGCAACTGGCGCAGCCGACGGAGTAGAGCTTCTGGCCCTCGTCGATGGCGAGGGACTGGGCGGACTCGTCGGCCTGCGCCTTGCTCGCGGGCGCGAACACGGCGTACAGCCCCCCAGTTGCCGCCAGCGCGAGGAGTAGGACGACGACCGCCGCCAGCGGATGGCGTCGTCGGGTGGAGAGCTTTTTCACGGATTACCCCGGTGTCAGGATCTTCTGCGTCGATGCTGCTGGAATGTGCGCTTCTGGACTGCGCGTGGGATCTGCCCCGGCTACTTGATCAAGTAGATCGTGGCGAACAGGCCGATCCAGACGACGTCGACGAAGTGCCAGTAGTAGGACACGACGATCGCCGCGGTCGCCTGCTCGTGGGTGAACCTCTTCGCCGCGTAGGTGCGTCCGAGGACGAACAGGAAGGCGATGAGGCCACCCGTCACGTGCATGCCGTGGAAACCGGTGGTCAGGTAGAACACCGAGCCGTACGGGTCGGAGGACAGGGAGAGCCCGTCCTCCTTCACCAGGTTCGTGTACTCGAAGATCTGACCGCCGATGAAGATCGCACCCATCACGAAGGTGATGATGAACCAGCCCCGGAGCTTCTTCACGTCCCCGCGCTCGGCGGCGAAGACGCCGAGCTGGCAGGTGAGGGAGGAGAGCACCAGGATCGTGGTGTTGGTCGCGGAGAACGGAAGGTTGAGATGGCTCGCCATCGCCTTCCAGTGATCCGGACCGGTCACCGATCGCAGGGTGAAGTACATCGCGAAGAGGGCCGCGAAGAACATCAGCTCGGAACTCAGCCAGATGATGGTTCCGACGCTGGTGAGGTTCGGCCGGTTGACCGACGGGTGCGCGTGCCCGGTTTCTACTGTCGTTGCTGTCGCCACGACCGACATTATGTCGGTCCCTTATCCCGCCCTCACTCCCGGGGGTGCCGTTCGGGGTGTCCGCGCTGTGTGTACTGCCCGTATGGCCCATCGCAGAGGTGTTCCCACAGCTGTTGACGGGGTGGCCGAGGGAGTAGCATCCGCCGCATCGGTCCCCTGGGTTCCCGACCAGAGCGGTGCTTCTTAGATGCGTGGAGGAACAATGCAGCCGACTGCCACGGTGCTCGTCTACAGCGATGACTCCCACACCCGCGCGCAGGTGCGGCTGGCGACCGGGCGGCGGCCCGCTCCGGATGTTCCCGCCGTCGAGTTCATCGAGTGCGCGACGCCCGCGGCGGTCGTGAAGGAGCTGGACCGCGGCGGTATCGACGTCGCCGTACTGGACGGTGAGGCGGTCCCGATGGGCGGCATGGGGCTGGCCCGTCAGGTCAAGGACGAGGTCTTCAACTGCCCGCCGGTGCTGGTGCTCATCGGCCGGCCGCAGGATGCCTGGCTGGCCACCTGGAGCCGTGCGGAGGCCGCGGTGACACTGCCGGTGGATCCGGTCGAGTTCGCCGCGGCCCTGGCCTCCCTGCTGCGCCGCAAGAGCGCGCTGAGCGCGTAGCGCCGCACATCGGCCCGGGGTCTCGCGACCCCGGGCCGACGGCGGTCGGCCGGGCCCCGGTGGGTTCACACCGACTCGGGCCGGAGGCGGGCCGTGGCCTCCGGCCGGTTGACGTCCGCCGCGCCGCCCACCAGGGCGCTGCCCGCCCGCCACGTCTTCCACTCCAGGTTCCAGTCGCCGAAGCCGTTGCCGAAGGGCTCCATCTCGTCGCCGTTGGAGTTGACGACCTTGACGACGTCACCCTGGTGGATGGTCTCGAAGAACCACTCGGCGTTGCTGGTGCTCATGCCGGTGCAGCCGTGGCTGACGTTCGCGGAGCCCTGGGAGCCCACGGACCAGGGCGCGGCGTGCACGTACTCGCCGCTCCACGTCACGCGGGTCGCGTAGTAGACGGGGAGGTCGTACGAGTCCGAGGTGCCCTCGGAGATGCCGACCGTGGTGCCGCGCATCCGTACGAAGTACTCCTTGCCCAGGACGACCTTGACGCCGTTGCGGGTCTCGTAGCCGGGCTTGCCGGTGGTGACGGGGATCTGGTTGATCTCGTCGTCGTCGCGGTAGACCGTCATCGAGTGGGAGGCGGCGTCGGTGACGGCGACGATCTTGTCGCCGATGGTCAGTTCGAGCGGCTTGGCCGCACCGCCCCACAGCCGGTCGCCGATCTTGATGCCGTCGAGGTTGCTGTGCACCCGCACGGTGGCGTGGGCGGGCCAGTACTCCTTGGGCCGGTAGTGGAGTTCCTTGTCGTCCACCCAGTGCCAGGCGCCGTCCACGGCGGGCACGGAGTCCACCTTGAGCGCCCGTTCGACGACGGCCCGCTGCGCCTTGTCCTTGACCTCCTCGCTCAGTACGGCGGTGACGGGCTGGCCCACGCCGTACGTGCCCGCGTCGGGGCCGAACGTGACGGTCAGTCGCTTCTGGGCGGTGGGTCTGGTGGTGTCGAAGACGAGGACCTTGCGGCCGGGCGCGCCGTCCTCGTTCTCGGTGCTCACCCGGACCGTGTAGTGCGCCTCGGCGGCGAGCGGGGAGGTGCTGTGCCACCGGCCGCCGTCGGCGGCGAGTTCGCCCGCCACGTAGCGTCCGGTGGCGTCCTGGGCCGTGACGTCCGTGATACGCCCGCCACCGCTCTCGGCGGTGACCTCGAGGGGCTTGTCCGGGTCGGCCTTCTTCCCCTTGCCGGAAGGGCCGTTGAACGAGATCTGCCCCGCCGCGTCGTACGGCTTGGCCGACAGCGGGTTGCCGTCGGGCCCGCAGGCGGTGACGCCCGCGCCGAGGGCGCTCACCAGCAGGGTGCAGCCGACGACGGTTCGGGTGCGCGGAGAGTGGCTCATGGGCCCACGGTATGGAGCTTCGTCAGCCTCGGCGCGTCAAGTAACCCGGACGAGGGAATGGCGTTACTGCAGAAGCGGGAGCCCGGACCCTCCTGACGGAGTGTCCGGGCTCCCGCTGGTCGAGCGCGTGCTACTGGGTGCGGTTCTCACCGTGGTAATACTCGAAGACCCAGCCCCACAGGCCGATCACGAGCAGCGGCGCCGAGAAGTACAGCAGCCACCAGCCGACCGCGATCGACAGGAAGGCCAGCGCGCCCCCGACACCGAGGGTGAGCGGCTGCCAGCTGTGCGGGCTGAAGAAGCCCACCTCGCCGGCCTCGTCCGCGACGTCGGCCTCCTTGTCGTCCTGCGCCAGCGTGTCGATCCGCCGGGCCGTGAAGCCCAGGTAGAAGCCGACCATGATGCACAGGCCGAAGGCGAGGAAGAGCGCCGTGGTGCCGGCCGGCTCCTTCGACCACACGCCGTAGACGACCGCCATGGCGAGCACGAAGATGCTCAGCCACATGAACATCCTGCCCTGGATCTTCACTTGTCGGCCTCCTTGCCGGCGGCGAGGGCCTTCTCACCGGGCGGCGTGTTCTCCAGCTGGTCGAGCGCGGCGATCTCCGGGTGGTGCAGGTCGAACGCCGGGGATTCGCTGCGGATCCGGGGCAGCGTGAGGAAGTTGTGGCGGGGCGGCGGGCAGGAGGTGGCCCACTCCAGGGAGCGGCCGTAGCCCCACGGGTCGTCGACCTCGACCTTCTCACCGTACTTGGCCGTCTTCCACACGTTGTAGAGGAACGGCAGGATCGACAGGCCGAGCAGGAACGAGCTGATCGTCGAGATCGTGTTCAGGGCGGTGAAGCCGTCGGCCGCGAGGTAGTCCGCGTAACGACGGGGCATGCCCTCGGCGCCCAGCCAGTGCTGGACCAGGAAGGTGCCGTGGAAGCCGATGAACAGCGTCCAGAAGGTGATCTTACCGAGGCGCTCGTCGAGCATCTTGCCGGTCATCTTCGGCCACCAGAAGTGGAAACCGGAGAACATCGCGAAGACGACCGTGCCGAACACCACGTAGTGGAAGTGCGCCACCACGAAGTAGGAGTCGGAGACGTGGAAGTCCATCGGCGGCGAGGCCAGGATGACGCCGGTCAGGCCACCGAAGGTGAACGTGACCAGGAAGCCGGTGGCCCAGAGCATGGGGGTCTCGAAGCTCAGTGACCCCTTCCACATGGTGCCGATCCAGTTGAAGAACTTCACGCCGGTCGGGACGGCGATGAGGAACGTCATGAAGGAGAAGAACGGCAGCAGCACTCCGCCGGTGACGTACATGTGGTGCGCCCACACCGTCACCGAGAGACCCGCGATGGAGATGGTCGCCGCGATCAGGCCCATGTAGCCGAACATCGGCTTGCGGGAGAAGACCGGGATGACCTCGGAGATGATGCCGAAGAACGGCAGCGCGATGATGTACACCTCTGGATGCCCGAAGAACCAGAACAGGTGCTGCCACAGCAACGCGCCGCCGTTGGCCGCGTCGAAGACATGTGCCCCGAACTTCCGATCCGCCTCCAGCGCGAAGAGCGCGGCGGCCAGGACGGGGAAGGCGAGCAGGACCAGCACCGCGGTCAGCAGCACGTTCCACACGAAGAT
>NZ_JBEXET010000013.1:0-168107 GCF_040606415.1 Streptomyces sp. NPDC005423 | reverse complement strand
CGTGCGGTGTTCGACCAGAGCGAAGGCGAACATGCCGTGGAAGTGCCGTACGCAGGCGGTCCCCCACTGCTGGTAGGCCTTCAGTACGACTTCGGCGGCCCACCGGGCGGGCGTTCGGCCCGACTTGGTTCATACCAGGGTCTTGACGCGAGCATGCGGAAAGGGCACCTTGTTGCGCACTCGGTAAGGAAACTTTCCTAACAGAAGGGTCCCCCACAGTGCGTATCCGAACACTGACCCTCGCCGCGGCCTCGGGCGCCGCCCTGCTCGCCGCCGGACTGCTCCCCGCCGGCGCCTCCGCGGCCACCCCCGGGCCCGCGCGGGAGGGATCGGTCAGCGCGGCCGACCTGCTCGCCAAGGTGACCTCCTGCTCGCAGATCTCGAACGGCAAGTACCGCACCGACGACGAGACGTCGGCGACCGTACCCGTGTGCGGCAAGAACGGCGCGGTCTTCTGGAAGGCCGACCTGGACATCGACTGCGACGGCCAGCGCACCGCGAACTGCAACGAGAACGCCGACCCCTGGTACCAGGACGACACCGCGTTCCACCAGTCCAACGGCGACCCGCTGAAGGCCGACTCGCTCCCCTACATCGTGGTGCCCAGCTCCAGCAGCATCTGGAAGTACTCCGGCTACGGCATCAAGGGCGGCGGAGTGGTCGCCGTGATCTACAACAACAAGGTCGAGTACGCGGTCGTCGGCGACACCGGCCCCACCAACATCATCGGCGAGGCCTCCTACGCCACCGCCAAGGCCCTCGGCATCGACCCCGACCCGGCGACCGGGGGCGCCGACTCCGGCGTGACGTACATCCTCTTCAAGAACTCGCAGGTCTCCCCCATCGAGAGCCACAGCGCGGCGGTCACGCTCGGCGGCCAGTTGGCCAAGCAGTTCCTGCAGAACAACTGAACCCGGCGGAGGTGAGACGGGCAGGGCCCGCCGGCGCGATCGGCCGCGCCGACGGGCCCTGCCCGCCGCTCGGATGCCCCGCGCCAACGGGCGCTGCGCGTGGTGCAGTCTGGCTGTCCGAACCGGGCCTGTGTGTCGGTGTGACCTCGCCCACCGCGAACCGGCCGGTATGCCGGGCGCGGGCGGCGAAAACCGGATGCGTCGGCGGGCGCCGGGCGCGCAGCATGGCCGTATGGACGACGTGATGGTGGAGCGCTTCCTCGCGGACGGCTTCGTGAAGGTCGAAGGGGCCTTTCCGCCGCGGGTCGCCGAGGACTGCGCACGGCTGCTGTGGCGGGAGACGGGGTACGACCCGGACGACCCCGGCAGCTGGCGGGAGCCCGTGGTGTGGGTGGGCGACATGGCACAGGCGCCGTTCGCCGCCTCGGTCAACTCCCCTGCCCTGCATAAGGCGTTCGACCTGCTGGTGGGCGCCGGCCGGTGGCAGCCCCGGTACTCGCTGGGCAGCTTCCCGCTGCGCTTCCCGCACCCGGTGGAACCGGACGACGCGGGCTGGCACATCGAGGGCAGCTACGTTCCGGAGAACCCTGAGAACCCTGAGAACACTGAGAGCGCCGAGGGCACGGTGAGCGAGTGGCCGTACGCGAATCTGCGCTCCCGGGGCCGGGCGCTGCTGATGCTGATGCTGTACACGGAGGTCACCGCGGAGAACGCGCCGACGCGCGTGCGGGTCGGCTCCCATCTCGACGTGCCCCGGGTCCTGGAGCCCTTCGGCGAGCGGGGTGCCTCCGCTCTCACGCTCGGCCCGCTGGTCGCCGAGGCGTCCGCGGGCCGACCGGTCGGGTACGCCACCGGGCGGCCCGGTGACGTCTATCTCTGCCATCCGTTCCTGGTGCATGCCGCGCAGCCTCATCACGGTGACCGCCCCCGCTTCATGGCGCAGCCGCCGCTGTTCCCGGCGGTGCCCTACGAGTTGGAGCGGTCCGACGGGGAGTACTCGGCGGTGGAGTTCGCGATCCGCCGGGGCCTGTCGCGGGAGGACTGGCCCCGGCGTACCGCTTCGGCGCTCTACAGCGGCGGGTAGGCGTTCGCCATCAGTTGCTGGAACTGGGCCGAGAACCAGTGCCCGGAGAGCGGGGCGTTGGGCAGGGCGCCCGACAGGTTGTTGCCGTTCCGGGCGTTGCCCGTGTACGTCGGGTCGCACATGCGGTCGAAGCCCTTGCCTTCATCGTTGGCGATGGCCGTGCTGGAACCGTCGGACTCACCCGGCGGCTTCATCCACACGTAGGCGTCGATGCCGGTCGCGGGGGCGGCCTGCGGGCGCTCGCCCAGACCGGCTCCGGACTGGTTGCACCAGTTGCCGACCTGGATACGGCGGTCGTAGCGTCCGCCGTCGACGTAGGTGTCCACGCTGGTGGTGGCTCCCGGACCGGTGGGCCGGGCCGAGCCGCCCCAGCCGTTGCGGGAGGTGTCGATCAGCATGCCGATACCGGAGTTGAAGCCCACGGACACCAACTCGTTGCGGAACGCCTGGGCGTACGACTGCTCGTCCACGTAGCGGTTCCAGTCGACCCACTTGGACTGGCGCACGGAGACGCCGTTCACGCTGTCGTTGATGGTGTAGTTGTTCTCCTTCAGGGCGCTGTAGTTGGCCGTGTTGGTGATGAAGCCGGCCACGTCGGCGACGGTCGCGCCCTCGGCGTTGGCGGCCTGGTAGAACAGGTTGGCGGAGGGGACGAAGTTGTCGTCCCAGCCGAGCCAGCCGTGGTGGCCGGCGTCGATGTAGTTGTAGACGTTGGGGATGGCGCCGAGCTTGTTCAGCGCGTAGCCGACGCCTTTCACGTAGTTGCCGTTGGCGAGCATGGTGTCGCACTGAGCGGTGGCGGTGGCCTTGCTGCCCGTGTTGGTCACGAGGTTGGGCAGGGAGTCGATCTCGATCGTGGTGACGATCCGGAGCGAGCTGTACTTGCTGTCCGCGAGGATCGCCGCGATCGGGTCGATGAATTCGGTCTCGTAGCGGCCGATCTCCGTCGGGCCGAGTTCGCCGTTGGAGGCGAGGGCCGCGCAGTCGCGTCCGGGCAGGTCGTAGACGACGAGTTGGACGACTTCCTGGCCGGTGCCCTTCTGGGCGAGCGCCGCGTCGAGGTGGGCGCGCAGGCCCATTCCGCCGTTGACGCCGTTGATGGCGGCGATGCGGTCGAGCCAGACTCCGGTGGGCTGGTTGGAGACGCGGCTGCCGCCGGTCTCGGCCGCGGCCTTGGCGGACCATTCGGGGTTCACGTACACCTTGGCGCCGGCGTAGGGGTTGTCGACGCGGGTGCCGGTGCCGCCCCCGCCGCCTCCGCTGCTGCCGTCGTCGACGTTGCAGGTCACGCCGTCGAGGGTGAAGGTGGTGGGCAGCGCGTTGGTGCCGCTGTAGGAGGCGTTGAAGCCGAAGCTGACCGAACCTCCGGTCGCCAGGCTCCCGTTGTAGGTCTCGTTGGCGGCGGTCACGGCGGTGCCGCTCTGGCTGATCTTCGCGTTCCAGCCGCTGGTGACCTTCTGGTTGCCGGCGTACGACCACTTGGCGGCCCAACTGGACTTCGCCGTGCTGTTGTTGGTGATGGTGACGGCGGCGGTGAAGCCGGTGTCCCACTGGTTCTGCACCTTGTAGTCGACGGTGCAGGGGATCGCGGCGATGCCGGGATCCGAGGAGGGGGTGACGGCGGCCGCCGTTCCCGAGGCCCCGGCGACGAGCACCAAGGCAGCCAACAGCGCTGTTCTGGTACGGCTCATGAGTGCGGGTTTCCTTGTCTGTTACGAGAGTTGACCGTTCAGGGCGCGCAGGTGGTCACGCAGCCCGATGCCGTACGCGGTGGGCGTGCCGGCATAGTCGGAGATCAGTGACGGACCCGAGGAGCAGTCCCAGGTGTTCCAGGTCCAGCCGAGATACGACAGCCCTCGGTCGTCGAACCACTTCATGGCCTGGTCGACGAAGGCGTGTGAGCAGGTGTTCTCGCCGATCTCCCCCGCCACCAGCGGCACTTGGGCCGCCACCGGGGCAAGTGTGGTGTTCCAGCAGCTCTCGCTCGCGCAGGTGTTGAAGTTGTACACGTGGTACGCGGCGACGAGATTGCCGGTCGGGTCGGTGGGCTTGTACGTCAGCCACTGACTCAGGTCGTTGGAGTACGCGAGGCCGCCGGCCAGGATGACGTTCCTGGCGCCGGTCGCCCGTACGGCGTCGACCAGATCCTGCATACCGGCGACTTCGTACCCGATGCCCGGGCAGGTGCCGCCGTCACGCCAGCACGTCCACGCCTGGGTGGCCGTGGAGGTGGCGCGGTCCGGATAGGGCTCGTTGAACAGGTCGAACGCGACGGCCTGGTCGGCCTTGAAGGTGCCGGCGACCGATGACCAGAACGACGGTGTGTACTGCGCGTCCGGCATCGGCTTCTGGCAGGTGGCGTGCACGTCGGAGCAGCCCGCCGAGTTGCCGGTGTACTGGCCGTATGTCCAGTGCAGGTCGAGGACGGGTGTCATGCCGTGTGCCTCGACTTTCGCCACCAAATCCTTGACGGCGGCGATGTAGTTGGCGCCCGCGTACTCCGGTTTGATGTTGGCGAGCCCGAGCCAGCACTCCTCGTTGAGCGGGATGCGGACCGTGTTCGCCTTCCAGTCGGCGATCGCCGCGACGGCCGCGTCGTCCACCGGGCCGTCCCAGATGCCGTAGCCCTGTACGCACATGAACTCGCCGCCGGAGCGGTTGACGCCCAGCAGGCGCCGGTTGGTGCCGGCGGCGTCCACCAGTCTGTTGCCCGAGACGTGCAGTGCGGGTGCGCTGCCACTCGTCGGCGGATCGGTCGGCGGCGGGGTGGTGCCCGGATCGACGTTGCAGGTCGTGCCGTTGAGCTTGAACACGGCCGGTACGGCGTTGCTCCCCGACCAGGAGGCGAGGAACCCGGCGCTGACGCTCGCGCCGGTGGCGAGGGAGCCGTTCCAGCTCTCGTTGGCGGCGGTGACGGTCGTCCCGGACTGGCTCCACTTGGCGTTCCAGCCCTGGGTGACCTTCTGGCCGCCGGCGAAGTCGAAGCTGAGGCTCCAACTACTGAGCGCGGCCATGTTGTTGGTGACTTTCACACTGCCCTGGAAGCCGGCGTCCCACTGTCCGGTGACGGCGTACTCCACCGTGCACGCGGGTGTGGCTCCGGACGCCGTGACCACCGGCACGACCACGGACCCTATGAGGGCGACCGCGCCGGTGACGGCTAAAAGTACTGAACGCGGGGGGTGTCGCATGAGCGACTCCTTGCAGCTCGGGCACGTCGTGACGGACGCGCCGACTGATGGAATCGCTCCCACTGGTGCCATGAAGCTAGCGCCAAGTGACGGCCAAGGACAGGGGCGCTGCTTGACTTTCGCTCAACGTGTTCGTCGAATCTTTTCGACTGTGTAAGCACCTTGACCGCTTCGACCCCCGTCCCCACTATGGGAGCGCTCCCACTGGTTCAAGGCTTGTTGCTGCTCCGCCCCCCACTTCTCCGAGCCGCAAGGAGGAACCAGCACATGCACCCCAGAAGGAGACAGAGAGCGACACGGCGGCTGTGGACCGCCGTGGTGGCGGCCCTCGCGCTGCCGCTGTCGATGCTGGCGACCGGCACGACTCCCGCCCACGCGGCGGCACTTCAGTGCAGCGTCGACTACAAGGCCAACGACTGGGGCTCCGGTTTCACCGCCGACCTCACCCTCACCAACCGAGGCACGGACGCGATCAACGGCTGGACCCTGACGTACGCCTACGCCGGCAACCAGCAGCTCACGAACGGCTGGAACGGGACCTGGTCCCAGTCCGGCAAGGCCGTCACGGTGAAGAACGCGTCGTACAACGGGACGGTCGCCGCGGGCGCCGCCGTCTCCACCGGCGCGCAGTTCAGCTACAGCGGCACGAACACCGCCCCCACCTCCTTCGCGGTCAACGGCACGGTGTGCGCGGGCGCGCACCAGCCGCCGATCACGGTGCTGACCAGCCCCACCGCGGGCGCGGTCTACACCCAGGGCGCCGCGGTCCCGCTCGCGGCCACCGCGGCGGCGGCCGACAGCGCGACCGTCAGCAAGGTGGAGTTCTACGACGACACCACCCTGCTCGGCACCGACACGAGCGCGCCCTACACCTTCTCGGCCTCCGGTTTGACCGTGGGCAGTCATTCCCTGGTGGCGAAGGCGTACGACAGTCTCGGCGCGTCCGGGGAGTCGGCGCCCGTCGGCATCACCGTGGCCTCGGGGCCCTCGGTGGTGGCGTCGGCGTCCCAACTCGGCGTCCAGCAGGGCAAGACGGGCACCTACACCCTCAAGCTGTCGGCGCAGCCGGCGGCCAGTGTCACGGTGACGACGGCCCGTGCGAGCGGCAACTCGGGCCTGGCCGTCACCGGCGGGGCCTCGCTCACCTTCACGCCCTCGAACTGGAACACCGCGCAGACGGTGACCGTCACCGCCGACGCGTCCGGCACCGGCACGGCCTCCTTCGACTCGACGGCGACCGGCCTGGCCAAGGCGACGGTCACCGTGACGGAGCTGGCGGCGGCCAACGCCTACGACGCGCGCTTCCTGGACCTCTACGGGAGGATCACCAGCCCGGCGAACGGCTACTTCTCCCCCCAGGGCATCCCCTACCACTCGGTGGAGACCCTGATCGTCGAGGCACCGGACTACGGGCACGAGACGACGTCGGAGGCGTACAGCTATCTGCTGTGGCTCCAGGCGATGTACGGCAAGGTGACGGGCGACTGGTCCAAGTTCAACGGCGCCTGGGATCTCATGGAGAAGTACATGATCCCCACCCACGCCGACCAGCCGACCAACTCCTTCTACAACGCCTCGAAGCCGGCGACGTACGCGCCCGAGCTGGACACCCCCAACGAGTATCCGGCGAAGCTGGACACCTCGGTGCCGGTGGGTTCGGATCCGATAGCCGGTGAACTGAAGACCGCATACGGTACGGACGACGTCTACGGTATGCACTGGCTGGAGGATGTCGACAACACCTACGGCTACGGCGACACGCCCGGCGGTGGGTGCGAGGCGGGTCCGACGGCCTCCGGACCGTCGTACATCAACACCTTCCAGCGCGGCGCGCAGGAGTCGGTGTGGGAGACGGTTCCGCAGCCCACCTGTGACGCCTTCAAGTACGGTTCCACGAACGGGTACTTGGACCTGTTCACCGGTGACTCCTCGTACGCCAGGCAGTGGAAGTACACCGACGCGCCGGACGCCGACGCGCGGGCCGTACAGGCGGCGTACTGGGCGGATGTGTGGGCCAAGGAGCAGGGCAAGGGCTCCGACGTCTCCACGACCGTCGGCAAGGCGGCGAAGATGGGCGACTATCTGCGCTACGCCATGTACGACAAGTACTTCAAGAAGATCGGCAACTGTGTCGGACCGTCCACGTGCCCGGCCGGGACCGGCAAGGACGCCTCGGACTACCTGCTGTCCTGGTACTACGCGTGGGGCGGGGCCACCGACACCAGCGCCGGCTGGGCGTGGCGCATCGGCTCCAGCCATGTGCACGGCGGCTACCAGAACCCGTTGGCGGCCTACGCGTTGAGTTCGTACGCCGATCTGAAGCCCAAGTCGGCGACGGGTGCCACCGACTGGGGCACCTCGCTCACCCGGCAGCTGGAGTTCTACCGCTGGCTGCAGTCGAGCGAGGGCGCCATCGCCGGTGGTGCGACGAACAGTTGGGCCGGCCGCTACGCGACCCCGCCCGCCGGGACGTCGACGTTCTACGGCATGTACTACGACCAGCAGCCCGTCTACCACGACCCGCCCTCCAACCAGTGGTTCGGCTTCCAGGCGTGGTCGATGGAGCGGGTCGCGGAGTACTACCAGCAGACGGGGAACGCGAGCGCCAAGGCGGTCCTCGACAAGTGGGTGGCCTGGGCGCTGTCCAAGACCACCGTCAACCCGGACGGCACCTATCTGATCCCCTCCACACTCCAGTGGTCGGGCCAGCCCGACACCTGGAACGCGTCAAGTCCGGGCGCCAACGCGGGACTTCACGTCACTGTCGCCGACTACACCAACGACGTGGGCGTGGCCGCCGCGTATGCCAAGACCCTGACGTACTACGGCGCCAAGTCGGGGAACACGGCGGCGAAGACGGCGGCGAAGGCGCTGCTGGACGGCATGTGGTCCAACTACCAGGACAGCATGGGCATCGCCGTCCCGGAGACCCGCGCCGACTACAACCGCTTCGACGACAGCGTGTACGTGCCGAGCGGCTGGAGCGGCAAGATGCCGAACGGTGACGCGGTCAACTCCGCTTCGACGTTCGCCTCGTTGAGGTCCTTCTACAAGAACGACCCGGCCTGGTCGAAGATCGCGAGCTATCTCGCGGGCGGGGCCGCGCCGGTCTTCACGTACCACCGGTTCTGGGCCCAGGCGGACATCGCCCTGGCCATGGGTTCGTACGCGGAGCTTCTCGAATAGCCCCCGCCAGGCGCTTCGCGGGAAGGGCGGTGTCCGCACCGCCGGCCTGTCGTGACCGGCCGGACGGTTCGCCGCCCTTCACCGCGAGCGCTTGAGGCGCCGCGTACGTGGCCCCGTCACCTGACGGCGGGGCCCACCGGCCGGGCGGTCCCCACCCGCACGGGGGGCCGCCCGGCCGTCGTGCCTTTCCACCCCGCAAGGAGAGGACCCACCGTGCGAAGAACGCGCATCCTCACGGCCGTACTCGCCCTCGCCGCAGGCCTGTTGTCGGGCAGTCCGGCCGCCCTCGCCGCGAGCACCGCGAAGGCGGCGGTCGCGGCCTCCACGTACACCTGGAAGAACGCCCGGATCGACGGCGGCGGCTTCGTCCCCGGCATCGTCTTCAACCGGACGGAGAAGAACCTCGCCTACGCCCGTACCGACATCGGCGGCGCCTACCGCTGGCAGCCGTCGACGAAGACCTGGACCCCGTTGCTGGACTCGGTCGGCTTCGACGACTGGGGGCACACGGGCGTGGTGAGCCTCGCCTCCGACCCGGTCAACCCCGACAAGGTGTACGCGGCCGTCGGAACGTATACGAACAGCTGGGATCCCACGAACGGGGCGGTGCTGCGCTCCGCCGACCGGGGAGCCGACTGGCAGAAGACCGACCTGCCGTTCAAGCTCGGCGGGAACATGCCCGGGCGGGGCATGGGCGAACGGCTGGCGGTCGACCCCAACAAGGACAGCGTGCTGTACCTGGGCGCGCCCAGCGGCAAGGGTCTGTGGCGGTCGACGGACTCGGGGGTCACCTGGTCGCAGGTGACGAACTTCCCCGACGTCGGCACCTATGTGCAGGATCCGACCGACACCAGCGGGTACGCCAGCGACAACCAGGGGATCGTCTGGGTCACCTTCGACGAGTCGACCGGCACATCCGGGGTCGCGACGAAGACGATCTACGTCGGGGTCGCGGACCAGGCCAACGCGGTGTACCGCTCCACGGACGCGGGCGCGACCTGGACCCGGCTCGCCGGACAGCCCACCGGATACCTCGCGCACAAGGGTGTACTGGATGCCAAGAACGGCTTCCTGTATATCGCCTACAGCGACAAGGGCGGTCCCTACGACGGCGGGAAGGGCCGGCTGTGGCGGTATGCGACGGCCACCGGCACCTGGACGGACATCAGTCCGGCCGCGGAGGCCGACACCTACTACGGGTTCAGCGGTCTGACGGTCGACCGGCAGCATCCGGGCACGGTGATGGCCACGGCGTACAGCTCCTGGTGGCCGGACACGCAGATCTTCCGCTCCACGGACAGCGGCGGCACCTGGACGAAGGCGTGGGACTACACCTCGTATCCCAACCGCTCGGACCGTTACACCATCGACGTGTCGTCGGTGCCGTGGCTGACGTTCGGCGCGAATCCGTCACCGCCCGAACAGGCTCCCAAACTGGGCTGGATGACCGAGTCGCTGGAGATCGACCCGTTCGACTCGAACCGGATGATGTACGGCACGGGGGCGACGCTGTACGGCTCGGAGAACCTGACGAACTGGGACAGCGGCGGCCAGTTCACCGTGCGGCCCATGGTGCAGGGGCTGGAGGAGACGTCCGTCAACGACCTCGCCGCTCCCCCGTCCGGCGGGGCGCAGCTGTTCAGCGCCCTGGGTGACATCGGCGGCTTCCGGCACACGGACCTGGCCAAGGTGCCGTCGATGATGTACACCTCGCCCACCTTCACGTCGTCCACGAGTCTGGATTTCGCCGAGTCGAACCCGAACACGGTGGTGCGGGTCGGTGCCGCGGACTCGGGGCCGCACATCGCGTTCTCGACGGACAACGGGGCCAACTGGTTCGCGGGGACGGATCCTTCGGGCGTGAGCGGCGGCGGAACGGTCGCGGCGGCGGCCGACGGAAGCCGGTTCGTGTGGAGTCCGGCGGGGGCCGGCGTCCAGTACACGACGGGGTTCGGCTCGTCGTGGTCGGCGTCGAGCGGTATCCCGGCGGGTGCGGTCGTCGAGTCGGACCGGGTCGATCCGAAGACCTTCTACGGGTTCAAGTCCGGTCGTTTCTACGTCAGTTCGGACGGCGGCGCGACCTTCGCCGCCTCGTCGGCGACCGGCCTGCCCGGCGGTGACAGTGTGCGGTTCAAGGCGCTGCCCGGGACGAAGGGCGACGTGTGGCTGGCGGGCGGCGCGAGCGACGGAGCCTACGGGCTGTGGCACTCCACGGACGGCGGGGCGACCTTCGCGAAACTGTCCACCGTCGACCAGGCCGACACCATCGGCTTCGGCAAGGCGGCACCCGGCGCCTCCTACCAGACGCTCTACACGAGCGCGAAGATCGGTGGCGTACGCGGCATCTTCCGTTCGACGGACGCGGGCGCGACCTGGACGCGCATCAACGACAGTGCCCACCAGTGGGGTTGGACCGGCGCGGCGATCACCGGTGACCCCAGGGTCTACGGCTGGGTGTACGTGTCGACGAACGGGCGCGGGATCATCTACGGCGACACCTCCGACGCAGGCGGCGGAAGCGGCGGGGGCGGGGGCGGGGGCTCCGATCCGACGCCCACCGGTGCCTGCACGGTCTCGTACACGGTCACCAACCAGTGGTCGGGCGGCTTCCAGACCGAGGTGCGGCTCACCAACACCGGCTCAACGGCCTGGAACGGTTGGGTACTTGGCTGGTCGTTCCCGGACGGCCAGCACATCGGCCAGTTGTGGAACGCCGACTACACCCAGTCCGGCGCGGCGGTCACCGCGCGGAACGCGAGCTGGAACGGCACAGTGGCGGCGGGCTCGTCGGTCGACTTCGGTTTCACGGGCACCTGGTCGGGGTCCAACACGAAGCCGACGTCGTTCACCGTGGGGGGCGAGAGCTGCGCGGCCGGGTGAGGACCGAGGGTGCGCGGCGTGCGCGGCGCGCACCCCCGCACCCTCTCGTGACCGGTTCCGGGCTTCAGCCGACGGGTGCCTTCCTGAAGGCGCGCAGGGTGAACTCCGGGTCCGGGCGCGGCCGTTCCTGATCCGGGAGGGCGGCGAGGCGGCCGGCGAAATACTCGGTGAGCGGTTCACCCGGCGGCAGCTGGGTGAACCAGCCGCGGCGCAGGTCGGCGACGGTACTGCGCGGGCTGCGGCCCTGTCCCCGTCCCGGGAAGCCGGACCGGCCCGCCGGGCGGAGTCCCTGGCCGGCGGCGATCGCCTCGACGGTGCCGGCGTCGTCGACGGCCGGGCGGCGCGGACGGGAGGCGAGCACGGCGTCGATGTCGCTGCCCACGTCGTGCGCGGCGGACTTGTCGACCGTGGTGACGTACACACCGCCGGGCCGCAGTACGCGTGCGCACTCGGCGACGACCCGGCGGACGTCGTCGGGGCCGCCGAGGAGGTGCAGCAGCCAGACACTGGTCACCGCGTCGAAGATGCCGTCGGGGAAAGGTAGTTGGCGGCTGTCCGCGACCAGTACCGCGCCGGGCAGCCGGCCGGCGGCCTTCCTGGCCATGCCGGGCGCGAGATCAGTGCCGGTGACCCGGGTCGCGGGCCGGGCGGCGGCGAGCCGCCGAGTGACGATGCCCGTACCGCACGCCATGTCGAGGAGGCGGCGGGCGTCGTTCGGGACCAGTCCGAGCAGGGCGCGCGCGGCAGCGGCGGCGCGGGCCTCGCCGCCCCGCTTCTCGTCGTAGACGTGGGCTTCCTTGTCGTAGTCGAGCACGTCTGTCGTGTACCCATCATTGGGCGACTGTTCCCGATCGGCGGGCGACTGTCTGCGAAAGGCCGTCGTCACTATGTCGTCGCCGGGAGGTTGTCGTCGGTGGGCTGTCGGCAGCCGACCGTCGACAGAAGGCCGTCGACAGAAGGCCGATGGCTGTCTTCAGACGGATCGAGGACAGACGGATCGTCGACGGAAGGTTGTCGGCGGCCGGACCGGCTGTCGGCTGTCGGCTGTCGGCTGTCGGCTGTCGGCTGTCGGCTGTCGGCTGTCGGCTGAGCCGAATTCAGCTCGCTCCGTGTCCCGCCGCGAGGTCCTCGACTCTGTGCGCGAGGGCGAAGTCGAGGTCGGTGACGGCGCCGCCGGCGCTGTGGGTGTGCACCGAGAGCGAGACGGTGTCGTAGCCGAGGGTCAGGTCGGAGTGGTGGTCGAGTTCCTCCTGGACCTGGGCGATGTGGACGACCATCGCGGTGGCCGCGGGGTGGGAGGCGAGCCGGTAGGAGCGGGTGAGGCGGTCACCGGTCAGGGACCAGCCGGGCAGTCCGGCGAGCCGGTCCTCGATCTCCTGTTGCGTCAGTACGGCGGGCATGGGAGCGCTCCCTTCGGGTGGCGAGGGCACGGACGGCTTCCACGGCTCGTTCATGTGCGTGCTCCTCGACTACGGTCGTCCTCATGACCATTGTCGCGTCCGGTCCCGGCGCCGCGGCCGGCTCCTCCTCCGGTGCGGGGGTCGGGCCGCTGTTGCGTGCCTGGCGGGAGCGGCGCCGGGTCAGCCAGCTGGAGCTGGCGCTGCGGGCCGGTTCCTCGGCCCGGCATGTCAGCTTCGTCGAGACGGGCCGTGCGCGGCCCAGCGAGGAGATGGTGCTGCGGCTGGCCGAGCACCTGGAGGTGCCGGTACGGGAGCGCAACGCCTTGTTGCTGGCGGCCGGTTACGCGCCGCGCTTCCCGAGGACGCCGTTGGAGGCACCGGCGTTGGCGGCGCTGCGGGACGGGCTGGAGCGGCTGATCGGGGGGTACGAGCCGTATCCGGCGCTGGTGGTCGACGGGATGTATGACGTGGTGGCCGCGAACCGGGGCGTCACCATGCTGTTGGAGGGGGTCTCGGAGTCCCTTCTGCGGCCGCCGCTGAACGCCATGCGGCTGACGCTTCATCCGGAGGGTCTGGCGCCGCGGATCCGCAATCTGCGGGAGTGGCGGGGGCATCTGCTCGCTCAGATGGAGCGGCAGCTCGCCCTGCGCCGGTCCGGCCCGCTGCGCGCGTTGCACGAGGAGGTCGCGGCGTATCCCGTGCCCGCCGGGTGTGACGACGGGGGCGAAGTGCCGTCCGCGGTGCCGTACTTCGCGCTGCCGATGCGGATCGAGTACGGGGGCCGGGTGCTGTCGTTCGTGTCGTCGATCGCGACGTTCAACACGCCGATGGATGTGACGGTGGACGAGCTGGCCGTCGAGACGTTCCTGCCTGCCGACCCGGCTACCGTCACGTACCTGCACGGGCTGCTGGGTTGACGGTGATCGCCGGTGATGCGGTGAGTCCGCCGACGGAACATGGCACACTTCCCCCAGACTTCGGCGCGTGGGGAGGCGTGGCGTGAGTGAGCGACGGCCCGCGCCCACGGTGGGTCAGGTGGTACTCGGCAGACGGCTCCAGGAGCTGCGCGAGGCGGCGGGGGTGAAGCGCGAGGAGGCCGCCCGTGTGCTGCGGGTCGCTCCGACGACCGTACGGCGGATGGAGATGGCCGAGGTCGCGCTGAAGATCCCGTACGTGCAGGTGCTGTTGGAGACGTACGGCGTCGGTGAGGAGGAGACGGCGGCGTTCGTCGCGCTCACCGAGGAGGCGAACGAGCCGGGGTGGTGGCAGCGGTTCCACGATGTGCTGCCGGACTGGTTCAGTCTCTATGTGAGCCTGGAGGGCGCGGCGCGGCTGATCCGTGCCTACGAACCGCACTTCGTGCCGGGGCTGTTGCAGACGGCGGCGTACGCCCGTGCCGTGCTGGAGGCGGGCACGATCGGGCAGACGGGGCCGGACGCGATCGACCGGCATGTGTCGCTGCGGCTGGCCAGGCAGGAGTTGCTGGAGCGGGCCAACTCGCCGCATCTGTGGGTGATTCTGGACGAGACGGTGCTGGCGCGGCCGGTGGGCTGCGGCCGGGTGATGCGTGAACAGGTCGACAGGCTGCTGGAGTTCGCTGAGCGGGACCGGATCACGTTGCAGATCTCCGAGTTCCAGAACGGGCCGCACCCGGGGACGTACGCGCCGTTCTCGCTCTTCCGTTTCGCCGAACCGGAGCTGCCGGACCTGGTGTTCACCGAGTATCTGACCGGGGCCCTGTATCTGGACTCCCGTTCCGAGGTCTCCACTCATCTGGAGGTCCTCGACCACATGACGGCGCACGCCGCGTCGGCCGAGCGTACGAAGAAGGTGCTGCGGGAGTACCGCGCCACCTTCTGAGCACGGGGCCGACGGGAAGACCGCACCTCGACGAACACGAACTCACGTACGCACCTGAGCACGTGAGCACGGCACATCCGATCCGCACTCCGAGGAGACGACACCGTATGACCGGATTAGACGCCGAGGCCGCCCGTGTCGACACCAGCAGGCCGCATCCGGCCCGGGTGTACGACTGGTGGCTGGGCGGCAAGGACAACTATCCGGTGGACGAGGAACTGGCGCGCAGGATCCTCGCGGTGGACGCCACCGCGGTGCGCGGGGCGCGGGCCAACCGCCGGTTCATGCAGCGGGCGGTGCGGACCGCGGCCGAGGCCGGGATCGGTCAGTTCCTGGACATCGGCACGGGCATTCCGACCGAGCCGAACCTGCACCAGGTGGCGCAGTCGGTGGTCCCGCAGGCGCGGGTGGTGTACGCGGACAACGACCCGATCGTCCTTCGGCACGCGGAGGCGCTGCTGCACGGCTCGGTCGAGGGCAGGACCGAGTACGTGCACGCCGATGTCCGTGACCCGGACACGATCCTGGCGCTCGCGGCGGAGACCCTGGACTTCGGGCGGCCGATCGCGCTGTCGCTGGTCGCGCTCACCCACTACCTGGGTGACGATCCCGATGGCGACGACGTGTACGGCCTGATCGAGCGGTACGTGGGGGCGCTGGTGCCGGGCAGCCATGTGGTGCTCTCCCAGGTCACGCCGGATCTCAACCCGGAGGCCGTCGCGAAGGCGGCCGAGCACTTCCGGCGCGGCGGCACCCCGTTCCATCCGCGCACGCTGGCCGAGTTCTCGCGGTTCTTCGAGGGTCTGGAGCTGCTCGGTCCCGGTGTCATCCCGGTCTGTGGCTGGCGGCCGGAGCCGGTGGACGTGGTGGCGCAGGCGGAGGGGATCGTGCCCGTGTACGGGGCGGTCGCCGTCAAGCCCTGACCCGTACGGGTGCGGTGGGCGGGTGCGCTTTCCCGCCCCGCCCTACGTTCGAAGCCTCGGGCGGGCAAGGGCACGCGGGTGACCGCGGACCACGCGCATGAGGTGAAGGAGATCCGATGCCCTCGGACGCTGTGCTGTACCAGGCGGCCGCGCTCTGTCTCACCTATCCCGACGAGGAGTTCCGTGCCCGGCTGCCGTTGCTGCGTGAAGCCGCCCCGCAGTTGCGGGAGTTCACCGATCATGCGGCGGTGACTCCGGCGCGGGTGCTGGCCGCGCACTACACGCGGGTCTTCGGGCTGAAGCACCGGCACAGTCTGTATCTGAGCTGGTGGCACGACGGGGAGAGCGGGCCGCGTGGGATGTCGCCGGCCGGGCTGAGGGAGTTGTACCGGGCGCACGGGCTGGAGTTCGCCGGTGAGGAGCTGCCCGATTTCCTGCCCGCGGTGCTGGAGTTCGCGGCGCGCACCGGTGAGGTCGGGCTGCTGACGGAGTACCGCGACGGTCTGGACCGGCTCCGGGCCCGGCTGACGGCCGTCGGCACCCCGTACGCGTGTGTGCTGACCGCTGTGTGTGCGGCGCTGCCGGCCGCGCGGCCCGGTGTGCGCCCCTGACCGTCGTTCGGGGTGAGCGGGGTGCTCGGGGTGCTCTGGGTGCTCGGGTGCCGATTTCGGGTTGCCGGGGTGCTTGTCGCACTCGCTGGTGGTCCCGGGATCTCGGGATCGGGGCCGATGCCGACCGCACGTCCCATCGCCGTCCCCTTCCGCCGGGGCGGTGGCGCTCTCCGGCTCAGGGCTTCCGGGGGGTCGTGGTCGATGGGACGTCCGGTCGGCGGGTGGTGCCGTGCGGGTCAGGCGAGTTTCGCGGCCAGGGTGATCGTGGTGCCGGCGAGGGCCTGGCTGACCGGGCAGTTCTTCTTGGCGTCCTCGGCGGCGGCGGTGAAGCCGTCGGCGTCCAGGCCGGGGACGGTGCCCTCGACGGTGAGGTGGATGCCGGTGATGCCCTCGCCGGGCTGGAAGGTGACGTCGGCGTTGGTGGTCAGCCTGGTGGGCGGGGTGCCCGCGCCGGCGAGGGCGTGCGACAGCGCCATGGAGAAGCAGCTGGAGTGGGCGGCGGCGATCAGCTCCTCGGGGCTGGTCTTGCCGTTGGCGTCCTGGGCCCGCGACGCCCAGGTCACCGGCTGCTCGCCGATGCCGGAGGAGTCGAAGGTGACGGTGCCTCCGCCTTCGAGCAGGTTGCCTTCCCAGACGGTGTGTGCGGTGCGCGTGGTGGCCACGAGGTGTCCTTTCGATGCGGTCCGCGGGACGGGATTCCCGGGTGCCATCCGATCACATTCCGGCTCAGCTCACCCGGAAGACCGGCCCGCGGGGGGTGAACGGCAGGCGGGCCCCCTGGGGGATCAGACAGGCGTGTTCGCGCCGTATCCGCAGGGTGTCGCACCAGCCGTCGGTGAAGACGAGGACGGGTGCGGCGGGCGGGAAGTCGTCGGCGCGGTGCGGCAGGTCGATGCCGGGCTGGAGGACCGTACCGCCGCGGCCGTGCACCCGGACCCGGCCGGCGATGTCGGTGATGGGGAGGTGGCCGGCGTCGTGCGGGGCGGCGTCGCAGAACACGACGCGGGCGGCGGGTACGTCTCGGGCCTCGGCGTAGGAGGCGATGGCGCCCAGGGCCTTGGCGAGGAGGGTGCGGTCCATGGGCCGGAGGTGTCGAGGACGACGCCGAAGGTGCAGCGGGCTGTCTCCTCGGGCGGGAAGCCGCGTCCCGCGCGGGGGATGTCGGGGGTGGACGACTGGCGGCGCGAGGGGCGGGCGTAGGAGCGCAGGGGTTCGGGGCGGGGGACGATTCCCTTACCGGGGAGGACTTTCCGATGCCGGGGGGCACCTCGGACGAAGACCGGCCGGACGGTCGCGAGCCCGAGCAGCAGCTCGGGCAGGCGGGCGGGGGTGACGGTGACGGCGGCCTGCAAGACGGCGGTTCCTGGGGGCGGTTGGGCGGGGCGCGGGCGCCCGCGCCGCCCTCAGTGTGTGCCTGGGGCTCACCGGGCGCAGCCGAATTTCAGGCGGCGTGCTCCTGGCGGCTTGTGGGGAGGGGGATTTGGGGGCCGTGGGACTCGCGCAGCCAGCGGCGCAGGACGCGGTGGAGGTGTTCGGCGCCGGCGAGTTCCTGGCCGGCGCCGACGGGTGCGGAGAGGGCGGCCGGGAAGAGCAGGAAGGGGCGGGTCTGGCAGCCGCCGAGGCCGCCGTGCGAGCCGATCTGCTCCTCGAAGGCGAGGACTTCGCCCTCGGTGGGGTCGTACCAGGAGTTGACCATGATGTCGGCGGTGTGCGGGAAGGAGTGGGTGCGGCGGACGGCGTCCGCGGCGCCGGCTCCGAAGTCCGCCAACGGGCCCTGTTCGTCGGTGAGTTGGTCGACGGAGAGGGAGGCGCCGTGGGCGCCGAGGACGAGTCCGCCGTGTTCCTCGCTGCGGACGAGGACGAAGCCGACGCCGGGGTGGTTGGCGAGGGTGGTCAGGAGGGCGGGGTGGCGGGCGTCGATCTCCTCCTTGCTCATACGGTGCGGTACGTCGGGGAAGGAGACGAGGCCGAGGTTGCCGGAGGCGAGCACGATCGGTTCGGAGTGGCGGGCCGGGCGGTGCTGTTCGGCGCCCTCCTCGACGGGCCGGCGCAGTGCGGCGCGGACGGCGGCGCGGGCCTCGGTGCCGCTGTGGGTGCGGCGGGCCCGGCGGGGTACGGGCAGTCCGCAGCCGGCCCGTACCAGGTCGGCGAGGGTGAGGCCGTAGCGGCCGTGGAAGGTTTCGCCGGGGCTCTGTCCGTGGTCGGAGAGGACCACGATGCGGTAGGGGCGGGGGGCGTGTTCGGCGACGTTCTCGATCAGGGCGAGTGAGCGGTCCAGGCGCTGGAGGACTTTCGCGGCGTCGCGGCCGCGCGGTCCGGAGTGGTGGGCGACCTCGTCGTAGGCGACGAGGTCGGCGTAGACGGCGGTGCGGCCGGCGAGGAGGTCGCCCATGACGGCGGCGACGACGACGTCGCGTTCCACGACGGTGGCGAAGGCGCGGACCAGGGGGTAGAGGCCGCCGCGTTTGACGCGGGGGCGCTGTCGGGTGAGGCGGGCGTGGGTGGACTGGGAGAGTTCGCGGCCGACCTCGGCGACGAAGGACATGGCGGTGCGGACGGCGTTGGCGGGGTCGGAGAAGTAGGCGAAGTAGCCGGCGCGGGAGCGGGTTTCGCGGTTGCGGCGGCGGGTGGCGATGGACAGGACGAGGGCCTGTTCGTCGGCGCCGCCGCCGAAGAGGTTGCCGCGGCTGGCGCCGTCCATGGTGAGCAGTCCGCCGTCGCCGGTGTGCCGGACGGCGCGGCGCTGGAGTTCGGCGGCGCTGGTGGGGCGGTTGCAGACCATCACCTCGCCGGTGTCCTTCTCGTACCAGCGGAAGGCGGGGACGTCGTGGTTGGAGCCGTGCAGGATGCCGAGCTGGCTGGCGCCGGTCTGGCTGGACCAGTCGGTGCGCCAGGGGGTGAGCAGGTGGGTGGGGCGGTCGCCGGCGAGCCAGCGGGCGAGGGTGGGCATCAGTCCGTTGGCTACGGCGTCGACGAGGACGTCGTGGCCGACGCCGTCGAGCTGGAGGAGGACGGTGCCGGGGGTGGTGGGTCCGGGGGGCCGGGTGCCGCGGCGGCGGGCGGCGAGGCGGTGCAGGCGGCGGCGGTAGGCGTCGTCGTCGCGGACGGCGAGGGCGCCGCCGGTGGCGGAGGCGACGGCGGACATCACGGCGGCGACCGCGACGGCTGTCTCCGGGGCCACTTCGCCGCGGCCGGAGGGGTTGAGGCGGAGCGCTATCAGCAGCAGGGAGCCGTTGAGGACGAAGACGAGGAGGCCGAGGACGAGCGCGGGCACCAGCAGCAGGAGCCGGACGAGGAGCGGCCAGACGAGGGCCGACAGCAGGCCGAAGGCGCCGGCGCCGAGCGCGGCGGTGACGGCGATACGGGTGGCGCTGTCACCGTCGGCGGACTGGAGCTGGAAGTCAGGGAGCAGGCCGGCGAGGACCAGCATGGTAGCGGTGGAGACGGCCCAGACGGCGACGCTCCGCCCGATCTGACCGGCGACCCGGCGCCAACGCCTTCCACCCACGCCCCGCACACCTCACGTCCCGGCCCGTCGACCTGGCGGACCGTGGCCCACCTTGCCATACCGGGTTCGGGCGCCTCCGGGGTACCCGGGGAGGTCAGCGGCCGTCGTAGCCGGCCGTCGGCATGGAGAGTCTGCGGTGGACGCTGGCCTTCATCTGGGCGTCGTAGGAGGGTTCCGCGTGGCCCACGGTCTCGATCCGTACCCCGCGGCGGGCGCACTCGGCGGCGAACTCCTCGACGGAGGAGAGGGCGCTCTCCAGGACGCGGCGGCTGGGGGCGACGAAGAGGTCGAGGCCGGGGCGGACGCCCTCCCACAGGGCGCAGTGGTCGGCGCGCACTCCGCGGACGAGGAGTTCGCGGGCGATGACGTAGCCGTGTTCGGCGGCCCAGCGCGCGCACATGGCGTGCTGGCTGCGGGAGTCGACGAGGAAGGGGTCGTCGTCGAGTTCTTCCAGCGGGGTGAGGCTGGCGATGGCGGTGACCCGTACGGGGAGCCGCGCGGGCATGACGGAGGGTCCGCGTACCTGTCCCATGGGCCCCCCTCACCTCCGGGTTTCGCCGCCGACCCTACTCCTGCCCGTAGGCTTCGGGGAGTCGCGCGAAGGAGGCAAAGAAGGTGCCGGTGGAGATCACCTGGTGGGGTCACGCCACCTGCACGGTCGAGGACTCCGGCGTACGCGTGCTCACGGATCCCCTGTTCGCGCGCCGGCTCGCGCATCTCAGGCGCCGCCGGGGCGCCGTACCGCCCGCGGTGGCGCGCCGCGCGGACCTGGCGCTCGTCTCGCATCTGCACGCGGACCATCTCCATCCGCCGTCGCTGGCCGCGCTCGCGCCAGGCACGCGCCTGCTCGTGCCCCGGGGTGCGCGGCGCGCGGTGCCCGCGCTGCGCCGGCTGCGGCAGTTGCGGATCGAGGAGGTGGCGCCGGGCGACGAGACGGTGGTGGACGGTCTGCGGGTACGGGCGGTGCCGGCCCGGCACGACGGGCGCCGGCTGCCGGTCGGGCCGCACCGCTCTCCCGCGCTGGGTTTCGTGATCGAGGGCGAGGCGCGCACGTACTTCGCCGGGGACACCGGGCTGTTCGAGGAGATGGCGGCCGAGGTGGGGCCGGTCGACGTGGCGCTGCTGCCGGTGGGCGGCTGGGGACCGTACCTCGGGGAGGGGCATCTGGACGCGGGGCGGGCGGCCGAGGCGCTGGCCCGGCTGGATCCGCGCAGCGCGGTGCCGGTGCACTACGGCACGTACTGGCCGATCGGGATGGACGCGGTGCGCCCGCACGAATTCCACGCCCCGGGTGACGAGTTCGTGCGCCGGGCGGCGGTGCTGGCGCCGAAGGTGGCGGTGCACCGGCTCGGACACGGGGAGAGCGTGCGCCCGGAGGCCGGACGGTGAGCTGGCTGGCCACCGCGCTCTCCGCCCATACGGCGACATCGGCGCCGGAGTCGGCGGGGCAGGCGATCGGCTATCCCACGCTGTTCCTGCTGGTGCTGCTGGGGGCGCTGGTGCCGGTGGTGCCGACGGGGGCGTTGGTGAGTTCGGCGGCGGTGGTCGCCTTCCACCGGCCGGAACCGTACGGGCTGGCGCTGGTCCTGGTGACGTCGTCGCTGGCCGCGTTCCTCGGGGACATGGCGCTGTACTGGCTGGGGCGGCGCGGGATGAGGTCGAGGAACGGGTCGCGGTGGCTGGCCGCGATACGCGCGCGGGCCCCGGAGGACCGGCTGACGCAGGCGCAGGAGAAGCTGGCCGGTCACGGGGTGACGGTGCTGGTGCTGTCCCGACTGGTGCCGGCGGGCCGCATCCCGGTGATGCTGGCGTGTCTGATGGCGGAGTGGCCGGTGCGGCGGTTCGCGCGGGGGAATCTGCCGGCCTGTCTGGCGTGGGCGGTGACGTACCAGTTGATCGGCGTGCTCGGCGGGTCGCTCTTCCCGGAACCGTGGGAGGGCGTGGTGGCGGCGGTCGCGCTGACCGTGGTGCTCGGTGCGGCGCCCGCTCTGTGGCGGCGGGTGCGGGGGGCTGTGCGGGTGGAGGGGTAGGGCGGCGGTCCGGCTCGTTGCTCGTTGCTCGTTGCTCGTCGGGGACGCGGGGCGGGGGTGGCTTCGTGAGCCGGGCTGAGGTGAACCGGGTTGGGGCGGGGCGGCTTCGTCGGCCGGGCTGAGCCGGGGTGGGGGTGGGGGTGGGGTCGGCTTCGGTGGTGGCTGGCTCGGGAGGGTGGCCCGGCGGCGGGGGTTCAGGGCGGGCGGGCCGCGGCGTCATCGAGGAGGCTCGCACCGCTCGGCCTCGTCGCGGAGCGCGTCGAAGACCGACCTCAAAGAGGCCAACGCCCTTTGCACTTGCGGTAGTTGAAGCGGTGTGGGGGAGGTGAGGCACTCCGCGCGTTCGCGGTCCGTCGGGCCGAGCAGGGCCCCGGTGGAGAGCCGGACGCGCAGCGCGCCGAGGTCGTCGCCGAAGCGGTGGCCGCCCGGCGCCGGCATACCGAGCCGGGCGGTGAGGAACTCCTCCAGATCCTGGGCGTCACCGACACCCAGCGCGGTGAGCGCGGGGCGCAACGGCCCCAGGTCGACGTAGAGATGACGGCCGGCCAGCGGGGGCCGGGCGAGGGCGCCCGCACCGACGACGACGCCGTGCGCGGCGGCGGCCACACGCGCGTGCAGGCGTACGGCGGTGTCCCGGCGTGCGGTCACGGCCTCGGGTTCGCCGAGCGCGTATCCGGCGGCGGCGGCGACCGGGCCGGCGATACGGGCGTCGAGTGCGGTCAGTACGTCGAGGACCCGCGCGCGCAGCCGGCCGCCCGCGGCGTCGGCGGGGAAGCGGGCGACGGCGGCCGGCCAGCCGACCGGGAGCAGCGCGCCGGCCAGGTCGGTGACGACGGTGACCCGGTCGGGCAGCATCTCGGCGGGGCTGAGCAGCATGGTCTCGCGGGGTGCGTGCACGGTGTCGCGCCAGGTCTCGTCGCACACCAGGTGCAGGCCCTCCCCCGCGGCGGCCTCCACGGTCTCGTGCATGACCTCGGGCGGTGGCACGGTGGCGGTCGGGTCGTCGGCTACGGAGACCACGAGCAGCCGGGGGTCACCGCCCTCGGCCCGCACCCGGCGCACGGTCTCCAGCAGGACGTAGGGGTCGGGGACGCCTCCGCACTCGGCCGGGGTGGCCATGTGGAAGACGGGTCTGCCCAGCAGGCGGGCGTAAGGCGCCCACCAGGCGGCGCAGGGCCGGGGCACCAGCACGTCCCCGCCGAGGGCGGCGGTCAGCGCGACCAGCAGCGAGGGCGCGCCGGGGGCGGCGGCGACGCGGGCGGGGGCGGCGGGCAGGGCGCGCCGCCGCCAGTAGCCGCACGCTGCGTCGAGGAGGTCGGGGGCGCCGCCGACGGGCTGGCCCTCGCCCCGGGGGGCGGCGGCGGCGAGCACGGCGGCCAGTTCGGGCAGGACGGGGAGCCGGTCGTCGGGCAGCGGAGGGCCGTAACGGACCGGGCCGTGGCCCTCCGGGTCCGTCCGGCGCATGGTGCCTCCGCGTGATGCGCGTGGGGTGTGTCCCCGGGACGCGTGGTGTGCGTGGGGTGTGCCCTGGTGTGCATGGCGTGTGCCCCGGGACGCGTGGTGTGCGTGGGGTGTGCCCCGGGGCGCGTGGTGCCTCTGCTGTCCTGTCCGGTGGACGGTGGGCCTGCCGCCCGGTCCCGTGTGCGGGTGCGCCGCCCACCGGCTGACGGTGACGGTGACAGTGACGGTGCGAGGAGTGTCGTACGGGTTCGGGAGCCGGCCCCGCCCTCCGCGCGGACGACGCTACTTCCGGAACACGCCCCAGGCGTCGCGCCGCAGGCGGTACACCGCGCCGCCGACCGCGCCCGCGACCAGCACACCCCCGGTCGCCAGCAGCGGGACGGACGGGTTGAAGGCGCCTCCCTCTCCGGCGCGTACCCCGTGCCGGGCGCCTGCGGCGTCGCCACAGGCTTCGTCACGGGCACGGGCGTCATCTCGGGCACGGGAGTCGTCACGGGCGTCGTCGCGGCGCTCCTGACAGGGCTGCCCGTGTCCGTCGCCCCGGACGACGGTGAAGGTCGCGCTCCAGGGCCTGCCCCGGCCGCCGGGTGGCGCGGGGCACCTGCCGTCGACGGTCCAGGCGGAATCCCGGCCGAACCCGTCGGGGCCGCCGCCGGGCTTCCAGCCACCGAACCCGTCATCGCTCACCCTCCCGCCGTCGCCGCGTTCCCCGTCCGGCCTCCCGCTTTCGCCCCGCTCACCATCCGGCCCTCTGCCGTCGCCCCGCTCCCCATCCGACCTTCCGCCATCCCCCCGCTCCCCATCCAGCCTTCCGCCGTCACCTCGTTCCCCATCCGGCCTTCCGCTTTCACCCCGAACCCCGTCGGGCCCTCTGCCGTCACCCCGCTCCCCGTCCGACCTTCCGCCGTCGCCCCGCTCACCATCCGACCCTCTGCCGTCACCTCGTTCCCCATCCAGCCTCCCGCTTTCACCCCGAACCCCGTCGGGCCCTCTGCCGTCGCCCCGCTCCCCGTCCGACCTTCCGCCATCGCCCCGCTCCCCATCCAGCCTCCCGGCGTCACCTCGTTCCCCATCCGGCCTCCCGCTTTCGCCCCGAACCCCATCCAGCCCTCTGCCGTCACCCCGCTCCCCGTCCGACCTTCCGCCGTCACCCCGCTCACCATCCGACCCTCTGCCGTCACCCCGTTCCCCATCCGGCCTCCCGCTTTCGCCCCGAACCCCATCCAGCCCTCTGCCGTCACCCCGATCTCCATCTGACCTTCCGCCATCGCCCCGTTCCCCGTCCGGCCTCCCGCTTTCACCCCGAACCCCGTCCGACCTTCCGCCGTCACCCCGCTCCCCCGGCCTCTCCCCGGCGCCGCCCCCCGCCCCGTCCGCCCTTTCCCCGTCGCCCCGACCCCCGTCCGGCTTCCAACCGTCTTCGAATCCTCCGCCGTCCGCCCTGCCTCCGTCCGGCCTTCCTCCCTCCGGCCTTTCGCCGTCCGGCCTCCCACCGTCCGGCCTCCCTTCCTCCGGCCTTCCGCCGTCCGTTCGCCCGTGGTCGTGCCGCTCGTCCCCGATGACCCGCGCCGTGCCCCGGTAGAGGGTGCCTGTTCCCCTGGTGTCGCCGCCGGGCACCCGCCTCAGTCGGACGGTGCCCTCGTCGAAGCCCCGGGAGGTGGCGTCGATGGTGTCGGGTGCGGGGCCGCCGGTCGGGGCGCAGGTGACGGTGACCGTCACGGTCTCGCCGGGCCGGGCCGTGCCCGGGCTGACGTCGGCGGCGGGGTCCGCGAACGCTGCCGGGGCACCGCTCCCGAGGGTGGCGCCGGCGACCGCGACGACGGACAGGGCACGAAGGGTGCGGCGCATGAGGGCAACTCCTTGTAACGACGACGGAGCGGGGGTGGTGGGAGCGCGGGTTCCGCGCCCCACCGCCATCACAGCCCGCTCCGCCACCCCGCGCGCGCCGCCGGACCCATTGGCGTGACCGTCCAGGGCCGAGCGGGTGATCCCGGCTCCACGGGGTCACGCCACGTCGCGCAGCGCCTCTTCCCGGAGCCGGTCGCAGCAGCGGCGCAGCAGCCGGGACACGTGCATCTGGGAGATGCCGAACTCCTCGGCGATCCCGGCCTGGGTCATGTCTTCGAAGAACCGCAGCCGGAGGATGGTCCGCTCGCGCTCCGGCAGGGCGGCGAGCCCGGGTTTCACGGACTCGCGGTCCACGACGGCGTCCAGGGCCGGGTCGGGCCTGCCGAGGACGTCGCCGAGCGAGTGGCCGCCCTCGTGTCCGGGCAGCTCCGCGTCCAGGGACAGGGCCCGGAAGCTTTCCAGCGCCTCGGTGCCGGCCCGGACGTCGTCCTCGCTGAGACCGGTGTACGCGGCGATCTCGGCCAGGGTGGGGCGGTGCCCGTGGCCGGTCTGGGTGAGGTCCCGGGAGGCTGACCGCACCAGGTTGCGCAGGTTCTGCACCCGGCGTGGTACGTGCAGCGTCCACATGTGGTCCCGGAAGTGCCGTTTGACCTCGCCGGTGATCGTGGGGACGGCGTAGCTCTCGAAGGCGTACCCGCGGGCGGGGTCGTACCCGTCGACGGCCTTGACCAGGCCGAGGGCGGCCACCTGGCGCAGGTCCTCGTAGCTCTCGCCCCGGCTGCGGAAGCGGGCGGCGAGCCGGTCTGCCATGGGCAGCCACGCCTCGATGATCCGTGCGCGGACGGCGTCGCGTTCCGGGCCGGGTGGGAGACCGGCAAGGGTGCGGAAGGCGTCCGCGGTGTCGGGTGCGTCGTGTGGTGGGCGCCGTCGCGTGCTGGTGCGCCGGGTACCTGTGGGCATGGCCATGGTGCGTGCGTCCCAACTCCCCGAATTTCGCTACGAGTTGGAGGTCAGCGTCGAGAGATGCGCGGTCGCGGTCCGGTGCCGGGGCGATGCCCGGTCCACTCGGGTGGTCGGTGCGCGGTCAGGTCCGCTCCCGCGCTCCCTGCCGGGTGCGGGCGGCCGCCACCGGGCGGCGCGGGTTGCGGCGCAGGTACTCGCCCTCCAGCTGGGCCATGCGGTCGTTGTGGGCGCGCAGGGCGTCGTTGGAGCCGTAGAGGAGGGTGTCGTGGCGCGTGCGGTGGATCGTCGCCAGTTCCTTCATGAGCTGCTGGTCGTCGAAGGTCGCAGGGTCGACTCCGGTCATGTGGCACCCCGCAGGTCGCGTGCGTTTTCCGGTTCTTCCGCCTCCACTGTACGAACATTCCGCCCATCGGGCTCTCCGTGGCGGGCTACCTCGCGCGCTCCACGCGGCGCTCGTCCCATACGGGCTCGGTGGTCTCCCGGACCCGGCCGTCGCTGCCGAAGACCAGGTAGCGGTCGAAGGAGCGGGCGAACCAGCGGTCGTGGGTGACCGACAGGACCGTGCCGTCGAACGCCTCCAGGCCTTCCTGGAGGGCTTCGGCGGACTCCAGGTCGAGGTTGTCGGTGGGTTCGTCGAGGAGCAGGGCGGTGACGCCCTGGAGTTCGAGGAGGAGGATCTGGAAGCGGGCCTGCTGGCCGCCGGAGAGCCGGTCGAAGCTCTGCTCGGCCTGCGCGGTCAGCTCGTAGCGGCGCAGCCGGGACATGGAGGCGCCCCGGTCCTGGGCGTGTTCGGTCCACAGGATGTCGAGGAGGGGCCGGCCGCGCAGTTCGGGGTGGGCGTGGGTCTGGGCGAAGTGGCCGGGCACGACGCGTGCGCCGAGCTTCCACTCGCCGGTGTGGGCGACGTCGCCGCCGGCGAGGAGCCGCAGGAAGTGCGACTTGCCGGAGCCGTTGGAGCCGAGGACGGCGACCCGTTCGCCGTAGAAGACCTCCAGGTCGAAGGGTTTCATCAGGCCGGTGAGTTCAAGTCCCTTGCAGGTGACGGCTCTTACGCCGGTGCGGCCGCCCTTGAGGCGCATCGTGATGTCCTGCTCGCGCGGCGGCTCGGGCGGCGGTCCCGCCTCCTCGAACTTGCGCAGCCGGGTCTGGGCGGCGGCGTAGCGGGAGGCCAACTCGTGGCTGATGGAGGCGGCCTGACGGAGGCTCAGGACAAGTTTTTTCAGCTGGGCGTGTTTCTCGTCCCAGCGTCGGCGCAACTCCTCGAAGCGGGCGAAGCGTTCGCGGCGTGCCTGGTGGTAGGTGGCGAAGCCGGCGCCGTGCACCCAGGCGTCGGCGCCGGCCGGTCCGGGTTCGACGGAGACGATCTTCTCGGCGGCGCGGGCGAGGAGTTCACGGTCGTGGGAGACGAACAGGACGGTCTTGCGGGTCTCCTTCAGCCGCTCCTCCAGCCAGCGCTTGCCGGGCACGTCGAGGTAGTTGTCCGGCTCGTCGAGCAGCAGGACCTCGTCGGTGCCGCGCAGCAGCGCCTCCAGGACGAGCCGTTTCTGCTCACCGCCGGAGAGGGTGCTCACCTGGCGCCACTGGGCGGTGTCGTAGGGCATGCCGAGCGCGGCCGTGGTGCACATGTCCCACAGGGTCTCGGACTCGTAGCCGCGGGCCTCGGCCCAGTCGGAGAGGGCCTGGGCGTACTGGAGTTGGGCGGCCTCGTCGTCGACGGTCAGGATGCCGTGCTCGGCCCGGTCGACCTCGCGGGCGGCCTCGCGGATGCGGGGCGGGGAGACCGACACCAGGAGGTCGCGTACGGTCGTCTCGTCGCGTACGGAGCCCACGAACTGGCGCATGACGCCGAGGCCGCCGCTGACGGTGACGGAGCCGGCGTGGGGTTTCAGCTCGCCGGAGATCAGCCGCAGGAGGGTCGTCTTGCCGGCGCCGTTGGGTCCGACGAGGGCCACGACGGCCCCTTCGCCCACCCGGAACGACACATCGCCGAGCAGCGCCCTCCCGTCGGGGAGGTAGTACTCGAGATGTGCGGCTTCCAGATGTCCCATGACCCGCATTCTGTGGGGCGGCCTCGCGGCCGGGCAAACTCTTATCGCGCCCGGTCGGGCCGTCGGTCCGGGCCGAGCGGGCGTCCTGCGGGCCCGGCGTCGCCGGCCGCGCCCGCAGGCTCCACGACGGCGCCCGCCCAGGACAGGGCCTGCCAGCCGTCGGCGGGGGTGCCTTCCAGGATCACCACGCCGGTGTTGTCGAGGGGGCGGGCGGCGGCGAAGGGCACGTTGACGTTGTCGGCGCGGGCGGCGGTCCACATGCGGATCGCCGCGCCGTGGCTGATCATGGCGACGGTGCCGGAGCCGGAGGCCGCGGCTTCGGCGATCACCGCGTCGTAGCGGGCCAGTGCCTCGGTGCCGTTCTCGCCGCCCGGCATGCGCAGCCGTGTGTCACCGGCCGCCCAGGCGAACACGGTCCGCATGTAGGCGGCGCCGGCGTCGGAGTCGCCGGGCAGGTTCTCCAGGTCGCCGGCGGACAGCTCCCGGAGGCCGTCGCGGACGAGCACGTCGAGGCCGCGGGCGGCGGCCAGCGGGGCGGCGGTCTGCTGGGTGCGGACGAGGGTGGAGGCGTAGAGCGCCTCGATGTGCTCGTCGGCGAGGGCTTCGGGCAGGGCGGCGGCCTGGCGCCGGCCGAGCTCGGTCAGCGGCGCTCCGGGGAGGGCGGTGTCGAGGAGGAAGTCCACGTTGGCGGTGGTCTGGCCGTGGCGGACGAGGAGCAGGCGCATGCGGGGGTTCCTTTGGTGACGCGCGGTCCGTCGACGCCGAAGCGGGACCGGGGACGGCCGTTCCAGCGTACCCGGCGGCCCTCCCGCCCCTCATGGCGACCAGTGGCTGACGGGTCGTCAGTCCGTATCGTAAAACGGCGGTCTCATTATTCGGCAGGCGCGCGTACGGTGAAGTGGTGCCGTCCGAGGGGGGTCGCAGGCCCTGCCTGGGCGAGCCGATGGGCCGAGGGTCCGACGTTGATCGCGAAGGGGTAGCGCCATGCCGAAGCAGCGGGAGACCGCCGTCTACACACACGGGCACCACGAGTCCGTGCTGCGCTCGCACACCTGGCGGACCGCCGCCAACTCCGCGGCGTACCTGCTCGGTTCGCTCAAGCCCCACATGAAGATCCTGGACATCGGCTGCGGGCCGGGCACCATCACCGCCGACCTGGCGGCGCTGGTGCCGGACGGCCATGTCACCGGTGTCGACCACGCGCCCGGCATCCTGGACCGGGCCCGTGCCACCGCCGCCGAACGCGGCCTGTCCAACGTCGACTTCGCGGTCGCCGACGTGCACGCGCTGGACTATCCGGACGACACGTTCTGCGTCGTCCACGCCCACCAGGTGCTCCAGCACGTGGGCGACCCGGTGCAGGCGCTGCGGGAGATGCGCCGGGTCACCAGGCCGGGCGGGTTCATCGCCGTCCGCGAGTCGGACTACGCGGCGATGACCTGGTACCCGCCGGTGGCCGGACTGGACGACTGGCTGGACCTGTACCAGCGGGTGGCGCGGGCCAACGGGGGCGAACCGGACGCCGGCCGGCGGCTGTTGTCGTGGGCGCGCCGGGCGGGGCTGACGGAGGTCACGGCGACGTCGAGCACCTGGACCTACGCGACGGCCGACGAGCGGGCCTGGTGGAGCGGTCTGTGGGCGGACCGCACCGTCGCGTCGGCGTACGCGGAGCGCGCCACGGCGGGCGAGCACGCGACGGAGGCGGAGCTGGCGGCCGTGGCGGACGCCTGGCGGGAGTGGGGTGCCCGGGAGGACGGCTGGTTCGCGGTCCTGCACGGGGAGATCCTCTGCCGCAAGGAGGCGTGAGGACCCCTCGCGCGACTACGCGGGCGGGTCTGCGGGGATGCGCGGCGGCCGGGCGATCCTCCGGAAGGATCACCTCCGCGGGGCCGCCCGCACTAGGCTCGTCCCATGGAGATTCTGGGAGCCACGCTGCGCGTCTGCGTCGATGACCTGGAGACCGCGATCCCCTTCTACGAACGGCTGGTGGGGGCCACCGCGCTCCGCTTCGAGCGGGGCGGGGTGTCCGTGGCCGCCGTCGGCTTCTTCCTGCTGATGAGCGGGCCCGAGGCCGAGCTGGAGGTGCTGCGCAAGGTCGCGGCGACGATCGCCGTCAAGGACGTGGACGAGGCCCGCACCGTCCTCTCCGGTCTCGGCGCCCGCGTTCTCGCGGGCCCGCTGGCCACGCCGGCCGGCCGCAACCTGATCGCCCGGCATCCGGACGGCTCGGTGTACGAGTACGTGGACCGGCGCTCCTGAGCCGGCGCGCTCCGTCGGCGTCGGCTCAGGTCACCTGACGCGGACGACCGTACCGGCCAACCGCCGTGCGGCGGGCCGCAGTTCGCGCTCCACGGCGCGTGCGGTGCGCGCGTCGCACACCACGCGGGACGCGCTCGGCCCGCGCCGGCCCAGCAGCGCCATCCGCAGATGGGTGGGCGGGTGCGTGGTGTCGAGGTGCTGCCAGGTCAACTCACTGACCCGGCGCAGCCGTTGGTGCTCGCGCGGCGGTACGGCGGCGGCGTACTCGGCGAGGCAGGACCACAGGCGTTCGTCCCCGGGCGCCTCCTCGTCCGTGGCCAGCCGGCCCAGTTCCTCCTCCACGTTCTGCGCGTGCAGCAGCATCTCCGCGAGGCCGAGCGCCGCCTCGGTGGAGGCGACCCGGGCCGCCAGGTCGTCGGCGAGGTACTCGCGGCGCGGAAAGCCGTGCAGGGAGAGCCGGTTGAGCAGTCCGAGCGCCCACTGGACCACGCGGTGCGGCAGCACGAGTGGCAGTCCGGCGGCGCGGTGCCGGCGCCGCTCGGGGCGCAGCAGGTGCGCCCAGGTCCGCAGGGTGTGCAGGGCGGTGCCGACGGTGAGGCCGTGCCGGGTGTCGCCGTTGGCGAAGTGTCCCAGCTCGTGTCCGAAGAGGGCCACCCGTTGCTGGGGTGTGAGCACGTACCAGAGGCCCAGGCCCAGGTGGAGCACGCGCCGGCGTACCCCGTAGGAGGTGACGGCCGCGTTGAAGAACGGGTCGAGGACGATCTCGTCGACGCCGCGGGTGCCGAGTTCGCCGGCGACGGCGTCGAGCAGCCGGAACAGGCGGGGCGCGTCCGGGCGGCGCAGCCGGGGCATGGTCGTGGTGAGCCGGGGGTGGCGGGGGCGCAGCAGGGGTGAGAGGAGGGCGAGTGCCGCGCCGGTGGCGGCCGCGCGGGGGTGCGGCCAGTTCCGGGCGAGGAGTGCGAGGCCGGCCGCGAGGACGGCGGGCGAGAGGCCGTGCACCAGCAGTGCCAGTCCGTAGGAGGCGAGGCGGGTGGGGCTGAGGCGGGCCCGGCGGGCCTCGGTGCCGGTCCGTACCAGTTCCTCGAAGACGGCCGTCCCGGTCTCCGTCCCGGTGGCGGGCGCCAGTTCGGCCCAGGTGGTGTCGGGTCCGTCGGTGTGGTGCGGGAACAGCCCGGGTGCGACATTCCAGTCGCAGGCGTCGCACCAGGCCGGGTAGCCCTCGTCGTCGGGCATCGCGGCCCCGCACCGCGGACAGTTCAAGCCGTGTTCGGCCACCGTGTCCCCCCTCCTGTACCGCTCGCCTTCGACAACGAACCGGGGTGCGTGTCCGGTTCACCCGGGGCGGTACCGACCGCGGTACGTTCCACGGCGTACGGGGTCCCGTGCTGACGTCGTGACGGGTCGTCGTCACGATCACCATGGAACCCGGCGGGCGGTGAGGTGACCAGGGGCGCTGCCGGTC
The DNA here is from genome assembly GCF_040606415.1 of Streptomyces sp. NPDC005423. Taxonomy (NCBI): domain Bacteria; kingdom Bacillati; phylum Actinomycetota; class Actinomycetes; order Kitasatosporales; family Streptomycetaceae; genus Streptomyces; species Streptomyces sp. NPDC005423. The sequence continues at coordinate 136,482 of NZ_JBEXET010000013.1, read as the reverse complement.
AGGATTGCGCAAAGGCGGGAGCGGGGCCCCGCGCGGAGGGGGCGGGAAAATCCGCGTGCCGGTGGCGGCTGACCGCCGTAGAGTCGGGCGGTCGGCGGGCAGGGACGAGGAGTGGGGACGGCGGATGAGCGAGCGGCACACCTATCGGGTGATCGTCCGGGGGACGTGGGACGGGCTGACGGACGGGGCCCGTGAGCGGCTGCTGGCGGAGGCGGCCGGGCACGGGATGCTGAGCATGCGGTTCACGGAGGACGGCTCGCTGAGTTACGAGCCGTCGCCCCTGAAGCACTTCTCGTGGCGGTACGTGGTCGTCTCGGAGGCGGTGGACGGGGAGGAGATGGCCGCGGCGATCGCGGAGGACCGCGCCGAGACCGCGCTGGCCTCCCTCGGCTACGGCTTCCGGGACCTGCGATCGACGGTCACCGACCTGGACACGATGAAGGTCAACCGGAAGTCCGCGTCTCGGCGGTGATCGCCCACCGCTGGTGGTCGCGCCACGCCCCGTCGACGTAGATCATCGCCGGGGAGAAGCCCTCCATGCGGAAGCCGCAGGCGCGGGCGAGGGCGATCGAGGCGGCGTTGCCGGGCTGGACGTTGATCTCCAGCCGGTGCAGCTGCATCGGCCCGAAGGCGTGCCCCACCACGAGGTCCAGGCCTTCGCGCATCAGTCCGCGACCGGCCGCGTGGGCGAAGGCGCCGTAGCCGAGGGCGCCGCACAGGAAGCCGCCCTCGACGATGTTGTTGATGTTGATGAACCCGGCGATGCCCCCGCCGTCCCGCTCGCAGACGAGGAATCCGGCCTTGGTCCGGTCCTCGATGAGCCGTGCGGCGTACGCCGTGTACGCGTCGGCGCCGGTCGGCGGGAAGAGCCAGGGATGGTGCAGGTCCTTGCTCTCCCGGGCCCGCGCGGTGAACTCGGCGCCGTCCTGCTGGGTGAAGTGGCGTATGGCCACGCGGGGGCCCTCGGCGAGGTGGCGGGATGCGGTGTCAGGCATCCCGCCAGCGTACGCGGGCGGGGGGTGGCCGGTCCGGTGCCTGGTTCATCTCCGACCCCTCGGAGGACAGCCCGCTCCCGGAGCGCCGGACTGCCGCACACCACCGCAGAGGGAGCGGCGGCCTGCCGGCGACGTCGGCCCGTCTCCGTGCGCCGTCGCGTGACCTGACGGGCACTCGGGCGGCAGCGGCGCGATCGTCAGCGGCTCAGCGCAGCGCGGGTTCGTCGAGGGTCAACGTGCCCGCGTCGGCGTCGAGTGCGGCCGCCACCCCGAGCGGCACCGTCAGCGCGCCCGCGCGGTGCCCGAACCCGAACTCCTCGACGACGGGCACCCCGAGCCCGCCGAGCCGGTCGGCGAGCACCGCGCGCACCCGCTCGTAGGGACCGCAGTCGTCCCATGATCCGAGGGCGATCCCCGCCACTCCGTCGAGCCATCCGGAGCGCAGGAGTTGGGTGAGCATCCGGTCGAGGCGGTACGGCTGTTCGCCGACGTCCTCCAGCATCAGCAGCCCGCCCCGGGCACCGGGCAGTGTGTGCGGGGTGCCGAGGCCGGAGGCGAGCAGGCAGAGGCAGCCGCCGAGGGTGACGCCCCGGGCCCGTCCGGGTACCAGCGGGGCGCTCCGGGGCGGGTCGGCCGTGACGGTCCGTACGGACTCCGGCTCGAACAGGGTTGCCCGCAGGTGTTGTTGGGTGCGGGTGTTCTTGAGGAGGTCGACTCCCGCCGCGGCCGGCCCGTAGAGGGTGACCAGCCCCAGGCGGGCGGCGAACGCCTCGTGCAGGGTGGTGACGTCGCTGAAGCCGACGAAGACCTTGGGCCCGGCGGCGCGCATCGCCTCCCAGTCGAGCAGGTCGGTCATGCGCTGTGCGCCGTAGCCGCCGCGGGCGCAGAGCACGGCGTCCACGGACGGGTCGCACCAGGCGCTCTGGAGATCGGCGGCGCGGGCCTCGTCGCTGCCCGCCAGGTAGCCCAACTCCCGGTGCCGGTCCAGCACATGGGGTGCCGGGACGGCGTCGAGGTGCCAGTCGCGCAGCAGGTCGAGGCCGGCCTGGAGCCGCTCCTCGACGACGGGACCGCTGGGCGCGACGACGGCCACCCGGGCGCCGGGGGCGAGCCGGGAGGGCCGCAGGAGTTCCTTCACCGGGTGAGCTCCAATCGCGGGACGCCGGGCGGGTTGAGGCCGAACACCTGGGCGTACAGGGAGAGTTCGGCTTCCAGGGCGCGGATCGTGGTGTCGGCGCGGCGGAAGCCGTGCCCCTCGCCGGCGAAGGTGAGGTAGGCGTGCGGCACGCCTCGGCCCCGCATCCGCTCCAGGAACCGCTCGCACTGGACGGGCGGGCAGATCACGTCGTCCAGGCCCTGGAGGAGGAGGAAGGGCGCGGTGACGCGGTCGGCGTGTTCGGTGGGCGAGCGCTCGGCGTACCGGGCGGGCACGTCGGCGAGGGGTCCGACCAGGGTCTCCGGGTACCGCGACTCGAAGTCGTGGGTCTCGCCCGTGCCCCAGCCGGCCAGATCGAGGATGGGGTAGAGGATCGTGCCGCAGGCGTAGACGTCGGTGGCGGTGAGGGACGCGGCGGTGGTCCAGCCGCCCGCGCTGCCGCCCCGGACGGCGAGCCGGCCGCGGTCCGCGGTGCCCTCGTCGGCGAGGGTGAGCGCGACGGCCGCGCAGTCCTCGACGTCGACGACGCCCCACTGCTCGCGCAGCCGGTCGCGGTAGGCGCGGCCGTGTCCGGTCGAGCCGCCGTAGTTGACCTCGGCGACGCCGATGCCGCGCGAGGTGAAGTAGGCGATCTCCAGGTCGAGTACGAGGGGCGCCCGGCTGGTGGGGCCGCCGTGCGCCCAGATGACGTAGGGCGGCAGTTCACCGCTGGGTCCCACGCAGCCGGGGTGGTGCGGCGGGTAGACGTGGGCGTGGATGTCCCGGCCGGCCGGACCGGTGAAGGTGCGGAGCTGCGGCTCGGGGTAGTAGGCGGGGTCGACGGGGTCCTGGTGGGCGGCGCCGATCACCCGGGCGCGGCCGGTGCGGGTGTCGAGTTCGACGACCTCGTGGGCGCTGCGCGGGCCGGCGCCGACGGCGGCGATCCGGTCGCCGTGCACCGCGAGCGTGGGGGTGAACTCGGTCCACGGGCCGGCCGCGTCGACGACCTCGCCGGTCTCGGGGTCGAGTATGCCGAGGGCGGTGGTGCCCCGGCCGTGCACGACGGCGATGAGGCCGTTCTCCAGGGGGGCGAACCAGCGGTGTCCGAGCTTCCACAGCGCCCCGCCGAACTCCTCCTCGCGGGGGCAGAGCGGCTCGTGGTCCCGGTAGAGGTTCCACCAGCCGGTGCGGTCGGCGGCGTACAGCAGGGAACCGTCGAAGGCCCAGTCGACCTGGGCGATCGACTCCTCGGGTCCGCCGGCGACGGTCCGGGCGGCGCGGAAGGTGCCGTCGTCGGCCACCTCGGCGAGGACGAGTTCCGTGCCGTCCCACGGCATCCGGGGGTGGTCCCAGGCGAGCCACGCCGCCTGCCGGCCGTCGGGCGAGAGGCGGGGTCCGGTCACGAACCGGTGTGCCTCGTCGGTGAGTTCGCGTACGGCGCCCCGGTCGTCCGCGGCGGAGCCGTCCAGCGGTACGGCGGCCAGGACCCGGCGCACGTCGGAGGGTCCCTCGCCGGTGAACTCCTCCAGTACGCACCAGACTTCACCCCGGTCGAGGAGCAACTGCGGCTCCGCCCAGCGCAGTCCGCCGCCCACCGGGGAGAGGGGGGTGAGCGGGTACGGCTCGGTGCCGGGCAGGTAGCGGTAGAGACGCTGGTCGGCGAAGTTCACGAAGACGGTCAGCGTGGTCGGAGCGCCCGCGGCGCCGGCTGGTCGGTCGTCCTGGACCGCTCCGGTCCACGGCCGGCCGCCGTACTCGATGACGCGGCTGCGTACGTTCCACGGCGGGGGCAGCACCGACTCCTCGGTGCCGTCGGCGCGCCGCCGCACCAGAGTGCGCCGGCCGCCCTCGGCGGGCCGGGGCGCGGTCCACCACACCTCGTCGCCGACGAAGCCGACGTACTCGGGGTGTCCGTCGTGCGCGGCGGCGAGGGCCGCGTCGACCGGTGAGGGCCAGGAACCGTGGGCCAGGAACCGCATGCCGTCCCCCATGTCGTCTAGGCCGTCCGCAGGAAACGGTCCAGGACGCGCACGCCGAAGTGCAACGCCTCGACCGGGACCCGTTCGTCGACCCCGTGGAAGAGGGCCTGGTAGTCGAAGCCCTCGGGAAGCTTCAGGGGCCCGAAGCCGTAGCCGGTGATGCCGAGGCGGGAGAACTGTTTGGCGTCCGTGCCGCCGGACATGCAGTACGGCACCACATGCCCTTCGGGTGCGAACTCCTCGACGGCGGCCCGCATGTGGGCGTAGAGCGGCGAGTCGACGGGTGCCTGGAGGGCCGTCTCGCGGTGGTGGAACTCCCACTCCACGTCGGGTCCGGTGAGCCGGTCGAGGGTGGCCCGGAACTCGTCCTCGCCGCCGGGCAGGAAGCGTCCGTCGACGTACGCGACGGCCTCGCCGGGAATGACGTTGACCTTGTAACCGGCTTGCAGCATGGTCGGGTTGGCGCTGTTGCGGACGGTGGGCTCGACCAGTGCGGCCGCCGGGCCGAGCTTGCGCAGCAGTCCGTCGACGTCGTCGAGGTCGGGCTCGATGCCGTACAGGGCGGCGAGTTCGGTGAGGGCGGCGCGGACGGTGGGGGTGAGCCGTGGCGGCCATGCGTGGTCGCCGATGCGGGTGATCGCGGCGGCGAGGTGGGTGACCGCGTTCTGGTGGTTGACCTTGGAGCCGTGACCGGCCCGGCCGCGCGCGGTCAACTTCAGCCAGCCGGTGCCGCGTTCACCGGCGGCGATGGGGTAGAGCTGCCGGCCGGAGCCGTCGTGGAAGGTGAACGCCCCGGACTCGCCGACGCCTTCGGTGCAGCCCTCGAAGAGGGCCGCGTGCCGGTCGGCGAGGAAGCCGGCGCCGTCCACGGCGCTGTCCTCCTCGTCGGCGGTGAAGGCGATCACCACATCGCGCCGGGGCCGTACGCCCGCGCGGGCCCAGGAGCGCACGACGGCGAGGATCATCGCGTCCATGTTCTTCATGTCGACCGCGCCGCGGCCCCACACGACCCCGTCGCGGATCTCGCCGGAGAAGGGGTGCACGCTCCACTCCTCGGCCCGGGCCGGCACCACGTCGAGGTGACCGTGGACGAGGAGCGCGCCGGCCGACGGGTCGGTGCCGTGGACGCGGGCGACGACGTTGGTACGGCCCTCGGTGCGCTCCAGGAGCTCGGGTTCCAGGCCCGCTCCGGCCAGCCGTTCGGCCGCGTACTCGGCGGCGGGGCGCTCCCGGCAGTCGCCGCCGCCCCGGTTGGTCGTGTCGAGCCGGATGAGGTCGGAGGTGAAGGTCACGACCTCGTCCAGGGCCTGTTCGTCAGCCATACTGCTCCTCCACCGCGGCCGACACGATCGTCGTGACCGCCTTGAACGTGCGGATCCCCTCGTACATCGTGGCGCTGGTGTACGCCACCCTCCGCTCGCCGGTGCGCTCCACGCCCGGCACGACGGTGGCGGCCATCGACAGGTGCTCGGCGTCGAACTCCAGCCGCACGGTGAACGGCCCCTCGCTGAGCGGTTGGTGACGGACCGCCAGGGCGGCGGCCTCCTTCGCCGCGGCCCGGATGTCGGCGGCGGTCCTGGCCGGCGTACGGCACACCGCCGCGTACCGCGACACATGGTCCTTGACCGCGACCTTCAGCGCCCCGGGCGCGTACCCGAGGGCGTCCTCGCAGGCCACGTCGTCGCCGGTGACCAGGACGACGGGTACGCCGTACTCGGCGACGACCCGCGCGTTCAGCAGCCCCTCGCTGGCGCGGACGTCGTTCACCCACACCCCCGTGATCGAGTTCGCGAGATAGGTGTGGGCCAGGACGCCCTCCATGCCGGCGCCCGCGTGGTAGCCGACGAAGGCGATCCCGTCCACGTCGCCGTGCTGGACGCCCTCCACCATCGAGAGCGCCTTGTGCCGGCCGGTGAGCAGCTCGGCGCGCTCGTCGAGCCGCTCCAGCAGGAGGTTGCGCATGGTCCAGTGGGCCTCGTTGACGAGTACCTCGTCGGCGCCGCCGTCGTAGAAGCCGAGCACGGCGGCGTTCACGTCGGAGGTGAACATCGCCCGGCACCGCTCCCACTGCGGTGTCCCCGGCAGCACGTCGGCGGGCCAGGTGACGCCGGTGGCGCCTTCCATGTCGGCGCTGATGAGGATCTTCATGGTGCGTCACGTTACGCACCGGCGGCGGAACCCGCCACGAAGAGGTGCGGAGCCGCAGGCGGGGCGGGCGTCAACTCCCTTGCTTCTTGGGGAAGACGTACTCGTCGAGGAGGAGGCCGACGGCGACGGCCGCCGGGATGGCGACGAGGGCGCCGATGATGCCTAGGAGCGCCCCGCCGACCAGCACCGCGAGGATGGTGACCAGCGGATGGACGTCGACGGCGAACTTCATGGCCCGCGGCACGATGAGGTAGTCCTCGGCGACCCGGAAGAAGATGTAGAAGAGCGCGGTCGCGATCGCGATGGGGAGTGAGACGGAGAGGGCGACGAGGCTGACGACGATGCCGGCCAGCGTGGAGCCGACGATCGGGATCAGGTCCATCAGGGCCGTGAAGATGCCCAGTGCGGCGGCGTAGGGCACACCCGTCGCCACGCACCAGCCGAAGGTCGCCGCTCCGGCGATCGCCGAGGTGATGAGGTTGCCGAGCATGAACTTGCCGATCCGGCTCATGATCTCCTCCGCCACGCCCTCGACGCGCTCACGGCGGCTGGCGGCCACGAAGCGGTAGCAGAACTGCTTGATGACCGGCAGCGCCGCCATGCAGTAGAGGGTCACCGTGATCACGATCGCGGTGGAGGTGAGGGTGGACAGGACCAGCTGGCCGGCGCCGAGGACACCGCCGGCCACCCCGGTCGCCGCGCCCCCCGAACCGATCTGCTGCTTGGCCTTCTCGACCACGTGGTAGCGGTCCTCCAGGCGGCCGATCGCCGACTGGTGGTCGTGGAGCTGCTGGAGCCAGCCGGGCACCGCGTCGATCAGCGCGGTGATCTCCTTCGCCACCGGCGGGATGACGAGCGCCAGGAAACCGCCGAGCAGCAGGACGAACCCGGTCAGCACGATCGCCACGGCCCAGCCGCGCCGCAGGCCTCGGCGGGTGAACCAGCCGACGACCGGCTCCAGACCGATCGCGATGAACGCGGAGAGCAGCAGCAGGGTCAGCATCGAACTGACCCGCAGGACGGTCTGGACCGCGAGCCACGCGACGGTCGCCCCCAGCCCCAGCGAGAACCCCACCCGCGTCCAGGACCGTCTGCGCCCCTCACCGGGAGCCCGGCGCGGCGGTTCCTGGGGCGGTGACTCCTGGGGTGGGGCGCCCGGTGTCCGTACGCCGTCCGCCGGGCCGGGACCGGCGCCGTGCGCGCCCGTCCCTTCCCCGGGTCCGTACTCCCCCAGAGCGGACTCCGGCTCGGCCTTCTCAGACATCACGACACCTCTCACACCGACACCGACACCAACACGTCCGTCATCACGGTCCGTTCGAGGAGAGGCCGCCGACGCGAGGGGGGACAGGCGGCCGGCCGCGGACTCACCCCGGGCGGGGAGGGGCGTGCCGCGGCCGGGCTCCGGTCGCGCCCCCGTCAGGGTGTCGTCGGTTCTCCGTCAGCTGCGGGTACCCGGTGTCTGGGGCATGACACCGGGCGCGGCGGTCCTGGTGTGCGGCGGGCTGCCCGGCTCATTGCCCGGGGGAGGCGGCCCCGGCTCATCGTGCGCGGAGGCCGGCGCGGTTTCCGTGGTCGGGAGGAGGGCGCGGTTCTCGTACACGGGAGGCCGGCGCGGCTCTCGTGGTCGGGAGGCGGCGCGGTTCTCGTGGTCGGGAGGCGGCGCGGTTCTCGTACGCGCACGGCCGCTGCGGTTCTCGTACGCGAGCGGCGGGTCCGGTCCTCGTACGCCGGAAGGCCGCCCCGGTCCTCGTACGCGAAAGGCCGCTGCGGTCCTCGTACGGAGACCGCCCGGCTCCTGCGTACGCGGGAGGCCGCCCTCGTCCACGTACGCGGAAGGCCGCCGCAAGCCCGGCGCTCGTGCGTGCCGTCGGTCGGGCTTCGGGGCGAGTGGTCGTGCGGCCTCCGGCCGGTCAGCGGGGCGTGGCGGGACGGGGGCAGCGGCTCGCTGTCCCCGCCGTCGTCGCCGGGTAGCCGCGCGGCTCGCGGGCCGCTCTCCGAGCGCGTCGCCGGGCGCGCTCGGAGAGCCGTCCGGGTGCCGGTCCCGCCGTCACCAGTAGTGCCGTCGGCCTCCTACCGCGTGACCCACCGCGCCCAGGATCATCAGCACGACGCCGATGGCGAGCAGGACGATTCCGATGGTCCACAGAATGCCGATTCCGGTGACAAGACCGACGATGAGGAGCACAAGGCCGAGGATGATCATGGCGTCTCCGATGATGGGGCGGCGGCCCCCTCATCTCAGAGTTCACCCATTCCTCCGACAGCACAACAGAAACGGACATCTCCGTCCCGGGTTCCCCGTTTCGGGAGCCCGCGTCCGGGACAGCGGACGGAACGGGGCCGACTGTCCGGCTCCGGGAGAGTCCGGCTCCGGGAAAGTGAGGACGAACCGCATGGACGTGCGCGGCAGGAACCCTGTGCCGGTCACCGGCCGGCCCGCCGGGCCGTGGGGCGCTCCGTGAGCGCGGTGACGAGGCGGCCGGACACGGCGCGGGAGCCCCGGGCGTGGGGGCCGCCGGCTCCGTTCGCCGCGCCGGCGCTGACCGCCGCCGTGCTCACCGCCCCTGCCGGGAGCGCACGGTGATGTGCGGCACGGACGGCGAGGAGACCAGGGCTTCCGGGGCGGATCCGGGGCAGGACCGGGCGGCGTTCTCGGCCCTGCTGGAGGACAGCGCGGAGGACCTGTACGAGCACGCGCCGTGCGGCTATCTCTCGACGCTCCTCGACGGCCGGATCGCCAAGATCAACGCCACCCTGCTGAACTGGCTCGGCCGCGACCGCGAGGAGCTGGTGGGGCGGCGGACGTTCGCGGACCTCCTCACCGTGGGCGGCCGTCTCTACCACGAGACCCATTTCGCGCCTCTGCTGCGCATGCAGGGCGAGATAAGCGGTATCGCGCTGGAACTCCAGGCCGCCGACGGCAGCCGGCTGCCGGTCCTGGTGACCTCCGTCGTCCGCAAGGGCGAGGACGGCGAACCCCTGCTGATCCGCACCACCGTCTTCGACGCCCGCGACCGCCGCGCCTACGAGACGGAACTGCTGCGCGCCCGCCAGGAGTCCGAACGCGAACGGGAGCGGCTGCAACGGCTGAACACCACGCTGCAGAACACGCTGCTGCCTCCCGTTCTGGCCAACGTGCCCGGACTGGACGTCGCCGCGCACTACCACATCGCCTCCGTCGACGAGGTCGGCGGCGACTTCTACGACCTGTTCCCGCTCACCGCGGGCACCTGGGGTTTCTTCCTGGGCGACGTGTGCGGCAAGGGCGCGGCGGCGGCGGCCGTCACCTCGCTGGCCCGCTACACCCTGCGTGCCGCCGCCGTCTACCAGCCCGACCCGGCGGCCGTGCTCGCCAACCTCAACACCGTCCTCAACCACGAGTACCACGGCTCCGACCCGCGGTTCTGCACCGTCATCTTCGGTCTGCTCACCCCGGACGGGGACGAGGGCGGCTTCCGGGTCACCCTGGCCAGCGGCGGTCATCCGCCGGCGCTGCTGCTGCGGGCCGACGGCCGCGCCGACTATCTCCCCACCCCCGGCGGCCAGCTCATCGGCATCCTGCGCGACGCCGACATCGCCACCACCGGCCTCCGCCTCGGGCCCGGCGACACCCTGCTCCTGCACACCGACGGTCTCACCGAGGCCCACTCGGCGGGCCCCGGCGACCGGTACGGCGACGAAGCCCTGCTGGAGTTCGCCCGGGCGCTGGCCCCCACCTCCGCGCGCTCCGCCGTGACGGCGGTCCAGGACCTGCTCGACACCTTCGGCACCGGGGTGGACGACGACACCGCCGTCCTCGCCCTCAGCGTGCCCCGACCCACCCGTGAAGAGCAGACGTGAACCACAACGAACTGACCCTCCGCACCCGCACCACCCCTGGCGGTCCGGTCATCGAGCTGGCCGGGGACCTGGACCACGACAGCGCGCCGCGGGTCCGCGCGGTGCTGCCCGGTCTCGTCATCGCTCCGGGCGGGCAGCTCGTCGTCGATCTCGCCGGGCTGACCTTCTGCGACTCCAGCGGCATCACCGTTCTCATCGCCGCCCGCAACCGGGCGCTGGAGGCCGAGGCGTCCATCGTGCTCTCCGCGGTCCCCGACCGGGTGAGCCGGATCTTCCGGATCGTCGGTCTGGAGCAGATCTTCCCCACCCATCCGACCGCCGAGGCGGCCGTGGCGGCCTGGACACCGCCCGCCAAGCCCTGATCCGGGCGGTGTCCAGGCCGGGGTGCAGGCCGACGGACGGGACCGGTCCGGGCGTAGGGGACGTGCTGCGGAGGTGCAGGAGCAGGGGACCCGCTCGGGACGCGGGGGACCTGCTCAGGACGCGGGGGACCTGCTCCCGGCAGAGCGGACAGGCTCGGGACGCAGGGGAACCCGCTCCGGGCACAGTGGACTTGCTCGGGTGAGGGGGGACATGCTTCCGGTGAACGGGGGCAGGAGGAACTAGTCCTGTTCCCCAGTGAAAGCGACACCGTGACTTCTTCCGTGCAAGCCCGCGCCACCACCACCGCCGCCGCCACGGAAACACCCCTCTCCACGGATGACCTGCCGTGGATCGAGGACACCGCCAAGGTCGCCCCCAAGGACGCCCGCGTACTGTCCCGGCACTTCCTGGACCGCCTCTCCACCCTGGAGGAGGGCACCCCGGAGTACCAGTACGCCCGCAACACCCTCATCGAGATGAACCTCTCGCTGGTCCACTTCGCCGCCCGCCGCTTCCGCAACCGCGGCAACGGCGACATGGACGACATCATCCAGGTCGGCACGATCGGCCTCATCAAGGCGATCGACCGCTTCGACCTGACGCGCGAGGTCGAGTTCACCTCTTTCGCGATCCCCTACATCACCGGCGAGATCAAGCGCTTCTTCCGCGACACCACGTGGGCCGTCCACGTCCCCCGGCGCCTCCAGGAGCGTCGCGTGACCCTCGCGCACGGCAAGGAGGCCCTCACCAACACGCTCGGCCGCGCCCCCACCACCCAGGAACTCGCCCAGCACCTCGACCTCACCGAGGAGGAGACCGTCGAGGGGCTCGTCGCGGCCAACGGCTACACCGCCGGCTCCCTCGACACCCCCGCCTCCGACGACGAGACCGACACCACGCCCACCTACACCGACCTGATGGGCGACACCGACCCCGCCCTGGAACTCTTCGAGGACCTGCACACCCTGGCCCCCCTGCTCCAGCGCCTCGACCACCGCCAGCGGGCGATCGTCGAGATGCGGTTCGGGCAGGAGATGACCCAGGCGCAGATCGGCCAGGCACTCAACGTCTCCCAGATGCACGTCTCCCGCCTGCTCTCCCGCATCCTCACCCAACTCCGTGAGGGCCTCCTGCCCAAGTGAGGTGAACGGGGTGGATCCCCGCGCCTCAACGCGCGTTCGCCGGACCGTCCGAGAGGGCGATCCGGGCGGTGACGCGCTTACCCGAGGGCTCCAGCAGGACCCGGAACCCCCGCGTCACCGCCATCACGATCTCCAGACCGTGCTGCCCGACCCGTCCCGGGTCCACCGAGCGGGCGGCGGGCCGCTCCCGCGCACTGTCCCGCACGGTCACCTCCACCTCCACCGCCCCGTCCGCGACGGCGAGTTCCATCCACAGCGGCCCCGGAGCGTACTTGCGGGCATTGGTCACCAGCTCGCTGACGACCAGCTGGGTCAGTTCCATCGCACGCGCGGAGACACTCACGTGATGCTCCGCCCGCAGCCGGCCGAGGAAGTCCACCGCGACATGACGCGCCTCGGCGATGCACGCGTCGCCGTCGCCCAGCCGGACGGCAGTGGCCAGGGTCTGAGCGCCGGGTCCCGGTGCGCCGTCACTGTCGGCAGGCTCCACGCTCGTTCACCTTCGTTCCCCTCGTCGGCTGGCGTTTACCCCGCGCCGCGCGGCTCATGTACCGCTCACGCAATCGGTCCGACCATCCGAACACGGCTCCCCCTCACACGGAGCCGCCATCCGCTCAGTGCCGAAAAGCTGAACCCATACAGGTGCCGTAGGCTGCGTCAACCGGCATGGGTACATATATGCGAATACCGAAGGAGCCATTGCATGGCGAGGCGAGACAACACCGCGGATCTGGTGGGACTGCTGTCGAGCAGTGACCGGGACCTTGCCGCTTCTTGGGTCAGCGAGGTGTCGGGGTCGCTGGGCGGCCGGGTGGTCACCGCCGAACTCGACCGTGAGCTGCGGGAGTTGTACGAAGCCCTGATGCAGGCCCTGGGGCAGGGCGCGCTCGACGTGCACTCGGAGCAGATGTCCGAAGTGCGCGCCCTGCTGACCGAGTTGTCGCGGAACCGGGCCCGTCAGGGGTTCTCGCCGACGGAGACCGCCATCAGCGTCTTCGCGTTGAAGCGGGTCCTGGAGCCGGTGCTGGAGAACGGCTCCGCCGACGAGATCCGCGCCTTCCTCCGCCTCGCCCGCATCCTGGACGGGCTCGGGCTGTTCACGATCGAGACCTACACGCGGACCCGCGAGGAGCTGATCACCGCCCAGGCGGAGCAGCTGCTGGAGCTGTCCACGCCGGTCGTGCGGCTGTGGGACGGGGTGATCGCCGTACCGCTGGTGGGCACCCTGGACTCGGCGCGGACCCAGGTGGTGATGGAGAAGCTGCTCCAGGCCCTGGTGGACACCGGGTCGGAGCAGGCGATCATCGACATCACGGGGGTGCCCGCGGTGGACACCCAGGTGGCCCAGCACCTGCTCAAGACCATCGTCGCCGCCCGGTTGATGGGCGCCGAGTGCACCGTCTCCGGCATCAGCCCGCAGATCGCCCAGACCATCGTGGCGCTGGGCATCGAGTTCGGCGACATCGTGACCAAGGCCAGTCTGGCCGACGCCCTCAAGCTGGCCCTGCACCGGTCCGGCGTGGATCTGGTCCCGTACGGCGGCGGCCCGCGATGAGCGAGCGCATTCCGGTCCTGCGGATCGGCGACATCCTGCTGGTGTCCGTCCAGTCCGATCTGGAGGACCAGACGGTACTCAACCTCCAGGAGGATCTGGCCGAGCAGATCGTGGCGAGGTCCGCGACCGGTGTCGTCATCGACATCAGCGCCCTGGAGATCGTCGACTCGTTCGTGGGACGGATGCTGGCGACGATGGCGGCCATCTCCCGCATGCTCGACGCCCGGACCGTGGTCGTGGGGATGCGCCCGGCCGTGGCGATCACCCTGGTCGAGCTCGGCCTCTCCCTCGGCGGCGTGAGCACCGCCCTCGACCTCCAGAAGGGGTTGGCGAAGCTGAGCCGGTCCCCCGGTTCGGCCCCGCGGTGACAGTGCCCTGGACCGCCGGAGAGGAACCCCAGGTCCATCCCGTCGACCGCAGCAGCGACCTCGTCCACGTACGCCAGGCCATCCGCGCCCTGGCCCAGCGGTGCGGGCTGTCCCTGGTCGACCAGACGAAGATCATCACCGCGGCCAGTGAACTCGCCCGCAACACCCTGACGTACGGCGGCGGAGGCGTGGTCCGGGCCGGTACGGCGAGCAGGGCGGGCCGACAGGGCGTCGCCGCCGTCTTCGCGGACCAGGGCCCGGGCATCCCCGACGTCGGGCAGGCCATGACGGACGGCTGGACCTCCGGCGGCGGCCTGGGCCTCGGCCTGAGCGGTGCCCGCCGGCTGGTGGACGACTTCGACCTGCGGACCGCGCCCGGCGAGGGCACGACGGTGACCATCGTCAAGTGGGCCCGGTGAACGGCGCCGCCATGGTCGACAGCGAGGACATGGAGTGGTTCCGGGAGAGCCCCTCCCTGCCGGTGACCGCCCGCGGCGCCGCCGCCGCGCTGGCCCGGCGCGTCGGCCTCAGCACCCACCGGGCGGCCGAGGTCGCCCTCGCCGTCACCGAGGCCGCCACGAACGTACAGCGGCATGCCGTGGACGGCGCGCTGCTGCTGCGCACGGTGCGCTCGGGGGACGTGGCCGGGGTGGAGTTCCTCACCGTGGACTCGGGTCCCGGTATGACGGACGTGCCGGCCGCCCTGACCGACGGGACGTCCAGCGCCGGCACCCTGGGCATCGGGCTGGGCGCGGTCTCCCGTCTCGCCGACCACTTCGACCTGCACTCCGTGCCCGGCCGCGGGACGGTCATGGCCGCGCGGTTCTGGCCCCGCACCGCGGCCGGCAGGGCCGTCGTCACCTCCCCGGAGGCGTCCCCCGCCGCCGGTGTGACCCGGGCCATCAGCGGCGAGAGCGTGTGCGGGGACGCGTGGGCCGTGCGTACGGTGGCCGGCGGCGACGCGCACCGGCCCGCACTGCTGGTCATGCTCTGCGACGGCCTGGGCCACGGACCGCTGGCGGCGCGCGCGAGCGGTGCGGCGGTCAAGGCGTTCCACGACACCCGCGACCTCACCCCGGAAGGCGTGCTCAACGCCGTGCACCCCGCCCTGCGGGGCACGCGCGGCGGAGCGGTCGCGGTGGCCCGGGTCGAGCCCGCCGCCGGGCGGCTGCTGTACTGCGGCATCGGCAACGTCAGCGGTTTCCTGATCGGCGGCGGGGGCGCGCGCCGCGCGCTGCTGTCGGCTCCCGGGATCGTCGGCGCCCACATGCGGCGGCTGCGCACCTTCGAGGAGCCGCTGCCCGACCACGGGGCCCTGGTCATGCACTCCGACGGACTGACCGAACGCTGGGACGCGGGGGCGCTGCCGGGTCTGCTCGGGCACTCCCCGCTCGTGATGGCCGGCCAGTTGCTCCGCGAGGCGGGTGTGCGGCGGGACGACGCGAGTGTCGTCGTCGTCAAGGGCGCCTGGTGAGCGGTGCGGAGAGGAGCGGGCATGGCCGGGAAGGGGTTTGAACACGGCCTGGGCGGCGGGGCGTTCGGCGACGGCCGGGTGATGTCCTTCGCTCTCTCCTCCGCGCAGGACGTGTTCGGTCTGCGGCGCCGTGCCCAACAGGCCGCCGTCGTGCTGGGGTTGGACCGGCAGGACCAGGTGCGGCTGGCGACCGCGCTGAGCGAGCTGGGACGCGACCGGCTGGGCTGCCAGGGGCTGGAGGTCTCCTTCGGCCTGGACAGCGCGGACCGGCCGGCCGCCCTCGTCGTCGAGTTCACCTGGAGCGGCGGACCGCCGCCGGCCCGGGACACCCTCGACCTGGTGGCCAAGCTCGTGGGGGTGGAGTACGCGGCCGGGGCCGCGGCCGGCCGCGTCGTCATCACCCAGCCGCTCGCCGCGGACGCGGTGCGGCCCGCCGAGCGGCGGGACCGGCTGGCGAAGGTGCTCGGCGACGGCGTCCGCACCACGGAGGCGGACGATCTGCGTTCTCAGACAAGGGACTTGATCGCCACCCTGGAGGAGACCCGCGCCCAGCGGGAGGAACTGCGGCGGCTGAACGAGGAGTTGGAGGAGACCAACCGGGGCGTCCTCGCCCTGTACTCCGAACTGACGCAGGAACTGGAGACCACCAACAGCGGTGTGCTCGCCCTCCACTCCGAACTGGAGGCCAAACGGCACCAGTTGCAGGAGGCGAGTGAGGCGAAGACCCGGTTCTGGACCAACATCAGCCACGAACTGCGCACCCCCGTCAACTCGATGGTCGCGCTCTCCCGACTGCTGCTCGCCCCCAGTTCGCCCACCCTCAGCGGCGAGCAGCGGGAACAGGTCGAACTCATCTCGTCCGCGAGCCACTCGCTCCTGTCGCTGGTGAACGACCTCCTCGACGTGGCGAAGGCCGAGGCCGGCCATCTGGAGATCCACCCCGAGCCGGTGGACCTGCGCCTGCTCGTCACCCACCTCAGCGGGCTCCTCCTCAGCGGCCACGGCCGGGAGGGGGTCACCCTCCTCACCACTCCCCCGGAACAGCAGCCGGCGCTGGTGACCGACGAGACGCTCCTGGTCCGCATCCTGCGCAACATCCTGTCCAACGCTTTGAAATTCACCGACCAGGGCGAAGTACGCCTCGACATCACCACCGCACCCGAACCGTCCGGTCCCGCGGTCCTGTTCACCGTCACGGACACCGGGGTGGGCATCCCGGCCGACGAACTCGACCGGGTCTTCGAGGTGTTCTACCAGGTCCGCGGCGCCCACCAGCACGGACGACCCGGCACCGGCCTGGGGCTGCCCTACGCCCGTACCCTCACCGAACTGCTCGGCGGTTCCCTCACCCTCACCAGCACCGTCGGGGTCGGCACCCAGGTGCGGGTCCGGCTGCCGGATCTCGGCCACGACCGCACGCAGGAACCCCCAGCCGAAGGGACAGGCCGTGACACATAGCAACGAGGACCCGCTGCCCGCGACCGTCCTGGTCATCGACGACAACGAGACGAACCTCTACGTCCTGACCAGCTGGCTGCGTCGCGCGGGACACAGCGTCATCGGCGTCGCCTCCGGCGAGGAGGGTCTCGCCCGGCTGAAGGACGTCACAGAGCCGCTCCCCGACCTCGCGATCATCGACGTACTGCTGCCCGGCATGAGCGGCTTCGAGGTGAGCGAACGTCTCAAGCGGGATCCGCGGACCGCCCATGTGCCGATCATCCAGATCTCGGCCGCCGCCATCAGCCCCGACGATCACGCCGAGGGGCTGCGGCGGGGCGCCGACGCCTACCTCGACCAGCCCATCGACCCCGGTGAACTCCTCGCCACCGTCACCGCCACCCTGCGCTACGCCCGCGCCCGGCAGCGCGCCGAGCGGCTCGCCGAACGGCTGATCGCGCTGAACGGCGCGACCCTGGACGTGTACAGCGCGGTCGGCTTCCACTCCTTCGCGTCGGCCGCCACCGGCGGCGCGGCCGGTGTCCTGGCGAGTCCGGCGAGCGCGGTGTTCCTCTCCCCGCACACGCAGGCGGTGCACAGCATGATCGACGAGCCGGGCAGCGCCGTACGCATCCAGCCGGCGCCTCCCGGTCTGCCGGACCAGCTCGCGGCCCGCTGTCTGCACCAGGAGACCGGCGTCGCGATCACCCGCCTGCCGCTCAGCCAGTGGCGTGCCCTGCTGCCCACCGACCACCTCGACGCGGAGGTGGCCCTCGCGGTCGCCCGCACCAAGCGGGGCCGTCCGCCCGTCTGCCTGGCCGTGCCCGCCTCCGCCCTGCACGGCGCCGACGACGAACAGCTGCTCCAGCAACTCGCCAACACCAGCGCCCTCGCACTCGAAGCGCTGCGCACCTACAACGAGGAACACGCCCTCGGCCTCGCCCTGCAACGCTCGTTCCTGCCCAAGGAGTTGCCGGTCGTACCCGGCATCGAGCTGGCCTTCCGCTACCTCCCCGCCTCCGAACACGCGGAGATCGGCGGCGACTTCTACGAAGCGGTACAGACGGTCAACGGTCTGCTGCTCGCCATCGGGGACGTCGTCGGACACTCCCTGACCGCCGCGACCGTCATGGGCGAGGTGCGCCACGCACTGCGCGCCTACGCCATCGAGGGCCACCCCCCGCACCAGATCCTGCAACACCTGGAAACCCTGCTGCGCCAGTCCCAGCCGGGCATCACCGTCACCCTCTGCCTGGTCCTCGTCGCCCCGGACGGCCGTCGGCTGCACATCGCCAACGCCGGTCACATCCCCCCGCTGGTGATCGACCCCCGGGACGGCCCGCGGTTCCACCACCCGCACGGTCCGCTGCTGGGCCTGGGGCTCCCCCATCCGGAGCCCTCCGTCGTGCCGGTCCCGCCCGGCACCCGCCTGCTCCTGGTGACGGACGGTCTCGTCGAGGTCCGTACGACCCATCTCGACGCCAGCCTCGCGGAGTTCCGCGAAGCGGTGGCCGCGGGACCGGAGGATCTGGAGGCGCTGTGCGATCTGCTGCTCAGCCGGTTCGGACAGAACAAGGACGACGACATCGCGTTGATCACGGCCCTGTTCAGCTGAGCCGCCCGCCGCCCCCGCGCGACGGACCCGCGACCAGCCACCGGGACGGCAGCGCGACCCGCGTACCGTCGGCGGCGAACTCCGTGGTGAGCAGCGGCAGTTCACCGTGGGCGAGGACGGTGAGGCCGGCCGCGCGCAGATGGTCGACCATCTCGGCGTCGCCGACCGCGCCGGGCGCTATGCCATGGCGCAGGATGGGTTCCAGCTTCGACGGCGGCCCGCCCGGGTCCTGGGCCAGGCCGCGCAGGACCGGTCCGGCGGTCTCCGCCAGTTCGACGAGGAAGGCCAGGCCGCGTTCCCCGACGAGGGCGGCGAGTCCGTCCACCAGCGGCTGCCGGGAGTCGGGCTCGACCTGGTGCAGCACCCCTCGCATGTACACGTTGGCGTCGCCGAGTTCGGCGTGCAGGGTGTCGACCTCGGTCTTGTCGGCGGCGTCCAGCAGCCGGTAGGCGGCCTGTCCCGCCGGGTCCGACGCCCGCGCGTGGTCGAGGGCGGCGGCGGCCAGGTCGACGCCGATGACGTGCGGGAAGCGGTCGGCCAGGAAGCGGGTCTGGGTGCCGTTGCCACAGCCGAGGTCCAGCATCGGCAGCCCGGGATCGGTCAACTGCGGTTCGAAGAGGGCGAGATGGGGGCCGACCGTGAGCATCGGCTGCGCGTCCCACAGCACGGCTCCCGGCTCGTCGGACGCCTCGCGCCAGAAGCCCTCCCACGACTCCCGGTACCGACTCGTCACGCTCATGTCCCACTCCCCCGTCTGCGAAGCCGTACCGTCGTCAGTGACGGGCGAGTACGGTCTACCGCGCCCGGCGCGGGCCCACAAGCGCCCGGCGCATACCTTCTCCGCTCTTTCGCTCCGACTGCGCCCGAGTGCGCCCCCCGGGCCCGCGGAGGTCGGCGGGACGGCGGGGGGGCAGGGCGGCGGGGTGGCAGGGCGGCTGAATCAGCGACCGGGCAGGGTCAGTTCGAACCAGGCGGTCTTGCCCGCGTCGGTGCGGGTGGCGCCCCACTCCCGGGCGAGGGTGCTGACCACCCGCAGGCCGCGCCCGGACTCGTCGACGGAGCCCGCGTCCAGCAGGCTCGGCAGGGTGTGGTCGTCGTCGTCCACCTCGCACAGCAGCGTGTCGCCGCGGACCAGGCGCAGTGCGAGCCGGCGGCTGCGGGTGTGCCGTACGGCGTTGCCGACCAGCTCGCTCACCAGCAGGGCCGCGGGCTCGACGAGTTGGTCCAGGTTCCAGGCGCGCAGCCGGCCGCTGACGAGGGCGCGGGCCCGGCCGGCCTCGGCCGGGTCGGGAGCGAGCGGCCACTCGGCGACGTCACCGGGTTCGATGCCGCCCAGGCGGGCCATGAGCAGGGCCACGTCGTCCTTGCGTCCGCCGCGGGTGTTCAGGGCCCGGACGATGGTGTCGCAGGCGTCGTCCATGGACGCGGCCGGGTGCGCGGCGGACTCGCAGAGCGTGGCGAGGCCCACGCCGATGTCCTCGCCGCGCATCTCGACCAGCCCGTCGGTGCACATCACAAGCCGGTCGCCGGGCTCCACCCGGACCCGTACCGCCTCGAAGGGCACCCCGCCCACCCCGATGGGCGCGCCCGTGGGCAGGTCGAGCAACTCGCCCCGCCCGCAACCGGCGTGGACGAGCACCGGCGGGACGTGGCCCGCGTTGGCGACGAGCAGTTCGCTCACGATCGGGTCGTAGACCGCGTAGAGGCAGGTCGCGAGGTAGGAGTCACCGAGCCGCTGCGACAAGTCGTCGAGATTGCGCAGGAGTTGGGCGGGTGGGAGGTCCAGGGCCGCCATGGTCCGGACGGCCGTGCGCAACTGGCCCATCTTGGCGGCCGAGTGGAGGCCGTGGCCCATGACGTCGCCGACCACGAACGCGGTCCGCGCGCCCGGCAGTTTGACCGAGTCGAACCAGTCGCCGCCGATCCGCCCCAGCAGCGTGCCGGGCAGGTAGCGGGTGGCGATGTCGCAGCCGGCCATGCGCGCCGGGATGCGCGGGAGCATGCTGTCCTGGAGGGTCTCGGCGACGCTCTCCTGGTAGGTGTACATGCGGGCGTTGTCGAGCACCAGGCCGACGCGGGCGGCGAGTTCGGCGCCGGTGACCCGGTCCATGTCGTTGAACTCGACGCGCTCGGGGTGGCGCAGCAGGACCATGAAGCCGAGCACCACGTCGCGTGCCTTGAGCGGTACGACCAGCATGGAGCGGCCGGTGATGAGGGGCCGGATGTCGCGCTTCTCGAACTGCGAGGCGATCGCGTGTCCCGCCTCCTCGCTGATGCGGGGCACCAGGACGGGCTCGCCGGTGGTCATGCACTGGAAGAAGGGGGTGTGCGCCGGGAAGGGCATGGCCTCGCCGACCGGTACGACGTCGTCCCAGCGGCCGGGTTCGTCGGTGTGGTGGACGGCGACCCGGTGCCAGAGGGTGGTGGTGTCCGGCACGCCCTCGGGGAACCCCTCGCCGGCGACGACCTGTTCGCGCAGGTAGGTCCCGGCGACGTCGGTGAAGCGGGGGACGACGGCCCGGCTGACCTCCAGGATCGTGGTGGCGAGGTCGAGGGAGGTGCCGATGCGTGAGCTGACCTCGTTGAGGAACTTTAGGCGCTCGCGCACGGCGACGTATTCGAGGTCCTCGCGGTCCTCGTCCTCGCCGTCGGCCTCCCGGGGCGCGGGCAGCCCCTCGGCCTCGGCGCGTGCGGCGCGAGCGCGCCGTGCCTTGCGCTCGGCGCGCCGGGGCACGCCCCAGTCGGGGGTCACCGGTACCCGGTCGTTCTGGCTGAACTCCAGGACGGGGTAACCGAGTTCGAGGACCTGGGCGACGATGCGGGCGCTCTCGCCGACGCTCATGCTGGGCAGGATGTCGGGCAGCCGGCGGGCGAGTTCCTCGGCGCCGGGGAAGTCGGTGTGCAGGGCGAAGCCGGGCGCGATCCGCTCGAAGGCGCGCTCCTCGACGCCGCCGGGGTCCGGGCGCAGTCCCTCGGCGTCGGCGGCGAGCACCAGCAGCCGCTCCCGGCCGGGGCCGACCATGGGGTACGCCCACCACAGGACGTCCGCGCGGTCCCGTCCGGGGACGGTGAGCCGGGCGCGGCCCGAGGCCGGATAGGGCAGCCGTCCGCCGCGCGGGGACTCCAGGTCGGGTCCGAGACCGTCGTCGTCGCCGGGGGAGGTGGGCTCGCCGGTCTCGCCGTACCGGCCGTAGGGGGCCGGGTCGTCGTCCTCGGGCAGGGCGCCGGAGACGGGCAGCAGGTCGACCGCGGGGCGGCCGATCGCCTCTTCCCGGGTGGCGCCGAACAGCCGGCGGGCGCCACGGCTCCAGTGCGAGACGAGCCCTTCGTGGTCGATCAGGACGACGGCCAGCGGAACGCGGCCGGGCGGGAGGGGCTCGGCCGCTCCGCAGGGCGCGGTGCCGCGGCCCGGAGACGCTGCCTTCTCGGTGCCACGGTCCATGGCCCAGGCCCTCTCTCCCACGGCTGTGCAAGATCTACCGCCGTTCACCACCGTACGGGGGCGTTCGGACGCGATGTGCGGCAACGCGGGAATTGGCGCCGGCCGAACGCGCGGGCGCGCCGGGCGCGTTCGGCCTTTGGGGCGGGGCTCGGCCCTCGTGCCCCGGTGGGAGGTCGCGCGCTCCGTGCGCCCCCCGGTCCCGGCCGGTCGGTTCGGACGTGGTTCCGTCCGAACCGACACGGGGGTGCCAACCCGCCCGGTGCGGCCGGGACTTGGACCGGAAGGGTGTCCCGCTACTCGGCCTTCTCGGCCTTCTCGACCTCGGCGGCGAACCGGTCGAGGAACTGGTCGTAGATACGGCCGAGGCCCTTGGGCGCGAAGGTGCGCTCGAAGAAGCCGCCGACGCCGCCGGCGCCGTCCCAGACGGTGGTCACGACGACTCGGGAGCTGCCCTCGCCGGCCGGGGTGACGCGCCAGGTGGTGACCATGGAGGAGTTGCGGTCCTTCTCGACCAGCTCGCCGTCGGTCGGCTCGCTGACCTCCAGGAGGCAGTCACGGACCCGCTTGCTGGTGGCCTGGAGCTTCCAGTGGACGAGGGTGCCCTCGCCGTCGCCGCCCTCGCGCACCTCGTACTCGCTGAACTGCTCGGGCAGCACCTTTCCGCGCGTGCCGCTGTAGTCGGCGAGGGCGTCGAACACCTTCTCGGCGTCCGCGGCGACTACCCGCTCGGTGGTGGCCTCGACCTGCGCCATTTTCGTTCCTCCATGACATGGGTTCTCCGGGCGGGAGCCAGCCAACCACCCCCCGGCCCGGCCGCCCAAATCGGGGTCGCGCGAGCGCCCGGGAGAACGGAGTCGCACGATCAAGGGAACATGTGTTCTATTCTGTGGCGGAGCGACACCGAGGAGGCGTCATGCGCTGGGAGAACCTCACAGTGGAGTCCGCCGGGAGCCCGGCCGACGCCGCGCTGTTCGGCGCGGACCAGGTGACCACCCGTACCTTCGACACGCCCGAGTTCCGCGGGATCACCTTCCACGAGATACGCGCCCGTTCGATCATCAACCGGGTGCCCGGGGCCTCGCGCATGCCCTTCGAGTGGACGGTGAACCCGTACCGGGGCTGCTCACACGCCTGCGTCTACTGTTTCGCGCGCAAGTCGCACAGCTATCTGGACCTGGACACCGGCCTCGGCTTCGACTCGCAGATCGTGGTCAAGGTGAACGCCCCGGACCTGCTGCGCCACCAGCTCGGCTCGCCCCGCTGGCAGGGCGAGCACATCGCGATGGGCACGAACGTCGACTGCTACCAGCGGGCCGAGGGCCGTTACCGGCTGATGCCGGGCATCCTCGGCGCGCTGCGCGACCACGCCAACCCGTTCTCGATCCTCACCAAGGGCACGCTGATCCTGCGCGACCTGGATCTGCTGGTGCAGGCCGCCCGGATCACCGAGGTCGGCGTCTCGGTGTCGGTGGGCTTCACCGATCCCGTGCTGTGGCGCACGGTCGAACCGGGCACCCCCTCCCCGGAGCGGCGCCTGGACGTCGTACGGACCCTGGGCGAGCACGGCATCGGCTGCGGTGTCCTGATGGCGCCGGTGCTGCCCTTCCTGAGCGACCACCCGGCCCAACTCCGCGCCACCGTAAGGGCGATCGCGGCCTCCGGGGCGACCTCGGTGACGCCCCTGGTGCTGCATCTGCGGCCCGGCGCCCGCGAGTGGTTCACGGCCTGGCTCGGGCAGCACCATCCGCATCTGGTGCGCCGCTACGAGCGGTTGTACGCGGAGGGCGCCTACGCCCCGAAGTGGTACCAGCGCCGCATCACCCGCCAGGTCCACGAACTGGCGGCGGAGTACGGCATCGGTCCCGCGCGGGGAGGCGTGCCGCGCCGGATCCCAGAGCCGGGACCCGCCGCTCCGCCGTCGTCCGGACCGGTGCAGCTCTCCCTGATCTGAGGGGCGCGTTCGAGGGCATCCCGCGGCCCATTCGGGTCACGTACCGGCCGCACGGGTTAGTCCGCCCTCGCTTACCGGGACGATGCGGCGAGGACCGGGAGCCCCTCGGTCCCGCAGCCCCTCCGTCCCGGGAGGACCCATGAGAAAACGCGCGGCCGCCCTGTGCGGTGCCGCCCTCGCCGTGGCCGGTTCGTTCACGGCCCTCCCCGCCGACGCGAGCACCACGGGGCCGCCGGCCGCCGCACGGGCCGCGGAACCGGCCTGGAAGAAGTGCGGGACCACCAAGTACCCGGCGCTCCAGTGCGCTTCCCTCAAGGTGCCTCTCGACCACGCGAACCCCGGCGGCCGGCAGATCACGCTCGCCCTCTCCCGCGTCCCGCACACCGCCACGGCCTACCAGGGCCCGCTGCTGGTCAACCCCGGCGGCCCGGGCGGCAGCGGACTGGCCCTGGCCGGCTTCGTGGCGTCCGCGCTGCCCAAGGCGGTGGCCTCCCGCTACGACGTCATCGGCTTCGACCCGCGCGGTGTCGGCGCCGGCACACCCGCCCTGGACTGCCGCCCCCACCACTTCGCGCCGGTGCGCCCCGACTCCGTACCGAGCACTCCCGCCCTCGAAGAGGCTGGCCTCTCCCGCGCGAAGAAGTTCGCCACCGCCTGCGCCAGGAAGTACGCGGACCTGCTGCCGTACATCGACACCCTCAGCGCGGTACGGGACATCGACGCCGTCCGGCGGGCGCTCGGCGCCCAGCGGATCAACTACTTCGGCTACTCCTACGGCACCTACCTGGGCGCCGTCTACGCCAAGCTCTTCCCCGACCGGGTGCGCCGCCTGGTCCTGGACTCCGTGGTCGACCCCACCGGCGTCTGGTACGACGACAACCTCGGCCAGGACCGCGCCTTCGACGCCCGCCACCGGGCGCTCATGGCGTGGATCGCCGCGAACGACACGACGTACCGGCTCGGCACCGACCCGGCGCGGATCGAGGCCAGGTGGTACGCGATGCGGGCGGCCCTCGCGAGGAGGCCGGCCGGCGGGAAGGTGGGCGCCTCCGAGCTGGAGGACACCTTCCTGCCGGGCGGCTACTACAACGGCTACTGGCCCGCCCTGGCCGGGGCGTTCGCCGCGTACGCGCACGACGGGAACACCCAGCCGCTGGTCGACACCTACGAGAACCTCGGCGCGGTCGACGCCGCCGGGGACAACGGCTACAGCGTCTACACCGCCGTGCAGTGCGGTGACGTCTCCTGGCCGCGCGACTGGCGCCAGTGGCACAAGGACACCTGGGCGGTCCACGAGCGGGCCCCCTTCATGACCTGGAACAACGCCTGGTACAACGCGCCGTGCGTGTTCTGGCCGACCAAGCCGCGGTCGGCGGTGAACGTCGCCAACGGCAAACTGCCGCCGGTGCTGCTCTTCCAGGCGACCGACGACGCGGCCACCCCCTACCAGGGCGGGCTGACGACGCACCGGCTGCTGGCCCGGTCCAGTCTCGTGGTCGAGCGGGGCGGCGGGAACCACGGCGTCACCCTGAGCGGAAACGCCTGCCTGGACAGGTACTTGACGGCGTATCTCGACGACGGCACGGTGCCGCGCGGTCGCGACGGCGTCGATGCGGTGTGCGAGAAGACACCGGACCCCCGGCCGGTGAGCGCGGCGAAAACGGCCACCGCCGCGAACGGCGAGACCCTGCACAAGCTGCTCGGCTTCCGCTGAGCACGGCCCGAACTCCCGCTGCGAAGAAGGGTGTTCGTCGTGGCGGGCGGCAAATTAATCGGGGGGCCTTCCAGCAGAGCCCCCTCTAAGGTGCGGTCATGCCCCACGAGCCGCCGCGGATTCGCCCCATGACCCTCGCCGACTGCGACCGCGTCTCCGAAATCCGCGTCCACGGCTGGCAGTTCGCCTACGACGGCCTGATGCCGCGCTCCTTCCTCGACGCGCTCAGCGTGGAGCGGGACGCCGCCCGGCGCCGGGCCCGCTTCGGGCAGGCCGACGGCGCCGTGCTGAACCTGGTCGCCGAGCGGGCCGGCGAGGTCGTCGGCTGGTCCTGCCACGGCCCGTACCGGGACGGCCGACTCCACACCGCGGAAGCCGAGTTGTACGCCCTCTATCTCGCCACCGACCACCTCGGGACCGGCGTCGGACGGGCCCTGCTCCAGGAGTCGGTACGGCGCTGCGCGGCCCTCGGCCACGACCGGATGTTCCTGTGGGTGGTGCGGGACAACACCCGCGCCCGCCGCTTCTACGAGCGGGCGGGGTTCCGCGCCGACGGCGCCGAGGAGCCCTTCGAGGTGGCCGGGACAGCGGTGCCCGAACTCCGTTACGTGCGCCAACTCCCGCGCTGACGTAGGCCGTTCTACCGCTGCCGGGAAATCCGCGCCAGCGCGCGCACCGCCGCCTCGGCCAGCGCCGGGTGCGCGAGCGCCTCGTTGAGCACCGGCCTGGCCCGGGTGTCCCCGAGCGTGCCGAGCCCCTCCACACAGGCGAGGGCCACCCGCCGGTAGGGGTCGTGCGGGCTCAACCGCCGCCGCAGGGTGGTGATCAGCGCGGGCACCGACTCGGGGGCGCGCAGCTCGGCGAGGAGGAGGACCGGGTGCAGGGCGTAGGCGACGCGGAGTTCGTTGGTGGCGAGGGCGGCGGCGGCGCGGGCGGTGCGGGGGTCGCCGAGCCGGGCCAGGGCGTACGCGGCGGAGGCACAGCGCGGCGGGTCGCGGTGGTTGAGGAGGAGGACGAGCGCCTCGAAGGCCCGTCGGTCGCCCGCGAGGCCGAGCCGGAACGCCACCAGCTCCCTCGCCCACAGCGGCTGCCCCACGGCGGTGAGGACGTCGGCCAGTTCGGCGAGATCACCGGTCGCCGCCAGCCGCTCGTAGACGGGCGTGCCCCCCGACTCCCGCCGCAAGCGCTCCGTGAGTGATCGCGACTCTTCGTCCATGACGCCGAGCCTAGGGGGGCCGCCGGAGCGAGGGACGCAGATCACAAACTCCGGGGGCTGGCGCGCTCGTTACCCACCGGTTAAGCTCAGACGAGCGAGTTACCCACTCGTGTTTCGCTCGCGGTGGCCTGGTGACGCAGCCGCCGTGGGAGCAGTCGGTTCGGTACCTCGCGTACCGCTGTACGACTCGGTCCCGGGACAGGGCCGGTCGGATCCGCCGTTCGCCGGGCGTGTGCACGCCCGTGACGACGGCACCGGGCGTGTGCGACACGTAGCCCGGCAACACCCGCACTCCTTCCCGCACCCCGGTGCGCCGCGGCTTCGGTCCCGGCGCACCCGGGCGCGCTTCCAGTCGTCACCCTCATTCCTGGAGTCCCGCGATGGCCGCTCCCCTGTCCCACACCCCTCTGTCCCCGCTGCAGACCGTCGCCGTCATCGGCCTCGGCACCATGGGCACCGGTATCACCGAGGTCCTCGCCAAGGCCGGCCGCGAGGTCGTCGGCATCGACGTCAGCGAGGCCGCGACCGTGCGGGCCGTCGCATCCCTGGAGGCGGCGACCGCCCGTGCCGTGGAGCGCGGCCGGCTGACCGGGCAGGAGCGCGCCGCCGCCCTGGCCCGGGTCCGCACCTCCACCGACCTGCGGGCGGCGGCCGACGCCGACCTGGTCATCGAGGTGGCCCCGGAGTCGTACGAGATCAAGCAGCAGATCTTCCGGGAGCTGGACGGGATCGTGCGGCCCGAAGCGATCCTCGCGACCGGCACCAACGCCCTCTCCGTGACCCGGCTCGCCGCCGACTCGGCGCGGCCCGAGCGGGTGCTCGGGCTGCACTTCTTCAACCCCGCGCCCGCCATGAGACTGGTCGAGATCGTCTCGTCCGTGCTGACCGCGCCGGCCGCCGTCGCCGCCGTCACCGATCTCGCCGTCGAGCTGGGCAAGGAGCCGGTGGCCGTCGGCGACCGGCCCGGATTCGTCGCCGACGGGCTGCTGTTCGGCTATCTCAACCAGGCGGCGGCGATGTACGAGGCGAAGTACGCCTCCCGCGAGGACATCGACGCGGCGATGCGGCTGGGCTGCGGGCTGCCCATGGGACCGCTCGCCCTGCTCGACCTGATCGGCGTCGACACCGCGCGCACGGTCCTCGAAGCCATGTACACCGAGTCCCAGGACCGCCTGCACGCCCCCGCGCCGATCCTGAAGCAGCTCAGCGAGGCGGGCCTGACCGGCCGCAAGTCGGGCCGCGGCTTCTACTCGTACGCGGCCCCCGGCAGCGCCTCCGTGGTGCACGACGCCCTGACCCCGCTGGAAGGCGTCGGGCTCACCCCCGGCCGCGAGGTGCGCTCCGTCGGAGTGGCCGGCTCCGGGACCATGGCGTCCGGTATCGCGGAGGTCTTCGCGAAGGCCGGCTACGAGGTGGTCCTCGCCGCCCGCAGCGAGGAGAAGGCACGGTTCGCCAAGGCCCGGGTCGGCAAGTCCCTCGCGCGCTCCGTGGAGAAGGGCCGGCTGACCGCCGAGGGCGCCGCCGAGGCCCTGGACCGGATCGTCCCGGCGGGCTCCTACGACGCGTTCGCCGAGGTCGACCTGGCCGTCGAGGCGGTCGCCGAGGACCTGGAGATCAAGCAGCAGCTGTTCGCGACACTGGACAAGGTCTGCCGGCCGGGCGCGGTCCTGGCCACCACGACCTCCTCGCTGCCCGTCGTCGCCTGCGCCCGCGCCACCTCGCGTCCGCAGGACGTGATCGGGATGCACTTCTTCAACCCGGCGCCCGCGATGAAGCTGGTCGAGGTGGTGCGTACGGTGCTCACGGGCGACGACGTCCACGCCACGGTCCGCGAGGTCTGCGGCCGGATCAGGAAGCACGCCGTCGACTGCGGCGACCGGGCCGGATTCATCGTCAACGCCCTGCTCTTCCCGTACCTCAACAACGCGATCAAGATGGTCCAGGAGCACTACGCGTCCCTCGACGACATCGACGCGGCGATGAAGCTGGGCGGCGGCTACCCGATGGGCCCCTTCGAGCTGCTGGACGTCGTCGGGCTCGACGTCTCCCTGGCGATCGAGAAGGTCCTGCACCGCGAGTTCCGCGACCCGGGTCTCGCCCCGGCCCCGCTCCTGGAGCACCTGGTGGCCGCGGGCTGCCTCGGCCGCAAGACCGGCCGCGGCTTCCGCGAATATGCGCGCCGCTGAGCATCCCGGCGAGCGGTCCGGGGGCGACGCGGACTGGGGCGGCCTGCTGGACCCCGCACCACTCGCGTCTCCCCCGCCCGGCCCACCCGCTCCTCCCCCGCCCGGCCCACCCGGTTCTCCCCCCTCCACCCCGGGCGGGGGAAGCCCCCGGCATGCGCGCCGGGCTGCGCACATGCAGTACGTTCGGGTCATGTCCCAGCCCGCCAAGTCCTCACGTACTCCTGCCCCGTCCGACGCGCCGGAGAGTGCCGCCGGCGGTCGTGCCGCCGCCCAACGGCTCAAGATGCGGCGGGAGTTGGCGGCGGCCGCGATGGAGCTGTTCGCGACGAAGGGGTACGAGGCGACCACGGTCGACGAGATCGCCGCCGCGGCCGGGGTCGCGCGCCGCACGTTCTTCCGCCACTTCCGCTCCAAGGAAGAGGCGATCTTCCCCGACCACGACGACACCTTGATCCGGGCCGAGGCGGTGCTCAACGCCGCTCCGGCGCACGAGCACCCGCTCGACACGGTGTGCCGGGGCATCAAGGAAGTCATGCGGATGTACGCGTCCCACCCGGAGATCTCGGTGGCCCGCTACAAGCTCACCCGCGAGGTGCCCACCCTGCGCGAGGCGGAGATCGCCTCGGTGGCCCGCTACGAGCGGCTCTTCACCCGCTATCTCCTCGGGCACTTCGACGAGCACGCGCACGACGACGACGCCAACGACGACCCGTTGCTGGCCGAGGTGGCCGCGTCCGCCGTGGTCACCGCCCACAACCACGTCCTGCGGCGCTGGCTGCGAGCCGGCGCCCAGGGCGACGTGGAGGCCCAGCTCGACCACGCCTTCGCCATCGTCCGCAGGACGTTCGGCACCGGGATAGGGGCCGGCCGGACCGCGGCCCCCAAGCCCGCCGGCGCGGCGACGCACCGGCAGGGCGAGGTCCTGGTGACCGTCGCCCGCACCGACGCCTCGCTGGACGAGGTCATGCGGACCATCGAAGAGGCCTTGAAGGAGCGCTGACCACCCGGCTCCGCCGTGACGACGGCCACCCCTCGGGGTGGCCGTTCTGGCATGTCGGAGCAGGTTTTCGGGCGGCTTCCACCCCCCGTTCGATCGATCATCGCTCATATGTTACGTAAAGATTTCATCTGAGAGCGATTCATGGCACTCGGTGCCTTGCGAGCTGACACGGGGTGCCATACGTTGAAGGGAGTCCGGGCGGCCGGCGAAGCAGAACCTCGCTCCGTCGGCTGTCCCCGCGAACCACTGGTCCGCGCGCCCGGACGCCTGCGTCACAGGCAACCTTCCGCGCCACAAAGCGCTGCCGAAGCACCACCCCCACCGAACCGACGGCACTCCTCACCACCCTCAGCAGCAGCAACGACGACCCTCAGCGCCCCGCCCTCAGGGCGCTCACCGCCGGAGGCAACACCGTGACCGTGAAGGACATCCTGGACGCGATCCAGTCGCCGGACTCGAAGCCGGCCGACTTCGCCGCCCTTCCCCTGCCCGAGTCGTACCGCGCGATCACCGTGCACAAGGACGAGACGGAGATGTTCGCCGGGCTCGCCACCCGCGACAAGGACCCCCGCAAGTCGATCCACCTGGACGACGTCCCGGTGCCCGAACTCGGCCCGGGCGAGGCCCTGGTGGCCGTGATGGCCTCCTCGGTCAACTACAACTCGGTCTGGACGTCGATCTTCGAGCCGCTCTCCACGTTCGGCTTCCTGGAGCGCTACGGCAAGCTCAGCGAGCTGACGAAGCGGCACGACCTCCCCTACCACATCATCGGCTCCGACCTCGCGGGCGTGGTGCTGCGCACCGGCCCCGGCGTGAACGCCTGGAAGCCCGGTGACGAGGTCGTCGCGCACTGCCTCTCCGTGGAGCTGGAGTCCTCCGACGGGCACAACGACACGATGCTCGACCCGGAGCAGCGCATCTGGGGCTTCGAGACGAACTTCGGCGGCCTCGCGGAGATCGCGCTGGTCAAGTCGAACCAGTTGATGCCCAAGCCGGGCCACCTGTCATGGGAGGAGGCCGCCGCT
Source organism: Streptomyces sp. NPDC005423 (assembly GCF_040606415.1). Classification (NCBI taxonomy): domain Bacteria; kingdom Bacillati; phylum Actinomycetota; class Actinomycetes; order Kitasatosporales; family Streptomycetaceae; genus Streptomyces; species Streptomyces sp. NPDC005423. The sequence continues at coordinate 105,894 of NZ_JBEXET010000013.1, read as the reverse complement.
CCCGGGCTGGTCAACTCCACCGCCTACCGGCAGTTGGTCTCCCGCAACGGGGCCGGCATGAAGCAGGGCGACAACGTCCTCGTCTGGGGCGCGAGCGGCGGACTCGGCTCGTACGCCACGCAGTTCGCGCTGGCCGGCGGCGCCAACCCGATCTGTGTGGTGTCCAGCCCGCAGAAGGCGGACATCTGCCGGGCGATGGGCGCCGAGGCGATCATCGACCGCACCGCCGAGGACTACCAGTTCTGGCAGGACGAGCACACCCAGAACCCGCGCGAGTGGAAGCGGTTCGGCAAGCGCATCCGTGAGCTCACCGGCGGCGAGGACGTCGACATCGTCTTCGAGCACCCCGGCCGCGAGACCTTCGGCGCGAGCGTCTACGTCACCCGCAAGGGCGGCACGATCGTCACCTGCGCCTCGACCTCCGGGTTCAACCACGAGTACGACAACCGCTACCTGTGGATGTCCCTGAAGCGGATCATCGGCTCGCACTTCGCCAACTACCGCGAGGCCTGGGAGGCGAACCGGCTGGTCGCCAAGGGAAAGATCCACCCGACGCTCTCCAAGGTGTACTCCCTGGAGGAGACCGGCCAGGCCGCCTACGACGTGCACCGCAACCTCCACCAGGGCAAGGTCGGCGTCCTCTGCCTCGCCCCCGAGGAGGGTCTCGGCGTCCACGACGAGGAACTGCGCGCGACGCACCTCGACGCCATCAACCGCTTCCGGAACATCTGAGGTTCCCAGATGACTGAGCGTCAGAAAGACCGGCCGTGGCTGATGCGCACGTACGCCGGTCACTCCACGGCCGAGGCGTCCAACGAGCTGTACCGGCGCAACCTCGCCAAGGGCCAGACCGGTCTGTCGGTGGCGTTCGACCTGCCGACGCAGACCGGCTACGACTCCGACCACGTCCTCGCCCGCGGCGAGGTCGGCCGGGTCGGTGTGCCGGTCGCGCACCTCGGTGACATGCGCCGGCTGTTCCAGGACATCCCCCTGGAGCAGATGAACACCTCCATGACGATCAACGCGACCGCCATGTGGCTGCTGGCGCTCTACCAGGTCGTCGCCGAGGAGCAGGGCGCGGACGTCACCCAGCTCCAGGGCACGACCCAGAACGACATCGTGAAGGAGTACCTGTCCCGGGGCACGCACGTGTTCCCGCCGGAGCCCTCACTCCGGCTGACCACGGACATGATCTGCTACACGGTCAACCACATCCCCAAATGGAACCCGATCAACATCTGCAGCTACCACCTCCAGGAGGCGGGGGCCACCCCGGTCCAGGAGATCGCGTACGCGATGTCCACCGCGATCGCCGTCCTGGACGCGGTCTTCGCCTCCGGCCAGATCCCCGAGGAACGCAAGGGCGACGTCGTCGGCCGCATGTCCTTCTTCGTCAACGCGGGCGTCCGGTTCGTCGAGGAGATGTGCAAGATGCGCGCCTTCGGCCGCATCTGGGAACACCTCACCCGCGACCGCTACGGCATCGAGGACCCCAAGCAGCGCCGCTTCCGCTACGGCGTCCAGGTCAACTCCCTCGGGCTGACCGAGGCCCAGCCGGAGAACAACGTCCAGCGGATCGTGCTGGAGATGCTGGCGGTGACCCTGTCGAAGGACGCACGCGCGCGTGCCGTCCAACTCCCCGCCTGGAACGAAGCGTTGGGGCTGCCCCGGCCCTGGGACCAGCAGTGGTCGCTGCGCATCCAGCAGGTGCTGGCGCACGAGAGCGACCTGCTGGAGTACGAGGACATCTTCGAGGGCTCGCACGTCATCGAGGCCAAGGTGGCGGCCCTCGTCGAGGAGTCCCTCGCCGAGATGGACCGCATCGAGGAGATGGGCGGCGCGATGGCCGCGGTGGAGTCGGGCTACCTCAAGTCGCGGCTCGTCTCCTCGCACGCCGAGCGGCGGGGCCGTATCGAGTCCGGCCAGGACAAGATCATCGGCGTCAACATCTTCGAGTCGACCGAGCCGAACCCGCTCACGGCCGACCTGGACACCGCGGTCCAGACCGTCGACCCGGCGGTGGAGGCCCGGGTCGTCGAATCGCTCCTCGCGTGGCGGGAGTCGCGCTACCAGCCGCCGTTCAACCACCCGCGCCCGTGCAAGGCGCTGGAGCGGCTGAAGGAGGCCGCCAAGGGGACCGGCAACCTCATGGAGGCCACCCTGGAGTGTGCCCGCGCCGGGGCCACGACCGGTGAGTGGGCCGGGGCCCTGCGCGAGGTGTTCGGCGAGTTCCGGGCACCGACCGGAGTCTCCTCCGCGCCGGTGGCGGTGCCCGCCGAGGAGGGCTCGGCGATGGCCGCGGTGCGCGGCAAGGTGGACCTCACCGCGCGCGACCTGGGCGTCGGCAAACTGCGCTTCCTGGTCGGCAAGCCGGGCCTGGACGGACACTCCAACGGCGCCGAGCAGATCGCCGTACGCGCGCGTGACGCCGGCTTCGAGGTGGTCTACCAGGGCATCCGGCTGACCCCGGAGCAGATCGTGGACGCGGCCGTCGCGGAGGACGTGCACGCGGTGGGCCTGTCCATCCTGTCCGGCTCACACGCCCAGTTGGTGCCCGACGTGCTGGACCGGCTGCGCGAGGCGGGCGCGGCCGACATCCCGGTGATCGCCGGCGGGATCATCCCGAACGCCGACGCCGAACGGCTCAAGGCCGCCGGAGTCGCCGCGGTCTTCACCCCGAAGGACTTCGACATCACCGGAATCATCGGCCGTATCGTCGACGAGATCCGGAAAGCGAACAAGCTCGACCCCCTGGAGGTCCCCGCATGAGCACGCCCGCCCCCGTCAACCGGCTTCGCCCGCGACGCTCCTGTCTCGCGGTCCCCGGGAGCAACCCCCGGTTCCTGGAGAAGGCGCAGGGCCTCCCGGCCGACCAGGTCTTCCTCGACCTGGAGGACGCGTGCGCGCCGCTCGCCAAGCCCGACGCGCGGCACACCATCGTCAAGTTCCTCAACGAGGGGGACTGGACCGGCAAGACACGGGTCGTGCGCGTCAACGACTGGACGACCGAGTGGACGTACCGCGATGTCGTCACCGTGGTCGAGGGGGCGGGCCCCAACCTCGACTGCATCATGCTGCCGAAGGTGCAGGACGCGCAGCAGGTCGTCGCCCTCGATCTGCTGCTGACGCAGATCGAGAAGACGATGGGCTTCGAGGTCGGCAAGATCGGTATCGAGGCGCAGATCGAGAACGCGCGGGGCCTCAACAACGTCAACGAGATCGCTCAGGCCTCTCCCCGTGTCGAGACGATCATCTTCGGCCCCGCGGACTTCATGGCGTCGATCAACATGAAGTCGCTCGTCGTGGGCGAGCAGCCGCCCGGCTACCCGGCGGACGCCTACCACTACATCCTGATGAAGATCCTGATGGCCGCCCGCGCCAACAACCTCCAGGCGATCGACGGTCCCTACCTCCAGATCCGCAACGTCGACGGCTACCGCGAGGTCGCCGGGCGCGCCGCCGCGCTCGGTTTCGACGGCAAGTGGGTGCTGCACCCGGGTCAGGTCGAGGCGTCCAACGAGATCTTCTCGCCCTCCCAGGAGGACTACGACCACGCCGAGTTGATCCTCGACGCCTACGACTACTACACGTCCGAGGCGGGCGGCAGGAAGGGCTCCGCGATGCTCGGCGACGAGATGATCGACGAGGCCAGCCGCAAGATGGCGCTGGTCATCTCGGGCAAGGGCCGGGCCGCGGGCATGCGGCGCACGTCCGCCTTCGAGATCCCGGAGGCCTGAGCATCATGCAGTTCGGACGCACCTACGAGGAGTTCGAGGTCGGCGCGGTCTACAAGCACTGGCCCGGCAAGACGGTCACGGAGTACGACGACCACCTCTTCTGTCTGCTCACCATGAACCACCACCCGCTCCACCTGGACGCCAACTACGCCGAGAACACGACCGACTTCGGCAAGAACGTCGTCGTCGGCAACTACATCTACTCGCTGCTGCTGGGCATGTCCGTGCCGGACGTGTCCGGGAAGGCGATCGCCAACCTGGAGATCGAGTCGCTGAAGCACGTGGCGCCGACCTTCCACGGCGACACCCTCTACGGCGAGACGACGGTCCTCGACAAGACGCCCTCCCGGTCGAAGAGCGACCGCGGGATCGTCCACGTGGAGACCAGGGGGTACAAGCAGGACGGCACGCTGGTCTGCGTGTTCCGCCGCAAGGTGATGGTGCCGACCGAGACGTACATCAAGGAGCGCGGCGGCGAGCAGCCGGGGCGCCCCCAGTTGAAGCAGCAGGAGAAGTAGCCATGGCGCGACTCGCCCAGACCGCCGGTCTCACCGACATCCAGCGGGAGATCCTCTCCACCGTCCGCGACTTCGTGGACAAGGAGATCATCCCGGTCGCCACCGAGCTGGAGCACCGCGACGAGTATCCGCAGCAGATCGTCGACGGCCTCAAGGAGCTGGGCCTGTTCGGCCTGATGATCCCGGAGGAGTACGGCGGCCTCGGCGAGTCCCTCCTCACGTACGCGCTGTGCGTGGAGGAGATCGCGCGCGGCTGGATGTCGGTCTCCGGCATCATCAACACCCACTTCATCGTGGCGTACATGCTGAAGCAGCACGGCACCCAGGAGCAGCGGGAGCACTTCCTGCCGCGGATGGCGGCGGGCGACATCCGGGGCGCGTTCTCGATGTCGGAGCCGGCGCTCGGTTCGGACGTCTCGGCGATCACCTCGAAGGCGGTCCGGGACGGTGACGAGTACGTCCTGACCGGCCAGAAGATGTGGCTGACGAACGGCGGTACGTCCTCGCTCGTCGCCGTGCTGGTGCGCAGTGACGAAGGGCACCCCGAGGGGACCGCTCCGCACAAGTCGATGACGACCTTCCTGGTGGAGAAGGAGCCGGGTTTCGGCGAGGTCCGGCCCGGCCTCACCATCCCCGGGAAGATCGACAAAATGGGGTACAAGGGCGTCGACACGACCGAACTCATCATGGACGGACTGCGGGTTCCGGCCGATCGGGTGCTCGGCGGGAGCACCGGCCGAGGTTTTTACCAAATGATGGACGGCGTCGAGGTGGGTCGCGTCAATGTGGCGGCCCGTGGCTGCGGTGTCGCGCAGCGTGCCTTCGAACTGGGCGTCTCCTACGCCCAGCAGCGGCACACCTTCGGCAAGGCGATCGCCCAGCACCAGGCCATCCAGTTCAAGCTCGCGGAGATGGCCACCAAGGTCGAGGCCGCCCATGCGATGATGGTGAACGCCGCACGCAAAAAGGACTCCGGGGAGCGAAACGACCTGGAGGCGGGGATGGCGAAGTACCTCGCCTCGGAGTACTGCAAGGAGGTCGTCGAGGACGCCTTCCGGATCCACGGCGGCTACGGCTTCTCCAAGGAGTACGAGATCGAGCGCCTGTACCGCGAGGCGCCGATGCTGCTGATCGGCGAAGGGACCGCCGAGATCCAGAAGATGATCATCGGGCGGAGGCTGCTCGAAGAGTATCGACTGCAGGGCTGATTGTCCGTTTCGGGGTGCTTTCCTCGAGAAGAAGATCACACCCCGATAACGCCCTTCGGCCGCCGACTCGGCTTTCTGGCTTACCCAGTTGTGTCCCGCGACCGGTACGATCCCGGGACAGCCGCCGTCCCCCGTTCCAGCGCGGCATCATCCGCTACGAAGGTCATCCATGCCCCACAGCCAAACCTCTGCACCACGCGACAGCCTGGCGGGCGTACGCCTCGCGCGCGGAGCATCGCCGTGGCTCCTGCCGACCGTCGCCACCGCAGCTCTCAGCCTGGTCCGCGCGCGCCGCTCCGGCGTCGCCAGGGCCGTGGCCGTCCCCGCCACCGCTCTCGCGGCGGGCATGCTGTGGTTCTTCCGCGACCCCGAGCGAGAGATCACCCAGGGCCGGGTCATCTCGCCCGCCGACGGCGTGGTGCAGAGCATCATGCCGTGGAAGGACGGACGTACCCGCGTCGCGATCTTCATGAGCCCGCTCAACGTCCACGTCAACCGCGCGCCCCTCTCCGGCATGGTGACGTCCGTCGAGCACATCCCCGGCGGGTTCGTTCCGGCGTTCAACAAGGAGAGCGAGAACAACGAGCGCGTAGTCTGGCATTTCGACACCGAACTCGGCGACATCGAGATGATCCAGATCGCCGGCGCGGTGGCCCGCCGCATCGTGCCCTACGTTCCGCAGGGCACGAAGGTCGAGCAGGGCGACCGCATCGGTCTGATCCGGTTCGGCTCGCGTGTCGACGTCTACCTCCCGGAAGGCGTGGAGGTGGCGGTCGAGGTCGGCCAGAAGACCGTGGCTGGGGTGACTCGCATTGACCGTGATTGATCCGGAGACCCAGGCGGGCTGGGTGCCCGAGGCCGCCGAGCTGGACGACGAGGAGGAGATGCCCCTCTCTCTGCGCCTGTCGATAGCGGACACCCTCACCCTCGGGAACGCCACCTGTGGGTTCATGGCGGTGTACTTCACCACCACGGGCATCCTCATCCCGCATCTGACGGGCAACGACGAGTCGGCCGGCATGGCCCGGCACAGCGCCGCCACGGCGGTCATCCTGATGCTGTGCGCGGCCGTCTTCGACCTGTTCGACGGCCTGGTCGCCCGCAAGCTGCGCTCCTCCCCCATGGGCGCCGAGCTGGACAACCTGTCGGACCTGATCAGCTTCGGTCTCGCGCCGGCGTACTTCGTGCTCGTCTACGGCATGGTCGCCGACGACGCGCACCAGAGAGTGGCCGCGGTCGGTGCGATCGTGGTGCTGCTCGCGGTGGTTCTGCGTCTCGCGAGGTTCTCGTGCGTGACCCCGCCGAACGGCATGTTCCAGGGCATGCCCTCCCCGTTCGGCGCGCTGACCGTGGTCTCGATCGTCCTGCTGGAGCTGCCCTTCGTGGCGACGCTGCTGGCGATCCTGGGCACCGCCTGGCTGATGGTGAGCCGGGTCGAGTACCCCAAGCCGCGCGGCCGGCTCGCGGTGGCGATGCTGGCGTGGATCGTCCTGTCGATGGGGCTGCTCGCCGCGTGGGCCTTCGACGCCCCGGGCGGTCAGCTGCTGCTCCAGACGGGCTGTGCGCTCCAGCTGGTGATGGGCGCGGTGATCCCGCTCTTCGCGACGGCCCGCCGGGTGCACAACTTCCGCGGCAACCGGCGTGAGGCGCGGGCGGCGCAGCTGCCGTAGGCGCTCGCCGCCGTACCGCTGCCGAAGGGGCCCGAACCGATCCGCGGATCGGTTCGGGCCCCTTCGGCCGTCTCAGGGCTTCGAGGTGTACGTCCGGGCCGCCTCGGAGGCACCCGCCTCCTGTACGACCTTCATGCCGCCGGGCACGCCCTTGTCGGGCTGGAGGATCACGCTCTCCCGGGAGGAGGGGGCGGCGGCGTCCGTGAAGTTCTGGGCGGTGCCGAAGCCGATGTCGAAGGTGTTGATCGTCAGCAGCGCCTTGTCGACGCCTTCCCGGGTGAGGTCCTTGGCCGTGCACGCCTTCTTCAGGGCGTCACCGAAGGCCGACGCGGCGGTCCAGCCGGCCACGATGCCGTTGTCGAGGGTGTCCTTGGGGTAGGCCGCCCGGTAGTCGGCGACGAGCTTCTTCGCCTGCGGGGTGTCGGCGCCGATCGGGAGCGAGGGCGAGGCGACGTAGTAGTTCTTCGTCAGGGCCGGGCCCGCCTCGGTGGCCAGCAGCTGGGGGGCGAAGGCGGAGTTGTTGCCGATGACCGGGACGTCGAAGCCGCTCGCCGCCGCGACGCCGACGAGCGAGGCCGCCTGGCGCGGGCCGGCGCTGACGACGATCGCCTTGACGCCGGCCCGTTTGAGGGCGGCGACCTGGGCGGTCATGTCGTTGTCGGTCGGCTTGATCTTCTGCTCGACGACGGCCAGCCCGGCCTTCCGCGCGAGGTACCGGGAGCCGGCGAGGGCGCTCTCGCCGTAGTCCCCCTCGAAGTAGACGTGCCCGATCCGGTCGCCCTTCTTCAGCCCCTTCTTCTTGATCAGGAAGTCGACCGCGTTGATCGTCTCAATGTCGTAGGTGGATCCGATGACTCGTATGTACGGGCTGCCCAGGAGCGTCGATGACCAGGCCTGCGGCAGGACGAGGTCCTTGTCCTGGCCGTCGATGCGTTTCTTGACGGCGGCGACGAACGGCGAGCCGATGAACTGGACGAAGCCCAGCACCTCCGGCTCCAGCTCGGTGTAGCCGGAGACGGCCTTCTGCGGGTCGTAGCCATGGTCGCGGACGGTGAGCGCCACCTTGTAGCCGCAGACGCCGCCCGCGGCGTTGAGCTGCTTCACGTACAGCCGCTGGGCCTGGGTGACGCTCTTGCCGAGGGTCGCGTAGACGCCGGTCACGTCGGTCAGCGCGCCCAGGGTGATCGTTCTCCCCGAGATGCCCCGGCCGGTCTTCACCCCGTCCGCGGCCGTTCTGGTGCCGCTGTCGTCCTTGGCCTTGGAGCTGCACCCGGACAGCACGAGCAGTGCCGCGAGGGCACCCGCGGCGGTCCTGGTCCCGTACCGCGTGATCTTCGTGGACGCCGTGGTCATGGTTTCTCCCCTGGATCGGTTTCGACGCGGTGCCGGGCGGCCACGCCGACCAGGCCGCCGGGCAGGAACAGCACCACCAGTACGACGGCGGCGCCGTAGAGGTAGCGAGCTGCCTCCTCCGGTGCGAGGCCGCCCGTGCCGGGGTCGGAGACCAGGGGCAGCGCGTCGCTGTAGCGGGTGAGCAGCTGGGGCAGCAGGGAGACGAAGACGGCGCCGGCCACCGCGCCGGAGACCGAGCCGAGTCCGCCGATGACGATCATGGCGAGGTACTCCAGGGAGAGCGTGATGCCGAAGTAGTCCGGCACCGTCCGCTGGAAGACCAGCGCGAGCAGCACGCCCGCGAGACCGGCGTACATCGAGGACAGCACGAAGACGGCGGCGCGGTGGCGGGCGACGGGTACGCCGAGTACGCCGGCGGCGACGCGGTGGTCGCGGATGGCGTTCATCGCCCGGCCGGGACGGCCGCGCAGCACCCCGCGGGCGAAGAGGGCGGCCATCAGCAGTACGGCGAGTCCCGCGTACCAGAGCTTCTCGGTGGAGCCGAACGGCACGTCGGCGACGACGAGTTCACGGTCGTCGAAGGTGAGGCCGAACAGGCTCAGGGGCGGTACGTCACGGCCGTTGGCGCCACCGGTCAGGCCGTGCGCGTTGAACATCAGGTGCTGGCCGATGAAGACGAGGGCGAGGGTGGCGATGCCCAGGTAGGCGCCGCTGAGCCGGCCGGAGATGGGGCTGAACAGCCCGCCCGCGACGCCCGCGACGAGCACCGCGCAGCATGCCGCGAGCCAGGTCGGCAGGTGCAGGCCGGTCAGCCCGTCGCCGCCGTCCGCGGCGAACACGCAGTAGGCGTAGGCGCCGACGGCGAGGAAGAAGGCGTGGCCCATGGAGAGTTGACCGGTCGCGCCCGTGAGCAGGTTGATGCCGATCGCGCCGATCGCCGCGGCCATCGCGAAGAGCCCGGCCTCCAGCCAGAAGCGTTCGAGGTAGAACGGGAGGGCGAGCAGAAGCACCGCTCCGGCGGTCCCGGCGCAGAGGCGGAGTGAGAGCGGCGGGACGGAGCGCCGACGGGAACGCGGGGTCGCCGCCTCGCCGTTCCCGCTCCGCACGGCAGGCTCGCTTAGCACGGTCGGCTCGGGGAGCCCCAACTCAAGCCTGGTACTGGCCACTTCGGGTTCTGGTGCCTCCGTCGGCGGCACCGGCTCCCTCGGCGTGGCCGGTTTCTCAGACACGCGTCAGCTCCTTCGTGCCGAACAGGCCCGCGGGCCGGATGAGCAGGACCGCGACCATCACCAGATACGGGGCGACGTCACCGAGACCGCGCCCCAGGAACGCCAGATCGCTCTGGTAGCCGGTCGCCATCGACTCCGTGACGCCGACCAGCAGACCGCCCACCAGCGCCCCCGTCGTGGAGTCGAGGCCGCCGAGGATCGCCGCCGGGAACGCCTTGAGCGCGGCCAGCGAGGTGGCCTGCTCCAGGCCCGGGGTGGGGAAGACGCTGAGGAACAGCGCGGCCACGGCGGCGAGACCGCCCGCCACCGCCCAGGCCCCGAGCGCGACCCGCCCCAGCCGTACGCCCATCAGCGCGGCGGTCTCCGCGCTCTCGGCGGTCGCGCGCATCGCCACGCCCCAGGACGTGTACCGGAAGACGAGCAGGAAGACCGTGATGAGGAGCGCGGCGGCCCCGAACGCGGCGATCCGGGTGTGGGCCAGCGACACCGGCCCGGCCTTGAGGACGGCGTCGCCCCACGGGTCGCCCAGGGTGAGGACGTCGGTGCCGATACGGCGGGTCAGTTCGGTGGTGAGCAGGATGTCGACGCCGATGGTGACGATGGCCAGGACGCTCTGGTCGGCCCCCCGGCAGCGCCGTATCACCAGGAACTCCACGGCGGCACCGACCAGTGCGGCGCCCGCGATCCCGCCGAGCAGCGCGGGCCAGAAACCCACGTGGTCGTGGAGGACCGCGGTGAGGTAGCCGCCCGCGAGCAGCAGTGAGGCGTGGGCGAAGTTGACGACCTCGGTGGCCCGGTAGATGACCACGAAGCCGAGGGCGACGAGTGCGTAGACGGACCCCAACGAGACGCCGTTGAGGAGGACTTCGACGAAGGCGCTCATGAGCCGGCTCCCAGGTAGGCGCGTACGACGGCCGGGTCGTTCTGTACGTCGGCGGGGGCGCCGTCCGCGATCCGGCGCCCGAAGTCCAGTACGGTCACCGCGTCCGCGAGCCGCATCACCACCCCCATGTCGTGTTCCACCAGGAGGATCGAGATGCCGAGACCGTCCCGGACGCCCGCGATCACGGCCGCGGTCCGGCGCCGTTCGTCGGCGGTCATGCCCGCGACCGGCTCGTCCAGGAGCAGCAGGCGCGGCTCCATGCAGAGCGCGCGGGCGAGTTCGGCGAACTTGCGCTGTCCGTACGGGAGCGAGTCCGCCGGGCGGCCGAGACAGTCGGCGATGCCGACGAACTCCGCGATCTCCCGCACCCGTTCGCGGTGCAGCCGTTCCTCGCGGGCCGCCGACGGCAGACCAAGTCCCGCCGCCAGAAAGCCCGTTCGGGTCAGCCGGTGCCGGCCGAGCAGCAGACAGTCCTCGACCGGGGCGCGGGGCGGCAGCGCGAGGTTCTGGAAGATGCGCGCGACGCCGAGACCGGCGATACGGTGCGCGGGCAGACCCGTCAGTTCGTGGGCGCCGAACCGGACGCTGCCCGCGGCGGCCCGGCAGACCCCGGACAGGACGTTGAAACAGGTGGACTTGCCCGCGCCGTTGGGTCCGATGAGGGCGTGCACGGTACCGGGGCGGACGGTGAAGCCGACGTCGTCCAGGGCGGTGAGGCCGGCGAAGCGGACCGTCAGGTTGCGCACTTCGAGGCTGTCCACCGGGTTCACCCCCGCCACCGGGCCAGTGTCCGCCGTGCGCCGGCCGCCGGTTCGGCGTCCGCGTCCGCGATCGCGTCCTCGTCGGCCACGCCCAGATAGCGGCGGCGCACCTCGTCGGAGGCGGCGAGGTCGGCGGCCGGACCGGAGAGCGTGACCTCGCCGACCTCGAGGACGTAGGCACGGGTGGCGAGCCGCAGGGCGAGCGCGGCGTTCTGCTCGACGAGCAGGACCGAGGTGCCCTGCGCGCTGATCTCCCGCACGGTGTCGGCGATCCGCCCGGCCATCAGCGGTGCCAGGCCGAGGGAGGGTTCGTCGAGGAGCAGCACCCTCGGGGCCGCCATCAGCGCGCGGCCGACGGCGAGCATCTGCTGTTCTCCGCCGGAGAGGAGGCCGGCGCGCTGGGTGGCGCGTTCGGCGAGCACGGGGAACAGTTCGTGCACCCGGTCCCGGGCGGCGGCCCGGCCGGACCGGGGGGAGCCCAGGGCGCCGGCGCGGAGGTTGTCGGCGACCGTCATCCGCGCGAACACCCGCCTCCCTTCGGGTACTTGGCTGACTCCGGCGGCGACCACCCGGTCGGGCGCGAGGCCGTCCAGGCGGCGGCCGTCCAGGCTGACGCGGCCCCCGGTGACCGCGCCGCCGTGGAAGGACAGGGTCCGGCTGACGGCCCTGAGCAGGGTGGACTTGCCCGCGCCGTTGTTGCCGAGCACCGTCACCACCGTTCCCTCGGGGACCTCAAGGGACACGCCGCTCAGCGCCCGTACGGGTCCGTATCCGACCGACAGGTCGCGAACGACCAGTCCGGATCCGCCCATTGACTACCCCCTGTTGTCGGTGTGGCGCTCACCCCAGCACCGGCGCGGGCGCCCGTCCACGGCCCGCGGCGGAATCGCTGCGGGTGCCCAGCGGGGCGGGCCGGGCACTGTGCACGCGCACAACACCGCGTGTCAGGGGCCTGTGCGGGACCGCCCCGCGGTGGCATCCTCCGGCCATGGGAACGCGAAGGCCGCGGACCGGTCATGACTGGAAGCTGCTCGCGGAGTCCTGCACGGCTCTGCTGGAACGGCTGCCGCACCTGGTCGACGAGCATCTGCGGCAGCTCACCGAGTACTCCCCCGTCTACGGGCAGGTGCTCCCGCACGACCAGCAGTGGCGGGAGGCCCAGGAGGCGATGCGGATCGGCATCGAGACGCTCTCCGCGCCCCGGGACTCGCCGCGCCGCGACCTGGCGCACGCCGAGGACACGGGCAGGCGGCGGGCCCGGCAGGGGCTGCCGCTGGACCTCGTCGTGCACGCCTACCGCAACGCCGGCTACCTGCTGTGGGACGCGCTGGTGGACGGGGCGGCCGGCCAGGAGCCCGCGCGGCTCTCGGCGCTGATGCGCTCGACGACGATGGTGTGGTCGGCGGTGGACGCGCAGGCCCAGTCGGCGTCGGAGGCCTACCGGGCGACGGAGGCGGAACTGCGCCGGCGTACGGACGAGCAGTTGCAGGCCCTCCTCGACGCGCTTCTGGAGGGCCGGACCACCCCGGGGCTCGCGGCGCGGGCCGCCGCCGGTCTCGACCTGCCGGAGCACGGGCCGTACGCCGTGGTGGTGCTGCGGGCCGAGCGGCGCGAGCCTGCCGAACGGCCGGTGCGGGGGGCCGGGTTCCGGTTCATCTGGCGGATGCGGGCCGACGGCGAGGTGGGCGTGGTGGCGCTCACGCCCGGGCAGAACCTGGACGGCGTAGCGCGGCTGCTCGAAGGGCGGTGCGCGGGTCCGGGCGGCATCAGCCCGGTGGTCCCCGGCCTCGCCGAACTGGGACGGGCCCGGCGCCTCGCCGAACTGGCGCTGCGCACCTGCCCGCCGGACGCGCCCGCGGTCGTACGCCTGGACCAGCGGATGCCGACCGCGCTCGTGGTGAGCCAGCCGGAGCTCGCCGGCCGTCTGGTGGCGGACGTGTTCGGCGCGCTGCTGGAACTGGAGCCGGGCGACCGGGCGGTGCTCCTCGAAACCCTGGAGGCGTGGCTGGCCTGCGAGGGTTCGGCGGGGCGGGCCGCCGGACGGCTGTACTGCCATCGCAACACGGTCTTCAACCGGCTGCGGCGGCTGGAGCAGCTCACCTCCCGGTCGCTGGCCAGGCCGCGGGACCTGATCGAGCTGACGCTGGCGCTGGACGCGTACCGGCTGCCGGGAGCGCGGAGGTCCCCGGCGGGACGGCCGGACCCGAGCGGCCCGGAGCGGGACGGGCCCGGCAGACCGGAGCGGACCGGGTAGGAACGGACCTGACCGGAGCTGACCTGACCTGGCCGGACCGGGTCAGTCCAGGTCAGTTCAGGTCAGGTCAGGTCAGGTCCAGTTCGGTCCGGTCCGGTCCGGTCCCTCAGGTCCGGTCAGATGAGGCCGGTCAGATCAGGAAGTCGCGGGCGATCTGTTCGGCGGCCTGTTCCAGTAGGGGTCCCGCCTCCGCGAGGCACTTGGCGAGGTCCGGCTCGATGGCGGTGAGGGGGTACACCCGGCGGATGCCGGCCCGGCCGATCGCCTCGGGCAGCAGCGCGAGACGGCCGCAGACCGCGACGACCTCCTTGCCCTCCGCGCGGGCCGCCGCGGCGACACCCGCCGGGGCCTTGCCGTGCAGGGTCTGCTCGTCGAGCGACCCCTCGCCGGTGATCACCAGCGAGGCCCACTCCAGCGCGGGCGCGAACCCGAGCACGTCGAGCATGACCTCGATACCGGGACGGAAGCCGGCGCCGAGGAGCAGCGCGCCGTAGCCGAGGCCACCCGCGGCGCCCGCCCCCGGCGCGGCCGCGCACGCGGCGGCCCGGGCGCCGAGCGACACCTCCAGAACCTTCACATAGTGGGCCAGCGCCGCGTCCAGGGTCTCGACGTCGTCCGGGGAGGCGCCCTTCTGCGGGCCGTAGACCGCCGGGGCGCCCTTGGGGCCGGTCAGCGGGTTGTCCACGTCGCCGGCGAGCACCAGTTCCACGGAGGCCAGCCGCTCGTCGAGTCCGGAGAGGTCGGCCGACGCCAGTTCGGCGAGTCCGCCGCCGCCCGGGGGCACCGGTTCGCCCTCCGCGTCCAGGAACCGGGCGCCGAGCGCGGAGAGCATGCCGGCGCCGCCGTCCGTGGTGGCGCTGCCGCCGACCCCGAACACGATGGTGCGGGCCCCCGCGTCCAGCGCGGCCCGGAGCAGCTCGCCGGAGCCGTACGTGGACGCGGTGAGCGGGGCGAAGACGCCCTTGGGGAGCCGTCCCAGCCCGCTCGCCTCCGCCATCTCCACGACCGCGGTGTCGCCGCGCAGCGCGAAGGCGGCGGTGACCTCGTGCCCGAGGGGGCCGGCGACCGCCAGTTCCCGGCGCTCGAACCCGGCGGCCACGGCCGCGTCCACGGTCCCGTCGCCGCCGTCGGCCACGGGCAGCGCCCGCACGTCGAGATCGGGCACGCTCCGGCGCAGGCCCGCCGTCACCCGCTCCGCGACCTCTACGGCCGTCAGCGACCCCTTGAACTTGTCCGCGGCGATGAGCACGCGCGTTCCGCGCCCGTTCCGTGCAGCGTCCGTCACTTGCCACTCCCCTTGCTCTCCGGGCCCTCGCGCATCAGGGCCGGTCACGCCGCTGCGACCTTAACCGGAGGACGCCCCCGCCGTCATGCGCCGACCGAACGCCGGGACGAACCGCGACCACCCCGCACCGCCACCACGCCCCTGTCCCCCGGGACTCCGCGGCCGGACCGGCCCCACGCCGGACGCGGGGCTGGACGCGGGCTTGCACCCCGACCTGGGGAACGAGCCACTGGTTAGGCTTCCCCGATGACCACCACTGCGGACTTCGCCACCTACATCGCGGGCCTCCCCCGCATCATCGCCGGCGCCGCCGCCCTCTTCCGCGACGGCGAGGGACGGATCCTGCTCGTCGAGCCCAACTACCGTGAGGGGTGGGCGCTTCCGGGCGGCACCATCGAGTCGGACGAGGGCGAGACCCCGCGCCAGGGCGCCCGCCGCGAGACGGCGGAGGAGATCGGCCTCGACCTCGAACCGGGCCGCCTCCTCGCCGTCGACTGGGTCCCCGGCACGGCCCGCCCGCCGCTGGTGGCCTACCTCTACGACGGCGGGGTCCTCGACGCCGACACCCTCGCCTCGATCCGCCTCCAGGAGGAGGAGCTGCTCTCCTGGAAACTCGTCCGGCGCGACGATCTCACCGCCCACCTGCCGGGCGCCCTGGGCCGCCGCGTGCTGGCCGCCCTCGAAGTCCTCGACACGGACTCCGGCACGGCGGAGCTGGAGAACGGCCACCGGGTCGGCTGACCAGTCGCGTCCCCGGCCTCACAGGGCGGTACACCTAGAACAGCGCCGCTCCGCTCTCGAAGTCGAGCAGGCGCTGTTTGCGTTCCAGGCCGCCGCCGTAACCGGTGAGGCTGCCGCCCGCCCCGACGACGCGGTGGCAGGGGACGACGATGCCGATCGGGTTCCGGCCGTTGGCGAGGCCGACCGCGCGGGAGGCCCCCGGGCTGCCGAGGGCGTCGGCGAGAGCGCCGTAGGAGCGGGTCTCGCCGTAGGGGATGCGGCGGAGCTGGTCCCAGACCGTGCGCTGGAACGGGGTGCCGTGCAGCCGCACTTCGAAGGTGAACTCCTTCAACTCCCCGTCGAAGTATGCCTGTAGCTGTTCGACGACTTCGGGGAACGGGGTGTGGTCCCGGTCGCCGAAGCTCTCCTCGGGCGGCCGGTGACGCTGGTCGGTCATGTAGAGGCCGCACAGGACGCCTTCGTCGGCGACGAGGGTCAGGAGGCCGTACGGGCTGTCCGTCAGGGTGTGGGTCCTGGTCCGCATGGTGCCGGATCTCCTTGTGCGGGGAGGTAGTTGATGGGGTGGTTGTCGGTCGCCCACAGGTACTGGACCGCGTACGCCCGCCAGGGACGCCAGGCCGCCGCGCGGGCGGTGAGGGCGGACGGGGTCGACGGCAGGCCCAACTCCCGTGCGGCGCGGCGGACGCCGAGGTCGGTGGGGAGGAAGGCGTCGGGGTCGCCCAGGGCGCGCATCGCGATGACGTCGACCGTCCAGGGGCCGAAGCCGGGGAGCGCCAGGAGCCGCGAGCGGGTCCGGGCCCAGTCGCTGTCCACTCCCAAGTGGAGTATGCCGTTGGCGAGTTGGGAGACGAGCGTGGTGAAGGTCGCGCGGCGGGTGCGGGGCATCGCGAGGGAGCCGGGATCGACCGCCGCGAGCGCCCCGGGGGACGGGAAGAGGTGGGTGAGGCCGCCCTCGGGGTCGTCGACCGGGTCGCCGTGCGCGGTGACCAGGCGGGCCGCGTGGGTGCGGGCCGCCGCCGTGGAGACCTGCTGGCCCAGCACCGCCCGTACCGCGAACTCCGCCGCGTCGACCGTGCCCGGGACGCGGCGGCCCGGCGCCTTGTCCACCAGGGGCGCCAACTCCGGGTCGGCGCGCAGCTGTTCGTCGACCGCGACCGGGTCGGCGTCCAGGTCGAGCAGGCGGCGGCAGCGGCTGCCGGCGACGGTCAGATCGCGCAGGTCGCTGAGGGTGAGGCGGCACGCGATGTGGTCGGGCCGGGGGGTGAGCGCCACGATGCCGTGGCCATAAGGCAGCCGCAGGGTCCTGCGGTACGCGCCGTCCCGCCACTCCTCGACGCCGGGTACCGCGGTCGCGGCCAGGTGGCCGAAGAGGTTGTCGGGGTTGAGGGGCGCGCGGAAGGGGAGACGGAGCGTGAGGGTGCCGGGGGTGAGCGCGGCCGTCCTCGGTCCGCGGTCGCGGAGTTCGCTCGGGGACAGGGCGAAGACCTCGCGCACGGTGTCGTTGAAGGCGCGGATCGAGGAGAAGCCGGCGGCGAAGGCGAGCTCCGTCATGGGCAGCGCGGTCGTCTCGATCAACAGCCGTGCGGTCTGGGCGCGTTGGGCGCGGGCCAGGGCGAGCGGGCCCGCGCCCAGTTCGGCCAGGAGCTGGCGTTCGATCTGGCGGGTGCTGTAGCCGAGGCGGGCGGCCAGGCCGGTGACTCCCTCGCGGTCGACCGTGCCGTCACCGATCAGGCGCATCGCGCGCGCCACCAGGTCGGCGCGCTGGTTCCACTCCGGGGAGCCGGGGCTGGTGTCGGGGCGGCACCGCTTGCAGGCCCGGAAGCCGGCCTGCTGGCAGGCGGCGGCGCTCGGGTAGAACGTCATGTTCTCCGCCTTGGGCGGCACGACCGGGCAGCTGGGCCGGCAGTAGATGCGGGTGGTCAGGACGGCGGTGAAGAACCAGCCGTCGAACCGCGCGTCCTTGGAGCGGACGGCGCGTACACAGCGCTCGGTGTCGGTGTGCATCCCGTTCTGCATGTCTCCAGCATCGGGCACCCGCCGGCCCGTGGCTGGCGGGAATCCGACATCAGCCTCGCGTGGCCTGGCGTGGGCGGGATCACCGCGCGGCCACTCGCCCTCCGCCCGGCGGACCGGCGGCGGGTTTCCGACGGCGGGACACCGGCGGCCGAAATCCCGCTCCCGGGGCGCCGATTCACCTCACGGCACGGTTACAACTCGATCAACCCCTGGTTGCGGGGCGGTGAGCGGTCCACGATGGAGACATGACTTTGGCCGAGCGAGCCATGCGGCAACTGGAAGTATGGCCCGACCTGTTGACGAGCCTGGCCAGTTGCGGCAGGGGACGGGCGCTGCGCTCCGTCCACAGTGAGATCGCGCACTTCCACTCCGACCGCGATGTGGATCTGCATCTCACCCTGCGGACCATCCAGCGGATCCAGGACGATCTCCGGGAGTCGACGGCGCTCCGGTTGATCCCCGGTTCCCGCTGGGTGACCGTGCACCTCGACTGCGACACCGACGTGGACCTGCTGATGAGCCTGGTCAGTGTGGCCCTCCAGGCGCACCAGACCGGACCCCCGCCCGAGGGCCCGGCCATCACCACCTGCAACTACAACCGGGTGGTACTGGTGCCGCGCGACTGCGCCTGAAACCCCGGAACCCCGGGACGCTAGAACGCGTCAAGGCTGTCCGGCGTGTCCGCGGCGTAGTCCTCGCCGGCCTCCAGCAGGTTGGCCGCCGCGCCGACGACGCGGGGGTCGGGGCTGCCGACGACCTCCTCGTCCTTGTCGGCGTAGTCGAAGCGGGCCAGCACGCTGCGCATCGCCTCGACCCGGGCCCGCTTCTTGTCGTTGCTCTTCACCACCGTCCAGGGGGCCTGTTCGGTGTCCGTCTCGCGGAACATGGCGACCTTGGCGGCCGT
This sequence comes from Streptomyces sp. NPDC005423, assembly GCF_040606415.1. Lineage (NCBI taxonomy): Bacteria > Bacillati > Actinomycetota > Actinomycetes > Kitasatosporales > Streptomycetaceae > Streptomyces > Streptomyces sp. NPDC005423. The sequence goes on along the minus strand of NZ_JBEXET010000013.1, from coordinate 87,335 downwards.
GTAGTCGTCCCAGCGTTCCAGCGACGCCAGGTCCATCGGGCTGAGCTTCCACTGCCGTACGGGATCCACCTGGCGGATCGTGAAACGCGTGCGCTGTTCACTCTGCGAGACGGAGAACCAGAACTTGATCAGGTCCACCCCGTCGTCGACGAGCATCCGTTCGAAGAGCGGGGCCTGCCGCATGAAGCGCCGGTACTCGTCGTCCGAGCAGAAGCCCATGACCCGCTCCACACCGGCCCGGTTGTACCAGGACCGGTCGAAGAGCACGATCTCGCCCGCAGTGGGCAGATGCTCGACGTACCGCTGGAAGTACCACTGCCCCTGCTCGCGTTCGGTCGGCTTCACCAGCGCGACCGTCCGGGCACCGCGCGGGTTGAGGTGCTCGGTGAAGCGCTTGATCGTGCCGCCCTTGCCGGCCGCGTCCCTGCCCTCGAAGAGGATGACGAGCCGGCGGCCGGTCTCCTTGACCCAGCTCTGGAGCTTCAGCAGCTCTATCTGCTGGAGCCGCTTGTGCCACTCGTACTCCTTGCGCTCCATGCGCTCTTCGTAGGGGTAGTTCTCCCGCCAGGTGTCCACCGGGGTGCCGTCCGGCCGGATCAGCACCGGGTCGTCCTGGTCGGTGTAGTCGACCCGCAGTCCGCTCAGCAGTTCCGTCATCCCGGTCTCCTCTCAAAGGGGTGCTACGCCTTCCCGTACCCGGGCACTCAGTGGAACTGCGGCACGATCAGATAAATGCCGTACGCCACGACCGCCGCGCAGGCGAGGAAGCACAGCCCCGCCTGGGCGACTCCGAGGACGTGGGAGCCGCCGTCCTGTTCGCGGACGGTCTCGGTCCGGGCGAGGCCGAGCACGCCCAGCGCGAAGACGACGACCACGCCGACTGTCGCTCCGACACTCACCGCGAAGACCTCGCCGAGGGCGTTCCAGTCCACACTCATCGTTCAACTCCCTTGTCTCAGGCGGCCGTACGGACGGGGGCGGGCCCGGTGGTGCGGACCGTGACCTCGTGGGTCTCGTTGACGTTGTCCGCGCGCACCGGGTTGCGCCGGGAGGCGAGGACGATGAAGAGGGCGGCGGCGACCACGGCGATCAGCGCGGTGCCGAGGTTTCCGCCGTGCTTGACGACGGTCGCGGAGAGACCACCGACCAGCCCGGCGGCCGGCAGGGTGACCAGCCACGCGAGGGCCATGCGGCCGGCCGTGCCCCAGCGCACCTCGGCCAGCCGGCGGCCGAGACCCGCGCCCAGGATGCCGCCGGAGCACACCTGCGTGGTGGAGAGCGCGAAGCCCAGGTGCGCGGAGGTCAGGATCACGGTGGTGGCGGCGGCCTCGGCGGCGAAGCCCTGCGGGGACTGGATGTCGGTGAGCCCCCTGCCCATCGTGCGGATGATGCGCCAGCCGCCGATGTAGGTGCCCAGGCCGATGGCGAGTCCGGCGGAGGCGATCACCCAGACCGGCGGGCCGGCGTCGTGGCCGAGGGCGCCGGCGGAGATCAGGGTCAGGGTGATCACGCCCATCGTCTTCTGGGCGTCGTTCGTGCCGTGCGCGAGGGAGACGAGCGAGGCGGAGGCGATCTGGCCGAGCCGGAAGCCCTTGGTGACCGAGTCCTTGCGGCCCCGGGCGGTGATCCGGTAGGCGAGGTAGGTGGCGAGCAGGGCGGCGATTCCGGCCACGACCGGCGAGGCGACCGCGGGGATCAGGATCTTCTCGACGACTTTGTCGACGTGCACGCCGTGGGAGCCGGCGCCCACCCAGACGGCGCCGACCAGGCCGCCGAAGAGCGTGTGCGAGGAACTGGACGGCAGGCCGAGCAGCCAGGTGAGCAGGTTCCAGAGGATCGCCCCGACCAGTCCCGCGAAGATCATCCCCGGGGTGACCAGGGTGTCGTCGACGATGCCGCCGGAGATCGTCTTGGCGACCTCGGTGGAGAGGAAGGCGCCGCCGATGTTCAGGGCCCCGCTGATGAGGACCGCCGTTCTGGGCTTCAGCGCGCCGGTCGCGATGGAGGTCGCCATCGCGTTGGCGGTGTCGTGGAATCCGTTGGTGAAGTCGAAGGCCAAGGCCGTGACGATGACGACCGCCACGAGGAACGTGATGTGGTCCATCGTTCGATGGAACCAACCGAAGGCGTACATTCGGCCACGCCCAGGCCACATCCGGGCATGGCGCGGTCAACGCGGGAGTGACCGGCTCCGCTTCCGGCGGGTACACGGCCCTGCCCCGCACGTTCTTCTTCCCCGGTGCGACCTTTCCCCTTCTTGTGGCATGCTCCGGTCAAATCTGCCAAGCTTCCCCCGCGATCACGCAATCGCTGCGCGTACCCCACGCGGTCGCCCGCCGGCGCACCCAGGCCGGCCGGGCGTCCACCGAGCAGGCCGGGATCCCGGCCGCCGCAGAAGGAGTTCCGTGTGAGATCGACCCCCCACAAGGGCCTGGCCGCCGGCTTGTTCGCCGTCGCCGCGCTGGCCGCCGTCTCGCTCCCCGCCCTCCCGGCCGCCGCCGCGCCCACCGCGGCGCCGGTCGCCGCCGCCTGCACCCCGGCGCAGGTGGTCGCCAACGGCGGCTTCGAGAGCGGCACTTCGTCCTGGACGCAGTCCTCGACCAGTGTCATCACCAGCCGCACCGGGCAGAGCGCCCACGGCGGCGCCAGCTTCGCCTGGCTCGACGGTGTCGGCAGCACGCACACCGACACGCTCTCCCAGAGCGTCACCGTCCCCTCCGGGTGCAGCAGCGCCACCCTGACGTTCTGGCTGCACATCGACACCGCCGAGACGACCTCGTCCACCGCGTACGACAAGCTCACGGCGAAGATCGGCAGTACGACGCTGGCGACGTACTCGAACCTGAACAAGGCCACCGGTTACGTCCAGAAGTCCTTCGACGTGTCGGCGTTCGCGGGCCAGACCGTGGCCCTCGCCTTCACCGGCGTGGAGGACTCCAGCCTCCAGACGAGCTTCGTCCTCGACGACATCGCCCTCGACACCTCCGGCGACACGACCCCGCCGGCCGACTCCACCCGTACACCGGCCGCGCCGTCGTACACCGTCAGCCTGACCAGCAACACCAGCGGCACCAGCTGGACCGGGCACGAGAGCACGACCTTCACCAACGCGTCGGCCACCCCGCTCACCGAGGTGTACCTGCGGCTGTGGGACAACTACCACGGCACCTGCTCCGCGCCGCCGATCACGGTCACCAACGTCACCGGCGGCACTGCGGGCGCCCTCTCGGTCGCCTGCACGGCCCTCCAGATCGCGCTGCCGACCCCGCTCGCACAGGGTCAATCGACCACGATCGGCTTCGACTTGGGGATCACGGTCCCGAGTGGCGCCGACCGGTTCGGCTACGACGGCGCGTTCAGCATGATCGGCAACGCGCTGCCGGTCCTCGCGGTCAAGGACGGCTCGGGCTGGCACCTCGACCCGTACACCAACAACGGCGAGTCCTTCTACTCCCTGGCCGCCGACTTCAAGGTGACCCTCGACCACCCGACGAGCCTGCTGGTCCCCGCCACCGGCACCTCGGTCGACGCCTCCGGAACCAGCGGGCGCACGGTGACCACCGCCACCGCCTCCAAGGTCCGCGACTTCGCCTGGGCGGCGGGCCCGTTCAGCAAGATCTCGGGTACGTCGACGGCCGGCACCCCGATCAACATCTACTCGGTCTCGGGCATCAGCTCCTCCAACGCCCAGTCCATGCTCACGACCGCGAAGAGCGCCGTGGACGCCCACGCCGGCCGCTTCGGCGCCTACCCCTACGGCGAGTTGGACGCCGTGATCGACAACAACTTCTGGTTCGGCGGCATGGAGTACCCGGGATTCGTCCTCGACCTGGTCAGCACCACTGCGCTCACCCACGAGATCGGGCACCAGTGGTTCTACGGGATCGTCGGCGACGACGAGTACAACAGCCCCTGGCTGGACGAGGCGTTCACCGACTACGCCACCGACCTCGCACAGGGACTCACCGGCACCAACTGCTGGAACAGCACCTCCTGGGCCTCCTCGGCGGAGAACATCACCAACTCGATGGCCTACTGGGACGCCCACTCCTCCCGCTACTCCACCGTCGTCTACGGCTACGGCAAGTGCGCCCTGCACGATCTGCGCCGCGTCCTCGGTGACACCGCGATGGCCAAACTCCTGAAGGACTACGCCACTTCGCACTGGTACGGCGTCTCGACCACGGCCGAGTTCAAGGCCGCGGCGCAGGCCGCGACGAGCACGGACCTCACCTCGTTCTGGACCACGCACCGCATCGTCGGCTGATCACACTGATCACAGGGGAGTTGGCCGCGTCAGCCGAGCCACGCGGCGAACGCCCCGTACGCCCGCTCGTCGAAGAGGACGAAGGTGACCTCCTCGACCGCGGTCTGCGCGGCCCGTACCGTCTCGACGGCGATACGGGCCGCGTCGTCCAGCGGCCAGCCGTAGATGCCGGCGGAGACGGCGGGGAACGCGACCGTGCGGGCGCCGAGTTCGTCCGCCACCCGGAGCGACTCGCGGTAGCAGGAGGCGAGCAGGGCCGAGCGGTCCTCCTCGCCCGAGTGGACCGGGCCGACCGTGTGGATCACCCAGCGGGCGTCCAGCTCCCCGGCCGTGGTGGCGACCGCCCGGCCGGTGGCGAGACCCTTGCCGTACCGGGAGGCGCGCAGCCGCCGGCAGTCGGCGAGGATCGCGGGGCCGCCCGCCCGGTGGATCGCGCCGTCCACGCCCCCACCGCCCAGCAGCGAGGAGTTGGCCGCGTTGACGATCGCGTCGGCCCGCTGCCGGGTGATGTCGCCCCGGACCAGGGTGATCGTCGTCATGACTGCCTCAGCCTCCGCCAGACGGCCTTCGCCGCGTTGTGTCCCGACATGCCGTGCACGCCGGGGCCCGGCGGGGTCGCCGAGGAACAGATGAACACCGCCGGGTGCGGGGTGCCGTACGGGGACAGGGAGAGCCTCGGGCGGAGCAGGAGCTGGAGCCCCGACGTCGCGCCGGAGGCGATGTCGCCGCCTACGTAGTTGGCGTTGCGAGCGGCGAGTCCGGGCGGCCCCGCGACGGCGCGGGCGAGGACCCGGTCGCGGAACCCCGGTGCGAAGCGCTCCAGTTGGCGCTCCATGGTGTCCGTGAGGTCGCCGGTCCAGCCGTTCGGCACATGGCCGTACGCCCAGAAGACCTGCTTCCCGGCCGGGGCCCGGGTGGGGTCGGCGACACCGGGCTGGACGGTGATCAGGAACGGCGGGTCGGGGGCCCGGCCCTCCCGGGCCACCGCGCGCAGGGCGGCGCCGATCTCCCCGCTGTCCGCGCCGATCTGCACGGTGCCGGCACGGCGCGCCTCCTCCGCCGTCCACGGCACCGGGCCGTCCAGGGCGTAGTCGACCTTGAAGACGCCGGGCCCGTAGCGGTAGCCCTCGTAGTAGCGGCCGAAGCCGGCGATCCTGGCGAGAGCGGTGGGCGAGGTGTCGAAGACGTAGGCGCGGGCCGGGGGCAGGTCGTCGAGGCGCTTGACCTCGTAGCCGGTGTGGACGACGCCGCCCAGGTCCGTCAGGTAGGCGGTCAGCGCGTCGGAGATCGCCTGGGAGCCGCCGCGAGCCACCGGCCACCCCCGCGCGTGCGCCGCCAGCGCGAAGACCAGGCCGACCGCCCCGGTGGCGAACCCGCCGAGCGGGGCCATCACATGGGCCACCAGACCTGCGAACAGGGTCTTCGCGCGCTCGTCGTGGAAGCGGCGGGTCAGCCAGGTCGAGGGGGGCAGGCCGGCGAGGCCGAAGCGGGCGAGCGTCACCGGGTCGCGCGGCAGCGCGGTCAGCGGCAGGGACATGAAGTCCCGGACGAGGGTGTCCCATCGGGGCAGGAAGGGCTCGACCAGCCTGCGGTACGTGCCCGCGTCACGCGGCCCGAAGGAGGCGGCCGTCTCCGCGACCGACCGCGACAGGACCGCGGCCGTGCCGTCGAGGAACGGGTGGGCCATGGGGAGTTCGGCGTGCAGCCACTCCAGGCCGTAGCGCTCCAGTGGCAGGGCGCGGAAGGCGGGTGAGCTGACGCCGAGCGGGTGCGCCGCCGAGCAGGGGTCGTGCCGGAAGCCGGGGAGGGTCAGCTCCTCGGTGCGGGCACCCCCTCCCACGGTGTCGCGCGCCTCGAAGACGGCCACGGAGAAGCCCCGGCGGGCCAGCTCCACGGCAGCCGTCAGTCCGTTCGGCCCCGCACCCACTACGACCGCATCGAGCATCGACGGCACCTCCGGACCCCTTCGTCAGCCGATGGCCACTGGGGGCCAGGATATGCCGCCGCACCGACAGCTCCTGGGCAGGTTCAAGCTAGGACGCGCGGAGGAGGTCGACCACGCGCCGGGCCGTCGTCGCGTCCCGGGCCGTGGTGAACGGCAGGGAGTTGCCGCCCGCTATCCGGAACGGCTCGCCGGTGAGCGTGCGGTGGACGCCGCCCGCCTCCTCGACGAGGAGCAGGCCCGCCGCGTGGTCCCAGGCGGCCTCCCAGGAGAAGGCCGTCGCGTCCAACTCGCCCCGGGCGACGGCCAGATACTCAAGTCCCGCCGAACCGCACGGCCGGGTCCGCACCCCGTCGGCCCACAGGCCGAGCAGGGCGCGCTTCTGCGCGTCCGTCGTGTAGTCCGGGTGGGAGGTGGCGACCTCCAGGTCCCGGCCGGGCTCCGGGGCGCCGGAGCGCAGCGGCACGCCGTCGAGGAGGGCGCCGCCGCCCCGGACGGCCGTCGCCATCAGGCCCAGGGCGGGCGCGTAGCTCCAGGAGGCGAGGACGACGCCGTGCCGGGCGAGCGCGACGAGGGTGCAGAAGGCAGGGTCCCCGTGCACGAACTGCCGTGTCCCGTCGACCGGGTCGACGATCCAGACCGGGGCGTCACCCTGGAGGGCCTCGTACGTCTCGGGGTCGGCGTGCACCGCCTCCTCGCCGACCACGACGGAGCCGGTCAGGAGGCCGCCGAGCACCTCGGTGAGATACCGCTCGGCGTTGCGGTCGGCGTCCGTGACGAGGTCGTGCGGTCCGGTCTTCTGGTCGACCTCGTGCGCGGCGAGCTTGCGGAACCGGGGCATGATCTCGGCGGCGGCCGCCGTGCGGACCGCCTCCTCCACGTCGGCCGAGCTGTGTACGAGAAACTCTTCGATGGTTTCGGTGTCTCCGATCATGCCCCCATGAGAGCACGGACCACTGACAATTCCCCCCGGCCCGGTGCCCAACGGGCGGAATCGGCATGAACACCCGGCGCCGGGTTCAACGTCCGACGGCGTACCCCTGCATGCCCCGCGGGTTCGCGGCGGCCGACAGGATCCCGGTGTGCGGATCGCGGGCGACCGCGCAGAGCCGCCCCTCGGACCAGGCGTCGCCGACGGTCACGTCGTGGCCGCGCCGGCGCAGCTCCGCCACGGTCCCGGGGTCGGTGCGGGACTCCACGGTCACGCTGCCGGGCCGGGTGCCGCGCGGGTAGAAGGAGCTGGGGAAGCCGTCGGTGTGCCAGTTGGGGGCGTCGATCGCGCCTTGGAGGTCGAGTCCGCCGCGCGCCCGGGACCGCAGGGCGACCGCCAGGAAGAAGTGGAGCTGCCACTGGTCCTGCTGGTCGCCGCCGGGCGTGCCGAACGCCAGGACGGGCACCCCGTCGCGCAGCGCGACCGTCGGGCTGAGCGTGGTGCGCGGACGGCGGCCCGGGGCAAGGGAGTTGGGCAGCCCTTCCTCCAGCCAGGCCATCTGGAGCCGGGTGCCGAGGGGAAAGCCGAGTCCGGGCACGACCGGGTTGGACTGGAGCCAGCCGCCGCTGGGCGTGGCCGCGATCATGTTTCCCCAGCGGTCGACGACGTCGAGGTGGCAGGTGTCGCCCCGGGTGGTGCCGTCGGCGGCGACGGCCGGCCCGCCGGGAAGGCTCACCACGGTCGGCTCGCCCGCACCGGGGGCGCGGGCGGCGAACGTGTCGACGGCGTCCACGCGCGCGTGCCGGGGCAGTCGTGGGCTCCGGCCGGCCGGAGCGCCGGGCCGCAGCTCGTGGCGGGCCCGGTCGCCGACGAGTGCGCGGCGCGCCGCGTTGTACCGGGGGGACAGCAGGTCGTCGAGGGGTACGGCGGCGCCGGGCGCGTCGCCGTACCAGGCCTCCCGGTCGGCCATGGCGAGCTTGCAGCCCTCGATCAGCAGGTGCAGGTGGTCGGCGGTGCCGGGTGCCGGCAGCTCGGGCGGGAGCAGGGCCAGCTGCTGGAGGAGGACCGGGCCCTGGCTCCACGGGCCGGCCTTGCACAGGGTCCAGCCCCGCCAGTCGTACGTCACCGGAGTCTCGTAGGACGCGGACCAGCCGGCGAGGTCGGCGGCCGTGAGCGTGCCGGTGTGGTGAGCGCCGCTGGTGTCCAGGGTGGGGCGCCGCGCCTGCCGTAGGAGGGCCTCGGCGACGAAGCCGGAGCGCCACACCTCGCGGGCCGCCTCGATCTGGGTGACCCGCTCGCCCGCGCCGGACACCTCGGCGAGCAGCCGTCGCCAGGTGGCGGCCAGCGCGGAGTTGCGGAACAGCTCGCCGGTCCGGGGCGCCCTGCCGTCCGGGAGGTACACGTCCGCCGACGAGGTCCACTCCGTCTCGAACAGCTCCCGGACCGTCTCCACGGTCGCGCCGACGCCCTCCACGGGCGCATGCCCGTCCTCCGCGTATCCGACGGCGTACTTCAGGACGTCGGCGAGCGGCTTGGTGCCGTGGTCGCGCAGGAGCAGCATCCAGGCGTCGAAGGCGCCGGGTACGGCGGCGGCGAGGGGGCCCGTGCCGGGGACGAGGTCGAGGCCGAGTCCCCGGTAGTGCGCGACGGTGGCCCCGGCCGGTGCGACGCCCTGTCCGCACAGCACCCGTACCTCGCCGCCGGCGGGGGCGAGCAGGATCGGCACCTCGCCCGCGGGCCCGTTGAGGTGCGGTTCGACGACGTGCAGGACGAAGGCGCCGGCGACGGCTGCGTCGTAGGCGTTGCCGCCGTCCTCCAGGACGGCCATCGCCGACTGCGAGGCGAGCCAGTGGGTGGAGGACACCATGCCGAAGGTGCCCTGGAGGGTGGGGCGGGTGGTGAACATGGGGGCTCTCACCTCGCTGGTTCGGCGCATCGGCCAGGGTGGCGGACGCGCGGGACGGGTCCGGGAGGGGACCGAGGAAGACCGCGAAGTCGGTCCGTGCGGTCCCCGCCGTTTCACGCCGTTTCCCGCGCAGGCTATCGACCTCGGCCCGGCCCCGGAGCCGGGACGCGAGGGGCGACCAGGCCCGACTCGCGGGCGGATACGACGAGTTGGGCCCGGTCGCGGGCGCCCAGCGGGTTCGTGGCGCTCTCCTCGCTTCCCGAACTCCTGGCGCCCGCCCGCCGGGGCGTTGACACGCGAGTCGTTGATCGCCGGGGTCGGCGCCAGGACCGGCAGGGAACTGGCGGCCCTCGGGGTGTCGCTCGCCAACAGGTGCCCGTTCCTCGTCGACGCGCACACCGGGTTGCTGCACGCCACCGGTGATCACGCTCTCGCCGAACGGCCGGCGCGCGGCGGGAGACCCGTGGAGGAGGAGCACGCACGTGTGCCGGCATGGGGGCGCGCGACCCGTGTCCCGGGGGCGCCTCGGGAGCCGTTTCCGTTCCCGGCGGGGCAGGCGCCGGCCTGTCCGGGCACCGTTCTCGCCTTCCCCTTCGTCAACCGGATCGCGTCGGCCCTGCTGGCGGAGCGGCTGTTGCCGGGCGCATCGGGAGCGCGCCGGCCGTGCGCGGTGCGGACCGGCCGCCGCGGGTGCCGGGCCGGGCACCGGGCCGGAGAGGCGGCCCGCGAGCTGTGTCACCGCACAGGTACGGAGCGAGTTCACCCTTCCGCCTCACAGGCAGTCATGTGAGACTGGCGTCCCGTCCGCAGTGCGGACTCCCTCCGCACCATCCCCCACGAGAAGTGCGCCTTGCGTTCTCTTCCTCTGCCGCTCGCCCTCACCGCGCGGCTGTCGCCGGTCGTCGTGCTCGCCGCGATGGGCTGGGCCCTGACCTCGGGGCCGTTCGCCGCCACGTCGACCACCGAGCACAAAGCGACGCCCACGACGGGGTCCGGTGCCCAGGCGGACCCAACGCCGTCCGCCAGCGCGGTCACCAAGACCTACGGCGCCTCCCCCGCGCCCTGCGGGAGCGTGACGACGGCGACAGTCAAGTCCCTTGTCCCGGGGGCGAAGACGGACGGCAAGGAGATCCCGTCGACGGACGAGAAGGTGCGCCGTACCTGCTCGTGGAACGCGCTCAAGGGGTTCGACTACCGCTGGCTCGACGTGTCCTTCGAGATCTCCGCCTCCGACCAGGTGGCACAGAAGTCGTACACGGAGACCATCAGCAAGAAGACCGGCGGCGGCGCGGTCCCCGGGCTCGGCGACTCGGCGTACTCGGTGGTGAACCTCACCACGCAGGACAAGCAGCAGACCCGGGAGGGCGTGGTGGTGGTCCGCGCGTCCAACGCGCTGGTGGTCGTGACCTACAACGGCAGCGACTTCGAGACGAAGAAGGCGCCGAGCACGGACGAGATCAACAAGGGCGCGATCAAGGCGGCCAAGGAGGCGGTGACCGCGCTGGAGGGCGGCAAGGCCGCCTGACCGCCCTCCAGTTGAGCCGGTGGTGCTACGCCTCGACGGGCGCCGCCGCCTGCTCCGCCGCCTGCTCCGGCGTCTGTGTCCCGCGGGTCAGCAGGGTCAGGACGACGTAGAGCGCCATCGAGGTGCCCAGGCCCACGGCCCAGCCGTAGTCGGCGAGTGCGGACAGCGCCGGGACGGGCCGGCCGTCGAGCAGCGGGTGGAAGTCGGCGCCTCCGACTGCGAGGACGCCGCCGGCCAGGAAGGCGACGACGGCCCGCCAGTTCCAGCCGCCGTCGTACCAGTAACGGCCGCCCGCCCGGTACAGGTCGGTGAGGTCGAGCTTGCCGCGGCGCAGGATCCAGTAGTCGGCGATGAGGATGCCGGCGACCGTGCCGAGCAGACCGCCGACCAGGCCGAGCCAGGTGAAGATGTAGCCCTGCGGGTCGGAGTACAGCTTCCAGGGGCAGATCAGCACGGCCAGGACGCTGGTGACGAGGGCGCCGGTGCGGAAACTGATCCGGCGGGGCGCGATGTTGGAGAAGTCGAAGGCGGGCGAGACGAGGTTGGCCGCGATGTTCACGGAGAGGGTCGCGACCAGCACGGTCACCAGCGCGTAGAGCAGACCGACCGTGCTGTCCGTCTTCGCCGCGAGCTGGACGGGGTCCCAGATCGCCGTGCCGTAGACCGCCTGCGAACCGGAGGTGACCAGCACCGACAGGAACGCGAACAACGTCATGGTGGTGGGCAGACCGAGGGCCTGTCCCCAGGTCTGGGCCTTCTGGCTTCTGCCGTAGCGGGTGAAGTCGGGGATGTTCAGGGAGAGGGTCGACCAGAAGCCGATCATGCCCATGAGCGAGGGCCAGAACAGTTTCCAGAAGCCGCCGCCCCAGCCCAGCTTGGACGGCTGGTCGAAGAGCGGCCCGAATCCGCCGGCCTTGCCGCTCATCCACCACAGCATCACGAACGCGCCGACGAGCACGAAGGGCGCCGCCCAGTTCTCGAAGCGGCGGATCGTCTCCATGCCCCGGTAGATGATCGCGACCTGGAGCGCCCAGAAGAGTGCGAAGGAGAGCCACATCGTCCAGGCGTACGCCCCGATGTGCGAGGCGTTGGCCCAGCTGTCGCCGATCAGCTTGCCGGCGAGGAAGTAGATCGCCTCACCGCCGATCCAGGTCTGGATGCCGAACCAGCCGCACGCCACCAACGCCCGTACGACAGCGGGCAGGTTGGCGCCGCGCACCCCGAAGGAGGCGCGGGCGAAGACCGGGAAGGGGATGCCGTACTTCGGTCCCGCGTGCCCGGTGAGCAGCATGGGCACCAGCACGATCAGGTTGGCCAGGGCGATGGTGAACACCGCCTGCTTCCAGTCCATGCCGACGGCGATCAGCCCGGAGGCGAGGGTCCAGGAGGCGGTGTTGTGGGCCATGCCGACCCAGAGCGCGGAGAAGTTGTACGTGGTCCAGGTGCGCTTCTCGACGGGGACCGGGAGGAGGTCGTCGTTGGCGTACGGTCCGCTCGGCGGCGGGGATCCGGGGGCGATCTCCACCCGGCCGTCGGCGAGGGTGACTTGGGCGGTGGGCGGTATGGCCGGTGGTGTGGTGTCGGTCATGGGCAGGCCAATCGGATGAGGCGGGACGGGAGAGGCCGTGCGGGCGGTCGGGGGGTACGCGCGTGGGGAGCGCCCCGGGCCCCCTTCCCGGGTCGGCGGAGCGGCGGGACCCGAGGGGAAGGGGGAGATCAACGGGGTTGTGGGGATCAGGCGTTGACGGCCGGGATGACCTGCGCGCCGTAGGCGTCGATGGTGACTTCCTGGGCGTCGTGCATGTCGTAGACGGCGAACTGGTCGACCCCCAGCTCGCGCAGGGCGTTCAGTTTCTCGATGTGCTTCTCGACCGGGCCGATGACGCAGAAGCGGTCGACGATCTCGTCCGGGACGAACTGGGTGTCGGGGTTGTCGCTGCGCCCGTGGTGAGCGTAGTCGTACCCCTGACGGGCCTTGATGTAGTCGGTGAGTTCGTCGGGTACGGCGGCGGAGTGCTCGCCGTACTTGGAGACGAGGTCGGCGACGTGGTTGCCGACCATGCCGCCGAACCAGCGGCACTGGTCGCGGGCGTGGGCGAGCGCCTCGGGCGAGTCGTCCTCGGTGACGTAGGCGGGCGCGGCGACACAGATCTTGACCTCGGACGGGTCGCGGCCGGCGGCGCGCGCCGCGTCCTTGACGGCCTTCACCATGTACTCGGTGAGGTAGAGGTCGGCGAGCTGGAGGATGAAGCCGTCGGCCTCCTCGCCGGTCATCTTCAGGGCCTTGGGGCCGTACGCGGCCATCCAGACCGGGAGTTGGGCGCCTTCCCCGATCCACGGGAAGCTGATGACGGTGCCGCCGAGGTCGGCCTCCCGGCCGGAGCCGAGCGCCCTGATGACCTTCATGGCCTCACTGATCCGGGCCAGGGTGTTCGGGGGGCGGCCGGCGACGCGCATCGCGGAGTCGCCGCGGCCGATGCCGCAGACGGTGCGGTTGCCGAACATGTCGTTGAGGGTGGCGAAGGTGGAGGCGGTGACCTCCCAGGTGCGGGTGCCCGGGTTGGTGACCATCGGGCCCACCGTCAACGTCTCGGTCTGGGCCAGGATCTGACTGTAGATCACGAACGGCTCCTGCCAGAGCACGGCGGAGTCGAAGGTCCAGCCGTGGGTGAAGCCGTTGCGCTCGGCGCGCTGCATCAGGCTGACGACCCGGGAGGCCGGAGGGTCGGTCTGCAGGACGAGTCCGAAGTCCATGTGCGCCACTCCTAGTTGAGGTACTGACAGGTGGAGCGCGGGGTGTAGACGCCGTGGCCCGCGTGCCCGGTGTACTCCCGCTCGGTGATGACGGGTTCGCCGCGCGAGAGGACCGTCTCGACCCGGCCGGTCAGCCGCTTGCCCTCGTATGCCGAGTAGTCGACGTTCATGTGGTGGGTCTCGGCGGAGACGGTCTGCTCGGCGTGCGGGTCGTAGATCACCACGTCGGCGTCGGCGCCCGGGGCGATGGTGCCCTTCTTCGGGTAGAGGCCGAACATGCGGGCCGGGGCGGCGCAGGCGATCTCGATCCAGCGGCGGCGCGAGATGCGTCCTTCGACGACGGCCTGGTGGAGCAGGTCCATCCGGTTCTCGACGCCCGGCATCCCGTTGGGGATCTTGGAGAAGTCGCCCCGGCCCCGCTCCTTCTGGCCCACGAAGCAGAAGGGGCAGTGGTCGGTGGAGACGACCTGGAGGTCGTTGGTGCGCAGGCCCTGCCAGAGCTTGGCCTGGTGCTCCCTGGGGCGCAGGGGCGTACTGCACACGTACTTGGCGCCCTCGAAGCCGGGCTCGGCGAGGTTGTCGGTGGACAGGAACAGGTACTGCGGGCAGGTCTCGCCGAAGACCGGCAGGCCCTCGTCGCGCGCCCTGGCGAGCTCGGCGACGGCCTCCATCGCGGAGACGTGCACGACGTAGAGGGGCGCGCCGGCCACCTGGGCGAGCTTGATGGCGCGGTGGGTGGCCTCAGCTTCCAGGAGGGCCTTGCGGACCTCGCCGTGGTAGCGGGGGTCGGTCTCGCCGCGGGCGAGCGCCTGCTCGACGAGGACGTCGATGGCGATGCCGTTCTCGGCGTGCATCATGATCAGGCCGCCGTTGCCGGCGGCGCGCTGCATGGCGCGCAGGATCTGGCCGTCGTCGCTGTAGAAGACGCCGGGGTAGGCCATGAACTGCTTGAAGGAGGTGACTCCCTCCTCGACCAGCAGGTCCATCTCCTTGAGGGTGTTCTCGTTGACGTCGGAGACGATCATGTGGAAGCCGTAGTCGATGGCGCAGTTGCCCTCGGCCTTGGCGTGCCAGGCGTCGAGCCCCTCGCGCAGGGCGCCGCCGACGCTCTGGATGGCGAAGTCGACGATGGTCGTCGTACCTCCCCAGGCGGCGGCGCGGGTGCCGGTCTCGAAGGTGTCGGCGGCGAAGGTGCCGCCGAACGGCATCTCCATGTGGGTGTGTCCGTCGACGCCGCCGGGGATGACGTACTTCCCGGTGGCGTCGATGGCCCGCTCGGCACTCCAGGCCTCGGCGGCGGGGGTGCCGGAGGCGGCGAGGGCGGCGACACGGCCGTCCTCGATCAGGACGTCGGCGTGGATCTCGTCGGACGCGGTGACGACGAGTCCGCCACGGATGACGGTACGGCTGCTCATTCTCCCTCTCCTGACCTTGACGCTCCGCTCGGTGAGCGGTCGGTGACGGGCGGGCCGGCCACGGCCGGTCGCGCTCCGCGGCGGGGCCGCGGCCGGATGCCGCCCCGCGCCCCTCGCCGGGGCGCGGACACCGCCTGTCCTACGGTGCGGTGAGCGGCTCGTAGGCGTCCGGGCGGCGGTCGCGGTAGAACTGCCAGCGGTCGCGGACCTCGCGGAGTTTCGCCAGGTCCACGTCCCGGACGAGCAGTTCGGGCTCCTTGTCGCTGGCCACCTCGCCGACGAACTGGGCCTCCGGGTCGACGAAGTAGCTGGTGCCGTAGAAGTCGTTGTCGCCGAGCTCCTCGACCCCGACCCGGTTGATGGCGCCGACGAAATACTCGTTCGCGGCGGCGGCGGCCGGCTGTTCCAGCTGCCAGAGGTAGGCCGACAGACCGCGTGAGGTGGCCGACGGGTTGAAGACGATCTCGGCGCCGGCCAGCCCCAGCGCGCGCCAGCCCTCCGGGAAGTGCCGGTCGTAGCAGATGTAGACGCCGATCCGGCCGACCGCGGTGTCGAAGACGGGCCAGCCGCTGTTGCCGGGGCGGAAGTAGAACTTCTCCCAGAATCCGGGGACTTGGGGGATGTGGTGCTTGCGGTACTTGCCGAGGTACGAGCCGTCCGCGTCGATCACGGCGGCGGTGTTGTACAGGACGCCGGGCTGCTCCTCCTCGTACATCGGCAGGACGAGGACGATGCCCAGTTCCCTGGCGAGCGCCTGGAAGCGCTTGACGATCGGGCCGTCGGGGATCCGTTCGGCGTACTCGTAGAACGCCTTGTCCTGGACCTGGCAGAAGTACGGTCCGTAGAACAGCTCCTGGAAGCACAGGACTTGGGCACCCTGTGCGGCCGCGTCGCGGGCCGCCTGCTCGTGGACCTGGATCATCGACTCCTTGTCGCCCGTCCAGGCGGTCTGGAAGAGGGCGGCACGAATCACGGTGCTCATCGGGACCTCCGGTCGCTCGGTGTGGGGCGAGCCTAGGAAGTCCCGGGGGCCGGATTGAGGTGCACGGTGTCACGTCCGCGGGGGCGTGGCGTGTCACCGTGTCACCCTGCCGTGCGCCCATGTTTCACCGCCGTTCTCCCAGGTGGTCCCATGTTTCACCGCTGTTGCGCGTCATGCGCGAGCAGCGCGATGTGCACCGAGGCGGCCTGTTCGAAGTCGTCGAGGTCGACCCCGAGCCGGGTTCCTATGACCTCCAGCCGGCGGTACAGCGCGGGACGCGAGACGTGGTGCAGTAGCGCGGTGCGCGACTTGTTGCGGCCGGTGGCGAGGTAGGTCCGCAGTACGGCGAGCAGGTCCTCGTCGGCCGCGCGGAGCAGCCCGTCCAGCTCCCGTTCCGCGAAGGACTGCACCTGCGGGTCGTCGCGCAGCAGCCGGATCAGCCCGCGCAGATGGACATCCCTGAGCCGTACGACGGCGGGCAGGGCGAGGGCCTCCGGGGAGTCGGCCACGGCGTCCGCGACATGCCGGGCCTCGCGCAGTCCGGCGGGCACGTCGTCCCAGTCGGGGCGCGGCCCGGCGGCGGCCACCACGGTCTTCGGCGCTCCCGACTCGGCGCGCAGCCGGCCCGCGAAGTGTGCGGCGAGGGCGTCCGGGTCCTGGTCCCGGGCGAGGCTCAGGAGCACGGCACTGGCGCCGTCGGCGAGTTCCGCGACCAGCCCCGACAGCCCCAACAGGCGCAGTACGCGGTCGAGTTGGCCGGAGTCACAGCCGCGCACGAAGAGCGGCACGAAGGTCCGCCGGTTGACCGGCAGGCCGGCGGCCCTGGCCCGGGGCAGCAACTGCCGCGCCGGTACGACCCCGCTGACCAGGTCGGTCAGCAGGTCCTGCGCGGACTGTTCCTCCCAGGTGTGCGCGGAGCCGCCGAGCATCCGGTGCAGGACGAGCGCCTCGGCGGCGCGGTCGGCGAGCAGCCGTCCGGTGGCGGTGTCGCCGCGGTGCCCGCAGAGCGTGATGTGGCCCCAGCGCTCGCCGCGTCCACCGAGTTCGGCGCGGATCCAGCCGTCGCCCTCGCTGCCGCCGGCCTGGCGCGCGATGCGTTCCCAGTCGCGCAGCACGTCGTCCACGGCCGGCCGTTCGCCCGCGGTGGCGAGGACCCGGTGGGCGAGGTTGGTGACGACGACGGGACAGGCGCTGTGCGAGGCGACCTCGTCGAGCAGGCGTTGCAGGGGGGCACCGGCCGTGATGAGTCCGGTGAGCGCGGTGCGTACGGCCTCCGAGAGGCTGACCGCCGCGAACTTCCGCCGCACCAGGCGGGACTGCACCTCCTCGGTCAACTCGGCGAAGGGGAAGGGCCGGTGCAGCACCACCATGGGCAGTCCGCACCGCTCGGCGGCCCGGCGCATCACGTCCGGGGGAGCGGGGAAGGCCCGTCCCAGGCCCAGGACGACGGCCGCGGCCTCCGCGCGGTGCAGGGACCGGATGTACTCGGCCTGGGCGCCCTCGTCACCGGCGAGGAGCACGCCGGTGGTGAGCACCATCTCGCCGCCGGTGAGCATCACCCCGACGTCGGCGGCCTCGGCCACGTGTACCCAGCGCACGCTCCGGTCGAGCTGGGCCGCCCCGGCCACCACCTCGGGCTCCCCGGCCAGCACCCGTTCCAGGGCGAGGATCTGACGGACCGACAGGGCGGGTTCGAGGAGTGCCGAGGTGGTGGTCGTCATGGCGGTGTTCCCTTGCTCGTGCCGCTACCGCGTGCTCCGCAGCGCCTGTTCGAGGAGAGCGGCGCCCTCCTCGGCCTCCGCGACGGTGAGGGTCAGCGGCGGGGCGATGCGCAGCGCGCTGGTGTCGTGGCCGCCGCCCTTGCCGAGCAGCAGGCCGCCCGCGCGGGCCGCCTCCAGCACGGCCGCGGCGCCCTGCGGGTCGGCCTCGTCGGTCCCGGGCCGGACCAGCTCGATGCCGATCATCAGCCCGCGCCCGCGCACCTCGCGTACGCCCGGCAGTTGCGCGGTCGCTGACCGCAGCCGCTCGATGAGCAGGCCGCCGACGCGCCGGGCGTTGCCCTGGAGGTCGTGTTCCAGCAGGTAGGTGAGGTTGGCGAGGGCCGCCGTCATGGTGACCTGGGTGCCGCCGAAGGTCGAGATGCTGTTGGCGTCGAGGCAGTTCATGATCTCGGCGCGGGCGACGACGCCGCCGACGGACATGCCGTTGCCGATGCCCTTGGCGAAGGTGAGGATGTCCGGCGGACCGTTCCGCGCGTGCGCCTGCCAGCCCCAGAAGTGGTCGCCGGTGCGGCCCCAGCCGGTCTGCACCTCGTCGGTGATCCAGAGGATCCCGCGCTCGGCCAGGACTTCGCGGAAGGCCGCGTACAGACCGTCCGGCGGGGAGGTGAAGCCGCCGACGCCCTGGACGGGTTCGGCGATCAGCGCGGCCGGCGGGCGGCCGTGGCCGAGGAGGTCCTTGAGATCCACCACGCAGGCCGCGGTGAACTCCTCGTCGCTGAGCGCCGCGTAGGGCCCGCGGGTCCGGACGCCCCCGTGGACGTAGAGGGTCTGGAGGGGGGAGAGCGAGGTCGGGGACCAGCCGCTGTTGCCGGTGATGCCGACCGTGCTGAAGGAGCGGCCGTGGTAGCTGTTGCGCATGGCGAGGATCTGGTTGCTGCGCCGGTAGGTGGTGGCCAGCATCAGGGCGGTGTCGTTGGCCTCGGTGCCCGAGGTGGTGAAGAAGACCCGGGCGTCGGGGATGCCGGACAACTGGGCGACGCGCTCGGCCAGTTCGACCATGGGCCGGTTGAGGTAGAGCGTGGAGGAGTGGATGATCCGCCCCGCCTGCTCGCTCACCGCCTTGGTCACCTCGGGCAGCGCGTGCGCGGTCATCGTGGTGAGGATGCCGCCGAAGAAGTCGAGGTACTTGTTGCCCTCGGCGTCCCAGACGTGCCGGCCCTCGCCGTGCGTGATCTCCAGCGGGTCGTCGTAGTAGAGGGCGAGCCAGTCGGGGAGCACGTTCCGGTGGCGTCCCAGCAGGTCCCTGGTCACGGCCGCACCAGCCCGTCGTAGGCGTCGGGGCGGCGGTCGCGGTAGAACGCCCACTGCTGCCGCACCTCCTCGATGAGCCCGAAGTCGAGGTCGCGGACGACGAGTTCCTCGGTCTTGTCGCTCGCCGTCTCGCCGACGAACTGGCCGCGCGGGTCGACGAAGTACGACGTCCCGTAGAAGTCGTTGTCCCCGTACTCCTCCTGGCCGACCCGGTTGATCGCGGCGATGAAGTACTCGTTGGCGACGGCCGCCGCGGGCTGTTCCAGCTGCCAGAGGTAGGCGGAGAGGCCGCGTGAGGTGGCCGACGGGTTGTAGACCAACTGGGCGCCGTTGAGGCCGAGTTGGCGCCAGCCTTCGGGGAAGTGCCGGTCGTAGCAGATGTAGACGCCGACCTTGCCCACGGCGGTGTCGAAGACGGGCCAGCCCGCGTTGCCCGGTTTGAAGTAGTACTTCTCCCAGAAGCCCTTGACCTGGGGGATGTGGTGCTTGCGGTACTTGCCGAGGAAGGTGCCGTCGGCGTCGATCACGGCCGCGGTGTTGTAGTAGAAGCCCTCCTGCTCGACCTCGAAGACCGGGACGACGATCACCATGCCGGTCTCCCGGGCCAGCTCCCGCATACGGCGCAGGGTCGGCCCGTCGGGCACCGGCTCGGCCCAGCGGTAGTGCTCCGCATCCTGGACCTGACAGAAGTAGGGGGCGTTGAACACCTCCTGGAACCCGATGACCTTGGCGCCCAGGCGGGCCGCCTCGCGGGCGTGTTCCTCGTGTTTCGCCACCATGGACTCGGTGGAGCCGGTCCAGGTGGCCTGGACCAGTGCGGCGCGTACGACGTTGGCCATGAGCTGCTCCTTCGGCGGGACGTCAGAGCCTCTACGCCCGTAGACAGAGGTCGTAGAGGGACGAACGTAAGCCTCCCGGAGAGGCTTGCCAAGACCATCGTCGTTAACCCGCTGGGTCGATCCCGTTTCACACTCCGGGGCGCGAGGCGGGTCCGGACGGCCCAGCAGGTCAGGTGGCGAAGCCCGCCACCCGCAGCGCGTGCACGAGGTCCCAGTGCCGTTGGTCCGAAACACCCCGGGCGGCCTCCAGCAGGAGCGGCACGAGGTGCCGCGGGTCGGCCTCGGCCGCGCGGGCCGTCTCCTCGGGGGTGCGGACGCGGACGTAGGCGTCGAGCAGCGCACGGGCCTCGCGGTGCCGGTCCTCGGCGACGAGCTCCCGCACGGCCTCGCCGATCTCGGCGGCGGGACGGGCGACGCCCTGCCTGAGGATCTGCTCGCCGTCGGCGGGACGCCCCGCGGCGGCCAGCGCGTCGGCGGCGGCGACCAACTGCTCGGGGGGCAGCGAGGCCGCCTCCCAGAGCAGGGTCGCCCAGTCCGCGCCTAGCCCGGCGCGCTGGAGTTCGGCGGCGAGCAGCGGGAAGCGGGCGGCGGGCCAGTAGGCGATCTCGACGAGCAGTGCGTGCGCCTCGCCGGTGCGGCCCTCGCTCCGCAGGCCCACGAGCCTCCGTACGGCCGCCACGGTGTGCTGCCGGGCCTCCGCGTCCAGCGGTTCACGCGCCGGCCGGGATTCCGGCCGGCCCGGCTGGGGCGCCGCCCCGCCGGCGAAGCGAGCGCCGCGCAGGGTACGGCGGGTCGCGGCGGCCGGTGCGGGAGCGTCGGGGCCGGCGGCCCGGTCGTCGGGGTCCGGTGCGGCGGCGGGTTCGTCGGCCAGGCCGGCGAAGCGGGCGCTGCCCCGGCGGCGCCTGCGCTGCTTGGCGGGCGGCCCCGCGGATTCCGGTACCGCGTGGCCGGGCGCGGGTGCGAGTGCGGGCGCGGGTGGGTGGCCGTGCTCCGCCGAGCCGGTGTCGTCCCGGCCCCGCCCGTCGGGGTCCCGCCGCGCGCGTGGGTCGGGCTGCGGGGCGCGGCGGGCGTCCTGGGTGCCGGGTCCGCGTTCCGCCTCGCGCTGCCGGGGGAAGGTCCGGGCACCGGGTCCCGGGTCCGCGCCGGCCCCCGTGCCCTCCTCGGGGAAGGCGGCGTCGAAGGTGAACACGTCGTCCTGGCGGTCCCGGTGGACGGGCTCGGCCTCCCGGAGCCGGCCGGTGGCCGTATGGCGCTCCAACTCCGCTATCCGGGACCGGAGTTCGGCGCAGCGGGCGGTCGCGCGCTCATGGTCGTCGTGGGCCCAGGCGAGGTCGAGACGGAGGGTGTCGGCCTCCTCGCGGGTGGCGGCAGCGGTGAGCGCCCGGCCCAGTTCCAGCTGCCGTTCGGCCGCGTACCGCTGCTCGCGGAGCATCACGTCGAGCCGGTCGGCGAGGACGTCCCGGCTGCCGGGCCGGGCGTCGGACGCGGCCAGCGCGGCGGCGTGCAGCGCGCGGACCCGCTCCTTCTCCGACGTCACGGAGCCGGGACCGTACCGGGCGGCGAAATCCTGAAGAAGCGCCTCCACGACGTCCCAGGGCGGTACTTCACGCCCGTCGAGGCAGGCCCGCATGCCGTCCGGGTCGCGCTGCCAGAACACCCCGCACCAGCCGCCGCCCTGATCCAGGCGCGCCAGCAGACCGTCCAGGTGGTTCGCGAACTCCCGGACCTGCCCGGGGAGTTGTTCCACAGCCATCGCCCAACTCCCGCCAGACCGGAGCACTCCGGTCGGTAGAAAACACCAGTGGTGTTACGGGATCGCTACGAGAGGTTTTCCGGCCGGACGCCGAGTGCTCTGATCCTGCCGGGCACCACACGTCTACCACAGGTGGCTGAGGGTGTTCACCTCGTGACCGGGGAACCCGGGCCCGCGTCGGCGTCCCTCCACCGCGGCCGGATCCGGGAGGGCCGTCACGTGCCGGTGGACATGCGGGACGGGCGGGCCGTCCGCCGCACGACGCCGCCCGTCACCGACTCCGATGGACGGAGCGGCTAGCGCTCCAGGTGCACGACCATCGCCGAGCCGCCGCCGCGCCGTACCTTCTCGGCCGCCGCCAGCCACTCGCCGTTCGGCAGCCGTTGCACGCCCGTCGCCGCGCCGATCTCCGGGTTGAGTGTGAAGGTGTGCCCGATGGCTTGCAGCGCCGCCTTCACCTCGCTGTTGTAGAGCGCCGGTTCGAGTTCCGTGGCGGCCGCGTTGCGCTGGCTGGCGCGGGGCGTGGCGATCGCGTCCACGAGCGGCAGCCCGCGGTCGAGGAACTCGGTGAGGGTCTGCAGCACCGTGGTGATGATGGTCGCGCCACCGGGTGAACCGAGCGCCACCACCGGCCTGTTGCTCTTGTCCAGCACGATCGTCGGCGAGATCGACGAACGCGGACGCTTCCCCGGACCGGGCAGGTTCGGGTCGTGGACGGCCGGGTTGGCCGGGGTGAAGGAGAAGTCGGTCAGCTCGTTGTTGAGCAGGAAGCCGCGGCCGGGGACGGTGATGGCGCTGCCGCCGGTCTGCTCGATGGTGAGGGTGTAGGAGACGACGTCGCCCCACTTGTCGGCGACCGTGAGGTGGGTGGTGTTCTCGCCCTCGTACGTCGTCGGGGCGGCCGTGCCGGCGGTGGTGCAGGCCGCCGGGTGGCGCGGGTCGCCGGGCGCGAGCGGGCTGGTGAGCACCGCGTCGTCCTTGACGAGGCAGGCGCGGGAGTCGGCGTACTTCTGCGACAGCAGCTGCTTCGTCGGTACGTCCTCGAAGGCAGGGTCGCCGACCCAGCGCCCCCGGTCGGCGAACGCGATCCGGCTCGCCTCGATGTAGTGGTGCAGGTACTGGACCTCGCTCGCCTTCGAGAGGTCCGTCTTCTCCAGGATGTTGAGGGCCTCGCCGACCGTGGTGCCACCGGAGGAGGAGGGCGCGATGGAGTAGACGCCGAGTCCCCGGTACGACGTCTTCGTGGGCGCCTGGAGCTTGGCGCGGTAGGCCGCGAGGTCCTGGGCGGAGAGCCGGCCGGGCCGGGCGTTGTATCCCGAGGCCGGGTCCACCGGCGGCTGGTCCACCGTGGCGAGGATGTCCTTGCCGAGGTCGCCGTGGTAGACCGCCCCGGCTCCCTTCTTCCCCAACTCCTGGTAGGTGTCCGCCAGTTCGGGGTTCTTGAACGTGGAGCCGACCACCGGCAGCGCGCCGTTCGGCAGGAACAGCCGGGTGGTGGCCGGGAAGCGGCGGAAACGGATCTCGTTGGCGGCGGTCTGGCTGCGGAAGGTGTCGTCGACGGTGAAGCCGTCGCGGGCGATCCGTTCGGCGGGCTGGAGCACCGTGCCGAGCCCCCGGCTGCCCCACCGGTCCAGGGCGGTCTGCCAGGTGGCCGGGGTGCCCGGGGTGCCGACACCGAGGCCGCTGGTCACCGCGTCGGCGAAGGGGAGCGCCTTGCCGTTCTCCACGAACAACTGGGAGTCGGCGGTCAGCGGTGCCGTCTCCCGCCCGTCGATGGTGTGCACCGTACGGGACTTGGCGTCGTAGTAGACGAAGTAGCCGCCTCCGCCGACGCCGGAGGAGTAGGGCTCGGTGACGCCGAGGGCGGCAGCCGTGGCGACGGCCGCGTCGACCGCGTTGCCGCCCTTGCGCAGGACCTCGATGCCGGCAGCCGTGGCGTCCGCGTCGACACTGGCGACCGCGCCGCCGTAGCCGACCGCGACCGGCACCTTCGCGGGGGTGGCGGCGCTCCCCGGGGCCGGTGGCGCCGCGGCCCCCACCGAGACGACGGCGGCCGAGACCGCCAGAACCGACAGCTTCCGCACGACAGGACGACGCATCCGCACCTCCAGTTCGAAACCGTCCGCGCAGCGTATCCACCCGCCTCCGGCCCCGACAGTGCGCAACCGGCCGCCGCCACACGAACGTCACACCTCGAACACCGGTACCTACCGCCCTCGTTGTGGCGCTGACACGCGCGCCCAGGTGGCGAGCCAGTCGATCAGGAGGCTGTTGACCTCCTCGGGGCGTTCCTGCTGGATCCAGTGGCCGCAGCCGTCCAGGAGGTGGGAGGCCGACAGGCCGGGGAGGGTGGTGGGGTAGGCGTCGATGGCGTCGGACATCCAGGTGGTGGAGGCGTCCAGTGCGCCGCCGATGAACAAGGCGGGCTGTTTGATCGGGGCTCCGCGGTACGGTGCGAGGTCTTCCCAGTCGCGGTCCATGTTGCGGTAGCGGTTCAGGGCGCCGGTCAGGCCGGTGCGATCGAACTCCCCGGCGTAGACGTCGAGGTCCTCCTCGCTCAACCAGGCCGGGAGCGGGCCGACGGGGAAACGGTCGCGCATCTGACAGCCGGGGGCGACGAAGTGCGGGTCGGGCTCGCCCCGGGCGGGCATGGTGTCGGCGGACAGGGCCGCGTAGAAGCCCGCGAGCCAGCCCCGGACATCGGGCTCGATCTCCGCCTCGGCGCGGCCGGGCTCCTGGAAGTAGGAGACGTAGAACTCCTGCTCGGGGCCGCCGATCCGGCCGAAGACGTCGGTGGGGCGGGGGCCGCCGGGCGGCGCATAGGGGACGCTCAGCAAGCCGACCGCGCGGAAGACTCCGGGGTGGATGAGGGCGGAGGCGGCGGCGATGTTGGAGCCCCAGTCATGGCCGACGACCACCGCGCTTTCCTCGCCGAGGGCGCGCACGACGGCGAGGTTGTCCCGCACCAGGTCGAGCATTCGGTAGGCGTCGGTCGCTGCGGGCTTGGAGGAGCGGCCGTAGCCGCGCACGTCGATCGCCACTGCCCGGTAGCCGGCCGCGGCGAGGGCCGGGAGTTGGTGGCGCCAGGAGTACCAGGACTCGGGGAAGCCGTGCACGAGCAGGACCAGCGGGCCAGTGCCCTGCTCGACCAGGTGCAGGCGCCCGGCAGGGGCCTCGACCGTGCGGTGGTGGAGTGCGGCGGTCGGCTCGGACTGCATAGGGGCTTCTCCTCGGTTCGCGGGCGGCCGGCGGGTATCCACCGATCATGCGGCGCGGCGGCCACTCGGCGCGATCATCGTTGCCATTCTGGCAAGCTTGCAGGTCAGGGTGGTGAAGCGGCACGGCGGGAAGGAACAGGGACTGTGGCAGGGGACGATGTGGCCCAGATGCTGGCGGCGGTGGGGCCCCGCCTGCGGGTGGTGCGCGAGCGCCGTGGCGTCACACTCACCGAAGTCAGCCGCGCGACCGGCATCTCGGCCAGCACGCTGTCGCGGATCGAGACCGGCCGGCGCAAGCCCACCCTGGAGGTGGTGCTACAGCTGGCGCAGGACTTCGCAGTCTCCCTGGACGAGCTGGCCGGCACGGCGCCCGCCCCCGCGGCCGAGCCCCGCAGCACGGCGCGGCACAGTTTCGGCGACGACAAGGCGGTGCTGCCGCTGACCCGGTACGTCGGTGGTCTGCACGCCCACAAGCACGTCCTGCCTGCCGTCGAGGGGCCGCCCGGGCGGCCCCGGCAGGTGTCCCACGAGGGCTACGAGTGGCTGTGCGTCCTGTACGGGCGGCTGTGGCTCGCACTCGGTGATCAGGATCTCGTCCTGGTGGCCAGGGACGTCGCCGAGTTCGACACCCTCATCCCCCACGGCGTCGCGAACGCCGGATCCGACGGACCGGTCGAGTATCTGATCATGTTCGGGCCTCAGGGAGAACGGCTACGGCCGCGCACCACCTCTCCAGCCACCGGTCGTCGCGGGCCCGGTGACAGGAAGGCTGCTGAATGAGCGTTTGTGACGAGCCGCGTGCCTCGCTGGTGACAACCACGCTGCTTCGTCCGGTCTTCATGCTCCGCGTCATCCGGCTCCGCGGGTGACAACTGGCGTGCTTCGGCTCACGGCCATGGAGCGAAGCGCGTTGGTTGTCACGGTCACCAAGATCGACGACTCAGCTCCGATCGCCGGACTGCCGGACAAGGTGTCGGGCCAGTTCATCGTCCTTGCCCACAGAGCGCCTGACGATTACGTGTTCCCCGACTGGCGTCGACCTATGAGGTGCGGCTCCTTCTGGCCAGGTTGTCGAGGACCGTCAGTTCGTCGACGTGCTGACGGGTGGCGACCAGGCGGGCGCGCTCGAAGGCAGGCTCGAGATCGCGCTCGGCCCGGGCCGGGGTGGGGCCGTCGGCGTCGTCCAGCAGGTGGCGCCGGTGGTCGGCCAGTTCCTCAGGTGTGCGTCCGCGGATGAGCAGTTCGAGCCGGCCGTTCCGGTCGGCATGAGGGAACACCGGTTCACTGTGCCGCGCTGAATAAAGGGAGATACGGAGAAAGTCTCCATACATGCGTCGTTCTTCCGGGTGACCTCCATGAACTGGCTGGCTGGCGGCGTGGTGTCATCGGCGTTGTGTTCATATTTCAGCCAACTTCTCTGGAGGTGCGCCGGTGACCGATCTGAATGCCGCCATCACGGCAACCCACACCGGAGGCATCGCCGAGGCGCTCGCGCGCCGGCTGCCCGCCGGCCGGGTGGTGACCGACCCGGACATCGTCGCAGGCCTCTCCCACGACCAGGCCGTGTGGGCACCGGCCGGCTCCCCCGCCGCCGTCGTGCGCGCCAGGAGCACCGACGAGGTACGGACCGTGGTCCGGACCTGCCTCGAGTACGGCGTCCCGCTGGTCGCACGGGGTGCCGGCACCGGGCTCTCGGGCGGGGCCAACGCCATTGAGGCGGGCGTGGTGCTCACGCTCGACGCCATGGACCGGATACTGGAGGTCGACGAGCTCGAACGCCTCGCCGTCGTACAGCCCGGTGTGGTCAACGACGACCTGCGCGCCCACGTGGCCACGCACGGCCTGTGGTATCCGCCCGACCCGGCCAGCTCCCAGTGGTCGACCATCGGGGGCAACGTCTCGACGAACGCGGGCGGACTGTGCTGTGTCAAGTACGGCGTCACCCGTGACTACGTCCTCGGCCTGGAGGTGGTGACCGGCACGGGCGAGATCGTCCGGCTCGGCCGCCGTACGGCGAAGGGTGTCGCGGGCTACGACCTGATGGGCCTCATCGTGGGGGCCGAAGGCACCCTGGGCGTCGTCACCGAGGTCACGGTCCGGCTCCGGCCGACGCCTCCGATCGGCGTGACGGTCGCCGGCTACTTCGACAGCGTCGTCCGGGCCGGGGACGCGGTTCGCGCGACAGCCGCCGCGGCGCTGCGGCCGGCCGCCCTGGAACTGGTGGACCGGCACTGCCTGCGCGCGGTGGACGCCTGGAAGAACATGGGCCTCTCCGCCGAGGCGGACGTCGTCCTGCTGGCGCGCTTCGACGACGGCGGCCCCGCCGGGGACGACGGCGCCCGCCGGATGCTCGAGTGCTTCCGCGCGGCCGGCGCCACCTGGGCCGAGCGGTCGGAGACCGAGGCGGAGGCCGAGATGCTCTTCGAAGCCCGCCGGCTGGCCTTCCCCGCACTCGAACGGCTGGGGCCGGTACTGACCGAGGACGTCTGCGTGCCCATCGCGGCGGTGCCCGAGATGCTGGCCCGCATCGACCGCACCGCGGACAAGCACCGGATCACCATCGCCAACATCGCGCACGTCGGGGACGGCAACCTGCATCCGCTGCTGGTGACGGAACCCGGTGACGAGGAGGCCAGGACCCGTGCCCGCGCGGCGTTCGACGACATCATCGCCGACGCGCTCGAACTGGGCGGGACGGTGACCGGGGAGCACGGGGTAGGTCTGCTCAAGCGGACCGGACTCACCCAGGAACTCAGCCCGGCCGTCCTGGACATGCACCGCGCGGTCAAGCGCGCCCTCGACCCGGCCGGAATCCTCAACCCCGGCAAGATCTTCGAGGCCTGATCCAATGGACAACCGAGACACCTCCGCGTACCGGACCGCGGCGCTCCCCGCGCCGGACTACCGCGCGCGCCCCCTCGGCGTCGGCATCGTCCACGTCGGCGTCGGCGGCTTTCACCGCAGTCACCAAGCCGTCTACACCCACGAGTTGATGCGTCGGGGCCTGGCCGACGACTGGGCGATCCTCGGTGTGGGAACCCGGCCGGACGACGTTCGTATGCACCAGGTCCTCACCGCCCAGAACGGCTGCTACGTACTGGAGATCCGAGCGGCGGACGGCAGCAGGAGAGCCGAGGTGATCGGCTCGCTCGTCGGTCACCTACAGGCCACCGACGATCCGGACGCGGTGGTCTCCGCCCTGACCGACCCGGCCGTCCGCATCGTCACGCTGACGATCACCGAGGGCGGCTACGACGAGTCCGCGCAGCAGGGCGGTGTGTCCGTCTTCGGCCTGCTCAGCGATGCGCTCGCCGCCCGCTGGGCAGCCGGCACGGTGCCCTTCACGGTCGTCTCGTGCGACAACATCCAGCACAACGGTCAGGTCGCGCGCCGCGCGCTGACCACGTTCGCCGCCGGCCGGGACCCCGAGCTGGCCGCCTGGATCGAGTCGGAGGTCGCCTTCCCGAGCTCGATGGTCGACCGCATCACGCCGGCCACCACCCCGAGCGACGTCGCCGCCGTGCGCGAGCACACAGGGTGGGCCGACGAGTGGCCGGTCGTCGCGGAGCCGTTCACCCAGTGGGTTTTGGAGGACCGCTTCCCCGCGGGACGGCCGCCGTGGGAGGAGGTCGGCGTGCAACTCGTCGAGGACGTCGCGCCGTACGAGAAGCTGAAGCTGCGGATCCTGAACGGCGCCCATCAGGCCATCGCCTACGCCGGCCTGCTCCTCGGGCACCGCATGGTCCACGAAGCCGCCGCCGACACCGACGTACGCGCCTTCGTCCGGGGATACCTGAAGCGCGAGGCGACCGGGACGCTCGACCGCGTCCCCGGGATCGACGTGCCCGAGTACGTCGAGACGGTGCTGGGGCGGTTCACCAACCCAGCCATCGCCGACACGCTCGAACGGCTCGCGGTGGCGGCCACCGACCGGATCGGCGGCTTCGTGATCCCCGTCGCCCTCGACCTGCTCCGCGCCCGGCGGCCCGCCCCCGGGGCGGGCGCCGTCGTCGCGCTCTGGCAGGCGGCGGGCCGGGAGGCGGAGCGCGCGGGCTTCGTGATCGCCGACGGCACCACGGCGCGGCTCGTCGCCGACGACGCCCCGACAACGGCCTGGCTCGACGCGTCGGCCCCTGCCGATCCGCTCGTCCGGCAACTGCTGCCCGACGTCGAGCGCGCGGCGGATCTGCTGCGCACGAGTGGTCCGCGCGGGCTGCTGCGGGGGTTCGCGTGAGACCCGGCCGGTGTGAAGACAGGCTCCGCACCATGCGGGGACCGTCCGTTCACCGGGTGCCGTTGTGTGTCCAACTCCCTTCGCCGCAGCGGGCGGACGTCGCGTCAGGGGCCGGTGATCAGTCACCACCTGGTGGAAGTCGGCCACCCCGGCCGGTGCGATGCGCATGTCCATGATGGCGATCCTGGCAGGCACCTCGGACGTAACAGGCGAACGTCCTTGAGGGTGGGGCGAGTTGGGGCGACCGCTCGCTCAAGGGGCCGTCCCCGGCCAGTAGGCCGTAGCCGTGCTGAAGGGGGCGTGGGGGTCCCAGTTGATGGTCCGCCTGGTGCGCGGCCAGGGCGTGGTCGCCCGGTCCCGGTCCTCCTGGCCGCGCCGCCTCTGGGGGGAAGAGGCTGGAGACAGCCCGCCGCCCCAGTCGTGCTCTCTCCGGCGGTTGTGGTTGCCCTCTGTGCAACCCCTTCTACCCAACCGACGAGCGGGGGCCCGACCCGGCCGCATGGCCAAGAACGGGCTCGACCTCCAACCGCCGGAGCGCCGTAGCGCAAACCAGTGTGACCGGCCGTGACCTTGCTGATCCCGTGCGGTTGAAGCGAGTCGCCGTGGGCGTGCTCAGGCGTCCGGCGGATACCAGCGCAGCTCCACGGTGTTGCCGTCCGGGTCCTGCACATAGAGGGACTCCGCCGCACCTTGGGCACCGAAGCGCTTGCCGGGGCCGTCCAGCACTGTGAAGACGCTGGAATCGATGACACGTTGCCAGTCGAGCGGCTCGACCACCAAGCAGATGTGATCGACGTTGAAGCCCTTCGCCCGTTCGGCGGGCGTCTTGACGAGGTCGATGATGGTGGTAGGGCTCACCCGCACGGACGGGAAGGGGACCTTGCCGTCCCGCCACTCCTTCACCCGCACTGGCTCCAGGCCCAGAGGGCCGGTGTAGAAGGCGAGCGAGCGCTCGATGTCGGCGACGTTCAGGACGAGGTGGTCGAAGGCGATCACGCGCATGGGTTTCTCCGCGGGTCGGGGCGCGCGGGGCGCCGGCAGTGTGAGGGCGTCCGTGACAAGGAACTTGGCCGCGGGCAGTATGTCGCGGTGGTGGCCCCGGGCCACCCGCTGGCCACGCACCATGAGGTGGACCTGCGCCTCCTTGCCGACGAGGTGTTTGTGGACTTCGCCGACGGCAGCGCCGCCCGCGCCCAGTCGGACCAGGCTTTCGCGGCGATCGGCCTGCGGCGCGAGGTCGCGTTCGAGGTGTCCGGTGTCGAGCTCATGGTCCGAATGGTTCGCCAGGGATTGGGCATCGCCCTGCTACCCGCGACGTTCAATGCCGAACTGCACGGACTGCGATGTGTGCCGATCATCAACGGGCCGACACGGGTGGAGCGACTCATCTGGAGCCGGTTCCCCCCGTCACCCGCAGTCTCCGCTTTTCTCTCCCTGCTGGGCGTCCGCACGCCCGTAGCCGAGGCCTAGATCCTCACGGCGCGGCGCGTGTCGGCGGCGACGATTCGGCACCCGGCGGGGGCTTACCCGCAGCCGCGAGGCGCTGACGACCCTGGCCCACCTGCGCTGCAACCACACTTCGCTGAGCTCGCAGCCAGATTCCGCGTGGGCCTGCCCCCCAGCCGTACCGCCGCGCGAAGTCAAAAACCAAGCTGTGCGGACTTGCGGGTGACCATGGCCAGTTCGCCGAGTGCGCGGATCTTCGCGTGGGCGCGGTTGACGGCCTTCGTCCCGGCGGAAAGCTTGTTCCAGTGGCGGCGGACGCGGTCGTGGACGGCCGGGCCGGAGCGAGGCGTGATCCAGGCCTGCGCGCGGACGTGGTCGTGGACGGTCGAAGTACGCGTCAGCCGGCCCGGAGACCGACCGCCAGCGTCAGTTCGAGGACCCGGTGTGGCGAGGCGAGATCCGGAAACAGCTCCCGCAGCTGCGACATCCGGTACCGGACCGTCTGGGGATGGACGAACAACGCCGCCGCCACCTCGTCCCGCCTGCCCTGGTGCAGCAGCCACGCCCGCAACGTCTCCTCCAGCCGCCGCGCGGTCGCGACGGGCAAGGTCCGCAACGGTGCCAGGGCTCGGGCACGCAGGTCCGCGAACGCGTCCACGTCGGCGCTCAGCACCAGCTCGGGCAGGTGGTCCTCGGTGTCGCGAATATCAGCGGACAGGGAGCGTGCGCGTACGGCTCGTGTGTACGAGGCGTACGCACGCATCCATGGCCGAGCCGGGCCGACCGTGGCGGTGCGGTCGGTCAGCTGCCGCAAGAGATGTGATCGGTCGGCATCGGGGACGAGCAGCACACCGGTGGCGTCCGGCAGATCGTCGAGGACGAGGGTGGTCGGGTCGAGCGCGCGGTAGGCCGGCCGGGCCTGGGCGGCGGGCAGCAGGACCGCGGTCAGCGAAATGGGAGGCTGCCACCCGGCCCGTTGCACGGAGGCCAGCAGCACGTCCGGGCTCGCGCCGGCGAGGAGGTCGCGGGCCAGGTGTTCCAGGTGGCGTTCGTGGGCCATGCCTCGGGCGGCCAGTTCGTCGGCGTGGCCCGCGGCGCTGGCGGCGGAGAGCTCGTCGATGTAGGCGAAGGTGAGTTCGGCGAACTTGGCGACCTCGGCGGCGGGCAGACCTGCGGGTACGGCACCCGCTGCCAGGCATCGCCAGGCCACGCGGGCGCCGACGCGGTAGGCGCTGAGCAGGGCGTCCATCGAACGGCCGTCGCGCACCTCGCCGCGGCCCAGCTCGTAGGCTGCCTCACCGGCGTCGCCGCCTGTGGCGTTCCCGCTCGCGAGGTCCAGGTAGTGCCCCAGGGCGGTACGGACGGCTCGGCGGATGGTGCCGCCCATGCGGCCCGAAAGGGCGTTGGCGTAGGGAGGGACCTCGTCGATGATCGCCTGGACGACCTCGTCGGCGGTGGTCCTCAGTGCGGCCCGGAGTGCGGTGACCGTCGTCTCATCCAGGGCCAGTTCGCTGGCCCTCCGGATTGCATGGCTCATGTTTTGTTCCCTGCGAACAATTCAGCCGACCAGATTTACGTCCTGCGGTCAGGACTTTACGCCTTGAGGCGCAGCAAGCTGGAGCCATGACGAGTGCAGCCCTCCGCAGCAGGGCGTGGAAACTGCTGGAGATGGTCACGACGCCGCTGCTGCCGTCGGACTACCTCGACCTGGTCAGCCCGCTGCGTGCGGGCGCCGACCTGCGTGGGCGCATCGAGGCCGTGCACCCCGAGACGGGTGACGCCGCGACTGTCGTGATCAGGCCGGGACGGGGCTGGCGCGGCCACACAGCCGGTCAGTACGTGCGGATCGGGGTCGACATCGACGGGGTACGCCTGTGGCGTGCCTACTCCATCACCTCGCCGACAAACCGTCAGGACGGCCGCGTCACGATCACCGTGAAGGCGATCCCGGACGGCAAGGTCAGCAACCACCTGGTCCGCCGGGCGAAACCGGGCACGCTGATCCAGCTCGACCAGCCGACCGGTGACTTCGTGCTGCCGCAGGCCAAGCCCGCCAAGGTGCTCTACCTGACGGCCGGCAGCGGCATCACGCCCGTGATGGGGATGCTGCGCGACATCGAGTTCGACGACGTCGTCATGGTCCACTGCGCGCCACGGTCGCAAGACGTGATCTTCCGCGACGAACTGCACGACCTGGTCGCGGACGAGAAGCTGCGGCTCACCGAGGTGCACACCGACACAGACGGCCTGCTCGACATCGCCCGTCTCGACGAACTCGTGCCCGACTGGGCCGAACGCGAGACCTGGGCCTGCGGGCCCGCGGGCCTGCTCGACGCCGCCGAGAAGCACTGGACCGAGCACGCCGTACAGGAGCGCCTGCACACCGAACGCTTCCGCCCCAGCATCGTCGTCGCCGGCGACGGCGGCGAGGTCACGTTCAGCGTCACCGGCAAGACCGTCGACGCGGACGGCGCCACGCCGTTGCTGGACATCGGCGAGGAGGCCGGCGTGCTCATGCCCTCCGGGTGCCGCATGGGCATCTGCTTCGGCTGCGTCACGCCACTCAAGGCGGGCGCCGTCCGCGACCTGCGCACCGGCGAGATCACCGAGGCCGAGCCGGGCGTCCTCATCCAGACCTGTGTGTCCGCCGCGGCGGGCCCCTGCGACATCGAACGGTAGGAACACCTTGACCGCCATCGACCCCACCGCCCACCTGACCGCGGAGCAGATCGAGGAGCTCGGCCACGAGCTGGACGCGATCCGCGACGAGGTGATCGCCGGCCGCGGTGAGAAAGACGCCGCCTACATCCGTAAGGTCATCTCGGCGCAGCGCAAGCTCGAGCTGGTCAGCAGGGGCGTGCTGCTGTTCTCGATCTTCCCGCCCGCGTGGCTGCTCGGCACCGCCGGTCTGTCCGTGGCGAAGATCATGGACAACATGGAGATCGGCCACAACGTCCTGCACGGCCAGTGGGACTGGATGCGAGACCCGAAGATCCACTCCACCACCTGGGAGTGGGATCACGTCTCGCCGTCCGAGCAGTGGAAGCACTCGCACAACGAGCTGCACCACACGTACACCAACGTGATCGGCAAGGACAACGACCTCGGCTACGGCATCATGCGCGTCGACGAGGACCAGAAGTGGCACCCCTTCCACCTCGGCCAGCCGCTGTGGAACTTCATCAACGCCTGCTTCTTCGAGTACGGCATCGCGGCGTACGACCTGGAGCTCGCCAAGAACCTGCACAAGCGCCACCGCAAGAACCCGGAGTTCCGCGCGCGGGCCAAGGCCGTGGGCCGCAAGATCCGCAAGCAGGTGCTCAAGGACTACGTGATCCACCCGCTGCTGTCGGGCCCGTCGTTCCTCACCACGCTCGGCGCCACGTTCACCGCGAACCTGGTCCGCAACATCTGGTCCCACTCGGTGATCATGTGCGGGCACTTCCCCGAGGGCGTGCAGGTCTTCGAGCGCCGGTCGATCAAGGGCGAGACGCGCGGCCAGTGGTACCTGCGCCAGATGATGGGCTCGGCGAACATCAGCGGCAGCAGGGCCATGCACTTCATGACCGGCAACCTGTCGCACCAGATCGAGCACCACCTGTTCCCCGACCTGCCGAGCAACCGGTACGCCGAGGTCGCGGTGAAGGTGCGCGCGCTGTTCGAGAAGTACGAGCTGGAGTACGTCACCGGGCCGCTGCCCAAGCAGGTGGTCTCCGCGTGGCACAAGGTCTTCCGGCTCTCGCTGCCGAACAAGAAGCCCAAGGTCATGACGCCGGACCACGAGCAGGAACTCGTCGCGGCCTGACTCCCGGTACTGGTTCAGATCTTTCGGCCGTACCGGCGGCACCGCCGGCTTCGGACGGTCGCTCAGACACCCGGAAAAGGCGGCGTTTCATCCATTATGAGGCCCGGACCAAGCGGCACTCCGACGGTCGGCCGCAGACTTCAGCGTCGCTGCTGCCCGGCGTCCGGGTCGACGTGGACGCCGAGCCGCGGCCGGACTGCGGCGCCTTCCGGATCGGCGGCGAGCGGGACCGACTGGAGCCCGGCAAGGGCGAGTTCGTGCTCCTTGTCCAGCTGACGGTCGGTCAGAGCCGCTACGTATGGCCGGTGTTCCTCTTCTGCGGGCAGCGCGCCCCATCAGTCGGCGACGCGCTGTCCCGCCCTCGGACATGAGCGGCTGGCCCGCGAGTACGGTGACGCCTCCTTCGTCCTGTTGCTGAAAATCGTCAACTCACAGGCGTACGGCCCCGATGTGGTGGAACTGGTCGCGGACGTGACCCGGGCGGCGGAGACCGAACCGCCCCCGGTGGCGGCCCGCACCTCACACCGGGCCTCCTGGGACGCGGTACCTCTCAACGCACGACCGCGGTCGGCGCCGTGTCCCCGACCCTCGCCGTGGGGTCGGCACGCCTACTCCTCCGCGACCTCGGCGTACAGCTGCGAGAGTTCGGGGACACCGCTGTCGGCCCACTCGTGTCCGAAGGCGACGACGTCGAACTCCCGGCCCGAGAGGAGCCGTACGACGGGCCGGCCGTCCGGCCACAGCTCCCAGACAGCCCCGGGGACCGTGCGCACGATGACGGTCCCGAGATACAGACCGGCGTCGTTGCCCAGCCAGTCGAGGATCTCCTCGTCGTCCCGCCAGCGCGGCACCAGCTGGTCCAGCGCCTCCAACGAGCCGGTGGAATCGTCGAGTCGGACGCCCTCCCGGGCCGCGTGGGAGCGGAGGAGTTGGCACTCGGAGAGCAGCTCGGCGATGCCTGCGGGGTCGGGAGCGTCGTGCCTGGCGCCCCGGTTGCCCAGGAAGGGGATGTTCATGACTCCAGCGTGTCACCGGCACCGCCGTACGCACCACAGGCGGGAGCCAATGGCGTGTCCGGACCGGTCCGGAAACCGCCAACGGCCCTGCCCCGCGCGGGGGTTGACCCGGCGCCCCGGCCGGGCGCCGGTGGTCAGACGTCCAGGTCGACGACGACCGGGGCGTGGTCCGAGGCGCCCTTGCCCTTGCGCTCCTCGCGGTCGACATAGGCGTCCGTGACCGCCTTCGCGAACGGCTCGTTGCCGTACACCAGGTCGATCCGCATACCGCGGTTCTTGGGGAAGGCGAGCTGACGGTAGTCCCAATAGGTGTACGGGTGCTCGTACTTGAGCGGGCGCGGGACCACGTCGGAGAGGCCCGACCCGCGCAGGGCGGCGAGAGCGTCCCGCTCGGCGGGGGTGACATGGGTGGCGCCCTCGAAGGCGGCCGCGTCGTAGACGTCGTCGTCCGTCGGCGCCACGTTGTAGTCGCCGAGTACGGCGAAGGGACGGCCGCCCCGGGCATCGTCCGCGACGGCCGCCCTCAGCGCCTCGAACCACCCGAGCTTGTAGGTGTAGTGCGGGTGGCCGACCTCGCGGCCGTTGGGCACGTAGACCGACCAGACGCGGACCGGGCCGCAGGTCGCGGAGACGGCCCGGGCCTCGCGCGCCCCCTCGTACCCGGGGTCGCCCGGGAGGCCCTTGACCACGTCCTCCAGGCCCACCCGGGACAGCACCGCCACCCCGTTCCACCGGCCGTCCGCGTTGACCGCCGCCTCGTAGCCCAGCTCGCGCAGCTCGTCGAACGGGAACTGCGCCTCCGCCAGCTTGGCCTCCTGGACGCAGAGCACGTCGGTGCCGCTGCTCTCCAGCCAGGCCAGCAGCCTCGGCAGGCGTGCGGTGATCGAGTTCACGTTCCAGGTCGCGATGCGCATGTCCCCCAACCTACCGGGCGGGTCCGACACTCACAGGACCGTGGCCTCGCCGGGCGCCAGCCGCAGGTGCTCGGCGCCGCCGAGGGCGCCGATCTGGTGGTCGTAGATGGGCCGGGCGAGGTCGGTGAGGAGGGCGTCGTGGATGTCGTAGGCGCGCTGCGGTCCGACTTCGCGGACGTACTCGATGACCTCGGAGATCTTGTTCCAGGGGGCCATCACCGGGAGCATCAGGGTCTCGACGGGCAGGCCGGGGACGGTGAGGGCGTCGCCGGGGTGGAAGACCCGGCCGCCGTCGACGAGATAGCCGACGTTGGTGATGCGCGGGATGTCCGGGTGGATCACCGCGTGGAGCTCACCGTGCACCTGGATGTCGAACCCGGCCGCGGTGAAGGTGTCGCCGTGACCGACGGTGTGCACCCGGCCGGGGAAGGCGGCGGAGATCTTCTCCGCGACCGACCGCAGGGTCCAGATCTCGGCGGCCGGGTTCGCCTCCAGACCGGCCCGCAGCCGCTCCTCGCTGAAGTGGTCGGGGTGCTCGTGGGTGACGAGGACGGCGTCCGCGCCGGCCGCGGCGTCCTCCTCGCTGAAGGCGCCCGGGTCGATGACGAGGGTCCGGCCGTCCTTCTCCAGACGGATGCAGGCGTGGGACTTCTTGGTGAGCTTCATGGTTCCATCCTGTCCCGCGGACCCGGCGGACGGACCGCCGATCACTCCGTGGGGGTCGTCTCCTCGCGGATGACCCGTTGGGCCACCTTGAAAGCGCTGTTCGCCGCCGGCACCCCGCAGTACACGGCCGCCTGCAACAGCACCTCCCCGATCTCGACCGGCGTCAGGCCGTTGCGCAGCGCCGCGCGGGTGTGGACGGCCAGCTCGTCCAGATGGCCGCCCGCGACCAGCGCGGTGAGCGTGACACAGCTGCGCGAACGCCGGTCGAGGCCGGGCCGGTCCCAGATCTCGCCCCACGCGTAACGGGTGAGGAACTCCTGGAAGTCCCCCGAGAACGCGTCGGCCTGCGCCAACGTCCGGTCGACATGCGCGTCCCCGAGCACCTCACGGCGCACCTTGATCCCGGCGTCGTAGGGATCGGGCCGTCCCGTGACCTGCGGCGGTACGACGACGGCGGGCGCGATCTCGGCGATGGGCGCGGTCTGCGGCGGCGCGACGACGACGGGGTTGGCCAACGCCCCTGGAATGGCGACCTGCCCGGTGGCGGAGTCGACGAAGGCGGGCTGCCAGGCGGTGGAGAAGTGCCGGACCAGCAGGTCGGTGACGGCCGTCGGCTGCTCGACCGGGACCAGGTGCGAGGCGTCGGGTACGACGGCGAGGCGGGCGTCCGGGATACCGGCGACCAGGGTGCGGGCCTCGGCGGGCCCGGTGACCTGGTCGTCCGAGCCGACCAGGACCAGCGTCGGCACCCCGATCCGGGACAGCTCGGCCCGTACGTCGAACGCGGCCAGCGCCTCACAGGCGGCGATGTAGCAGCCGGGGTCGGTGGTACGCACCATCTGCACGGCCCACTCGGTGAT
The DNA here is from genome assembly GCF_040606415.1 of Streptomyces sp. NPDC005423. Classification (NCBI taxonomy): domain Bacteria; kingdom Bacillati; phylum Actinomycetota; class Actinomycetes; order Kitasatosporales; family Streptomycetaceae; genus Streptomyces; species Streptomyces sp. NPDC005423. The sequence continues at coordinate 49,830 of NZ_JBEXET010000013.1, read as the reverse complement.
CGCGGGCTGCGCCGCCGCGAACCCGCCGGTGAACCAACGCTCGGGCGCCGTACGGGCGATGGGGTCGAGCCCGTTGGTACGCACGATCACTCCGCGCTGCCGGAACTCGTCCGCCGTGCCGAACCGCGGCGACGCGGCGATCAGCGCCAGCGAGGCCACGCGCTCCGGGTGCCGCAGCGCCAGCTCGATGCCGACGGCGCCGCCGAAGGCACAGCCCGCGTAGCCGAAGCGCTGCACGCCGAGGGCGTCCAGCGTGGCCAGCAGCCGGTCGGCCAGGTCGGAGACCGAACCGGCCGCGTGCGCGGGGGCACCGCCGTGGCCGGGCAGATCGAACCGGAAGACCCGCCACTGGTTCACCAACTCGGGCACCTGCCGGTCGAACATGTGCCACGTCGTACCGAGGGAGGGTCCCAAGATCAGGACGGGCAGGTGTTCTGGCCCGTCAAAGCGATACTGCAGCGTTTCGATCTTGCTTCCGCGCACGGGATCACACCTTCATCTGTCACGATCTGTCACACGCCCCCTGCGAGACCTCCGCGAGCCCGCGACGCTGGAAGCAGACCCGCCGCGTCCGGCTTCACGTACCACCTCCGGGCCGTCCTCACGTCGCTGCGCCCAACCCACATGGCCGACAAGTGATCCGGCAACCGTTGTCGGCCAGGTACGTCAGTCAGGACGCCCGAGCATCGTACAGACGGAGCCTTGGAAGACGGTTTTCGTCCAGAACCCTGGGGGCCGGCGGGCGAAGAGGAGAACAGCGAATGAGTGAGTCCGTCGCCCTCGTCCCCGTCACGCTGCCCAGCCGAGTCACGGGGTGTCGGAGCCGGAGCCGGAGCCGATGTCGAGGCTGCCGAGGGCTCCGGTGGGGGCGGTGCTCCACACCGCTCTTCTTCTTCGGCGGCTGCGGCTGGAACGGCGGGGCCCCGTACGGCCGCTGCCCGTAGGTCCGGCAGGCCGAAATCCCCCAACCCACAGGCGAGTTGCCAACGGCCACGCTGAGAGGAAGGCGCCCGGAAGTACGGGACCGCCGCCAAGACCAGCGGGGGCTCGGGCAGGCCGTCGCCCGGTGCTCGGCGCGCTCCGCGTGTGGTCAGGGGTGTGCGCTGGTCCGGCTGCTGGATGTAGGACGCGGCGCCCTGTGCCTACGCCTCGAACGTCCGCGGCCGTAGAGCCACTTGGTGAGGGGGCTTCTCAGGTCAGGAGGGGCGGGATGCGGCGTCGCTGCGGGGCCGGGCCGCCTCGCTCGGCCCGGTGGCGTGGGCGAGGAGGCGTAGGGCTGTCGCCGAGGGGGACCCGGGAGCGGCCGTGGCGATCACGACGACCGGTCCGTTCCCCTGCGGGCTCTGGAGCGTCTGCTGGGTGACGGTCAGGGTCCCGACCGTGGGGTGGCGCATCTCGTAGTCGGCGACATCGCAGGCCTGAATCCGGTGATCGGCCCACATCGCCGCGAACTCCGGGCTGTGCATGGTCAGTTCACCGATGAGCCCGGCCAGCAGGGGGTCCTCCGGATACCGGCCGGCGGTGATGCGCAGGTTGCCGACCACGGCCCTCGCCTTGGCGGGCCAATCGGTGTAGAGGTCCCGGGTGTGAGCGTCGAGGAACACCAGCTTCGCCATGTTCGGCCGACGGCCCGGTTCGGCGGGACTGTCCCGGTCGAAGTGGCCGGCGAACAGCGCGTGGCCCTGCGCGTTCCAGGCGAGCACGTCAGTACGGCGGCCCAGAACGATGGCGGGTGTGCCTTCGACAGCTGCCAACAACGCGCTGACAGCCGGGGTGACCCGCTCGGGGCGGGGACGCGACGCGGCTTTTCCCCGCTTCGGCGCTCGGGCGAGCTCGTGCAGATGGGCCCGCTCGGCCTCGTCCAGGCGCAGGGCGGTCGCGAGGGCCTCGAGCACCTCGCGCGAGGCGTTGTGCGACTGGCCCTGTTCAAGCCGGGCGTAGTACGGCGCGCTGATGCCCGCGAGCATCGCCAGTTCCTCCCGCCGCAGCCCCGGCACCCGGCGCCGCTCGCCGTACGTCCGCAACCCGACACCCTCGGGCCGCAGAAGGCCCCGGCGTGCCTGGAGGAAGTCGGCGAGCTGCCCGTGCTTGTTCATGGCACCGAGTATGCGCACCAGCGACGCGCTGTGCCTCACCCTGCCAGGGTGCGGATCGGCAGGGTCTGGCCGCTCTGCGCACCGGCCCCCACGATGAGCCGTATGCCCTTTCCACCGTCTGCGCCTTCGGGAGAATGCATGAGCACACCAGCGTCCCGGAGCAGCGTCTCCCCCTCGCGCGACGCGCTGGTCGGCCTCGATCTGACGCCCCTCACCTTCACCAGGCGGTGCTGGGTCGACCTGCCGCCGGACTCCGTGTACCCCCTGATCAGCGACGTGTCCCTGATCGAGACGTGGAGCCCGAGCGCCAGCGCCGTGAGCTACGAGCCCGGAGACGGCCCATGGGTCGGCGCGCGGTTCAGCGGCCGCAACCGGCGTGACGGGCGCGAATGGGTCACCCACTCCGAGGTGGTGCGGGCCGATCCGGGTTCCGCGTTCGCTTTCGTCGTCGGCGGCGCCGAGGAAGGCATCGTTCGCTGGGACTGGCACCTCCACCCGCGGGGCGCCGGCAGCGTCGTCCAGCAGACCTGGCGACTGCTGCGTACCGACCCGGTCCTGGGCGACACGCCCGAGGACCTCTATGCCCTACGGGACCACATGGCGGACAGCGCGGAGACCACCCTGCTCGCCCTGGCGGAGTGGATCGCGGGCCGTCGCGACCGGTAGCCATCCCCGCTCGTGGATCTCGTGACCGAGGCCTTCGCCGTCCTACGCGACGGATGTCGCCGGCTGCCTGCCTGACGGCGTGTGCGCCCTGCGGGCCGCGGGCAGCCGGGGACCACGTCGGGGATCGCTTCCAACAGCCGGGCGTTCGTCTCGGCGGGGGACGAGTGGGGGTCGAGCGAGCACGCCGTCGAACGTGGTGCACGCGGCTGCCGAGGACACATGGGGGCGGCGAGCCGTGAGGGTGTGGGACCGGGCGTCGCGGCGGTGGCGCCGACCGTGAGCGATCCCCAGGACGGCCGCGGCCGAGAGGCAGGGTACGGCGATCGCCGGCTGCCGGTGCCGGGGTGGGGTGGGGTGGGGTGGGAAGGAGCGGCGGTGGCGGTACGAACGGGCGCGTGTGTTCCCCAGCCGGAGGACGAGTAGAGCTGCCGCCGGCGCGGCGCCGGACGGCCCGGACCACGCGCGACGCTCGCCGCCAGGGCTGGGTCAGAGCCCGCCCGGTGTGCCGAGGCCGGTCAGCGCGCCGACCGGGTCCAGGTCGGGGGTGCCTCTCGGCCACCAGTCCTCGCGGCCCGGTTCGGACTCGTAGGCGTACCACAAGTGGTCCTGGCCCAGGCGAAGTTGGACATGGCCGAGCGGGTGGGTGAGGTGGTTGTGCCGGGGGCGGAAGGCGGGGAGGTCGGCGGCTAGGAGCAGCGGCCTGGCCCGGTCGAAGCGGCCCGCCGGCGGGTCCCAGGACTCTTCGAGGACGGTGAGCCCTTCGAGGCCGCCCTGCCGCCACGCGGCGACGGCGCGCGCCAGCTCGGTCGGGGTACGGCCGACGGCGGTGGCGAGCGAGGCGTAGAGGGACCGGGTGGCGGCGGTCAGTCCGGAACCGGGGCGGGCGGCGGCCAGGCGCACCGCGTCCTGCCAGAGCGTCAGTTGACCGACGGGGTCGCGGCCGGAGCTGAGCAGGGTGTGGGCGCGGGCCGCCGCGTCCGTCGCCAACTGATCCAGCGCGAACGGGTCCGGGCCGCCCGGGGCCGCCGGATAGGCGGGGGGCTGTCCGGGGTGCGGCGGCACGGGCAGTGGCGCGGGGAGCGGCGGGAGCCGGCGCGGCGCGAGCGCGTCCGTAGCCCGGACGCCGGGCAGGGGCGCGGGTTTCTTCTCCTGGGCGGCGCGGGCCGCACGGGCGGCGTTGCGACGGGAGAGCTCGTCGAGCAGGCTGCGTTCGCCCCGGCCGCGCAACAGGAGCAGGACGAAGGGGTCGGCGTCGAGCAGCCGGGCGGTCTGGTAGCAGAGGGCGGCGGCGTGCTTGCAGGGGTGGCCGGCGTCGGGGCAGCTGCACTGCGGGTCCAGGTCGCCCGGGCCGGGCAGCAGCGTGACCGCGTGCTCCGCCAGCGACCGCGGCATCTCCTTGTCGAGCAGTGCGGCGATGTCCCCGGGCCGCTCGGCGACGGCCTCCAGGAACAGCTCCCAGTCCGCGTCGTCGAGTGTCCGCAGCCGCACCTGCACCCGGTACGGACGCGGACGGCTGCCCTTCACGTACGCGAGCACGAGCCCAGGGGTCACGGTGATGGCGTCGACGTGGCCCTGCTCCGCGTAGCCGCGTCCGCGGGCCAGCCGCTTGACGTCGAGGGCGCCCTCCTCCAGCGCCGAGACCCAGGCGTTCCCCCACCAGCTTTCGGCGAACCCCGCGGCGGGTGAGGCGACGGGCGGAAAGGCGGGGAAGGTGCGCCGCAGGTCGCCGTCGCGGCTCGGAGCGGCCATGGACGAGGGGAGTTGCGGGTCGGGCCGGGGGACGGCGGCGAGCGGCGGGGGCGGCACGGCGGCCGGCGGGGGCGGCACGGACCGTCCCGTGCCACCGTCCGGAACGGGGGTCGCCGACACCAACATCGACGCGGCGTCGGGGAGTTCTCCGACCGTCCGGGGCGGTGGCCCGAACGTCCGGGGCGGTGGCCCAGCGGGAACGGCGTCGCTCGGGTCGGCCGAACTACTCTGCGGCACACGGCTGTTGCTGTCGGCCTCCGCCTCCGGCGAGGTGTCGTCGGCGGGCATCCGGAAAGCATCCGCGAGCAACTCCCGTAGCTGCCGGGCCCGGGCCTCCGCACCGGGCACGCGCGCCTCGCTCGGGCCCCGAGCCGCCCCGGACGCGGCACGGGAGGACCGGCGACGCGAATCAACTCCCGTTCCTGCGGCCTCCGTTCGGACCCGCCGCGCCTCGTCGCGGGCGGCCCGCAGCGCCTCGCGGGCGACGTCGGCGGGACGCCCGGCCTGGCCTCCGGCCCCCACTGCGGGAGTTGTCGCGTGCGTCCGCGCCGGGCCGGATTCCGGCGGGCGGGGTGCGTTCGTGTCGTCGCGGGGAGTTGACCACGCGCCGGAGTTGTCACCGGAGGGGTCCGGGGCCGCACCGTCCGTCGGAGTGCTCAGACGCTCGGCCGGGGCAGCGGTGGTGTACCCGTCGGACCCGGCGCCCTTCCCCGCGTCCCGCTCGGTGGCTTGCCCAGTCCTCTGGTCGGTGGCCTTCCCTGTCTTCCGTCCGGTGTCCCGCCGCCCGGTGTCCTTCTCTGTTTCGTGCGCTGTTTCGTTCGCTGCGTCGTGCGCTGTGTCGTTGTCTGAGTCGTGCGCTGTCTCCGGGGCTGCCTCTACGCCGGGGTCCTCGTCCGTCGCGACGCCCGCGTTGCGGCGCTCGGCCACCGCGCGGCGCAACGCGGCACGGGCCGCGTCCCCCGGGCGTGCCTCCGACCCGGCAGTGCTTCCGGGCGTCGTCGGGCGACCGCCCCGAGCCGTGCCCGCGTCCACATCCGCGTCCGTCTCCCGCTCCGCCCGCTCGCGTGCGGCCAGGAGGGCGCGACGGATCGTCTCCGCGGGCCGAGCCTCCGGGGTCTCCTCCAACGGAGGCCGCGCGACGGCCTGTTCGCCGTCCGCCGACCCGGACCCTGGCTCCCGCTCCCGCGAGGTGTGCGCTTCTCCGCGCATACCGAGCAGCTTCCCCGCAAGATCCCCCAGCTTGACCGGTTCTGTCTCCTGTCGGTCTCCCCCGGCGGGCTCTCCGCTCCCCGGCGGCCACGCGTCTTCGGCTGCCGTCATGACGCACCCCGCAGCGACACCAGGTCGGACAGCTCGCGGTCCGTGAGTTCGGTGAGGGAGGACTCGCCGGAGCCGAGGATCGCGTCGGCGAGGGCGCGCTTGGCCTCCAGCATCTCGGCGATGCGGTCCTCGACGGTGCCCTCGGCGATGAGGCGGTGGACCTGGACCGGCTGGGTCTGGCCGATGCGGTAGGCGCGGTCGGTGGCCTGCTCCTCCACCGCCGGGTTCCACCAGCGGTCGAAGTGGACGACGTGCCCCGCGCGGGTGAGGTTGAGTCCCGTGCCGGCCGCCTTGAGGGAGAGCACCAGGACCGGGATCTCCCCGTTCTGGAAGCGGTCCACCATGCGCTCGCGCTCCGGCACCGGCGTACGGCCGTGCAGAAGGTCCACGGGGACGGCGCGGGCCGACAGGTGCGTGGCGATGAGACGGGCCATTCCGACGTACTGGGTGAAGACGAGGGCGGAGTCGTCCTCGGCGAGCAGGGTGTCCAACAGCTCGTCCAGCAGGGCGAGTTTGCCGGAGCGGAGCGCCTGCCGGTCCGTCCCGCCGTGCGTCGGCTCCTCCTTGAGGTACAGCGCCGGGTGGTCGCAGATCTGCTTCAGGGAGGTGAGCAGTTTCAGGACCAGGCCCCGGCGGGCGATGCCCTTGGCCGTCTCGATGGCCAGCAGCGACTCGCGGACCACCGCCTCGTACAGGGAGGCCTGTTCGCGGGTGAGCGGTACCGGGTGGTCCGTCTCCGTCTTGGGCGGCAGTTCGGGGACGATGCCCGGGTCGGACTTCTTGCGGCGCAGCAGGAAGGGGCGCACCAGCCGGGCGAGCCGGGTCGCCGCCTCGGCGCCGGCGGCCTCCCCGTTCTCCACGGCGCGCGCGTGCCGGGCGCGGAAGGACTTCAGGGGGCCGAGGAGCCCCGGTGTCGTCCAGTCGAGGAGGGCCCAGAGCTCCGACAGGTTGTTCTCGACCGGTGTGCCGGTGAGGGCCACGCGCGCGGCGGTCGGGATCGTACGCAGGGCTTTCGCGGTCGCGGAGTAGGGGTTCTTGACGTGCTGTGCCTCGTCCGCGACGACCATGCCCCAGGGCTGCTCGGCGAGGGCGGGGGCGGCCGAGCGCATGGTGCCGTACGTCGTGAGGACGAAGCCGCCGGTCAGGTCCTCCAGGGTGCGGTCGGGGCCGTGGAAGCGGCGGACGGGGACACCGGGGGCGAAGCGGGTGATCTCCCGCTGCCAGTTGCCGAGGAGGGAGGCGGGGCAGACCACCAGGGTCGGTTCGGGGCGCGCGCGGCGCAGGTGGAGCGCGATGAGGGTGATGGTCTTGCCCAGGCCCATGTCGTCGGCGAGGCAGCCGCCGAGGCCGAGTGAGGTCATGAGGTCGAGCCAGGCCAGGCCCCGGAGTTGGTAGTCCCGGAGGGTGGCGCGCAGCCCGGGCGGCGGTTCGACGGTGCGTACCCCGGCGGTGAGACGGTCGCGCAGGGCGGCCAGCGCGCCGACCGGGACCGCCTCGACGGTCTCACCGTCGATCTCCGCGGTGCCGGTGAGGGCGACGGACAGGGCGTCCACCGGGTCCAGTAGGCCCAGTTCGCGCTTGCGGGCCTTGCGGACGAGGGCAGGGTCGACGAGCACCCACTGGTCGCGCAGCCGGACGACCGGGCGGTGGGCCTCGGCGAGGAGGTCCATCTCGGCTTCGGTGAGCGGGTCGCCGCCGAGCGCCAACTGCCAGCGGAACCGCAGCAGTTCCTCGCTGTCGAGGAAGCCCGTGCCGTCCGTCGCCGAGCCCGGTGCCGACCGGACCACCGCGGTCGCCGAGAGGTCCTGCGCCAGGTCCCGGGGCCAGTGCACGGCGACCCCGGCCGCCGCGAGCCGGCCGGCGGCGACCCCGAGGAGGTCGCCCAACTCCTCCTCCGACAGGGCCAGTACGTCGGGGACGTCCTGTTCGGCGAGCCGGTCCAGCGGGGGCCAGACGCGGGCCGCGCGCCGTACGGCCAGGGCCGCGTCGACCCGCGCGCGGGGGCCGAAGGCGGTGTCGGCCGCACCGGCCCACAGGGGCGCCGCGTCCACCACGAGGGTGGGGTCGGCGAGGCTGTGCACCTGGACGACGGCGGCGCCCGCGGTGCGGACCTGTCCGCCGTCGTCGAAGAGGTCGCACGCCGACAGGTCCAGGCGCAGCGAGATCCGTACGCCCGCGTCCATCCCGGCGGCGACCTCCGCGGCCCAGTCCTGGGCGCCGGTCAGCCGCTGGGGGCGGCGGTCCGCGAAGGGTTTCCCGGACACGTACGGTGCGGCCGGGGTGCGGGGCAGGGTGTCCGCGACCGCGTCGAGGAAGGCGCGGGTCAGTGCCTCCGGCTCGGGCAGCCGGAGCGGGCCCGGTCCGGGCAGCGGCACCGCGTGTCCCTCGTACGGCAGGGCGGCGGCGACCGCGCGGACGTACGCGATGTCCTCCGGGTCCAGGGGGCCGGCCCGCCAGGCGTCGTGGCCCGTGGCGGTGAGGCCGGGCAGCAGCCGGCCGCGGGCGGCGAGCCGCAGGGCGTGCAGGGCGGCGGCGCCCCAGCAGGCCGTGGCGGGGTGGGCGGCGGGGTCGCGCCGGGCGCGCACCAGCAGCGGCAGCGCCTCGTCGAGCGAGAGGGTCAGCGCGGGGGCGGGCCCTCGGCGCACTCCGGTGCCGTACCGCCGTACGACGGTGAGTTCCGTACGTCCCGGGTGGTCGGCGGCCTCGGTGGGGAGGGGGCCGTCGTCGGGGGCCCAGAACGCCATCCGGCCCTCGCGCGGGAGGGACGACGGCAGGAAGACCGCCGCCAGCCGCACGGGGACGCACTCCGCCGGCGCCGTGCCGTTCATACGTCCTGTCACCTCCCGCCCGTCGGTCCCGCCAGTTGTCTTCGACTCTACGGGCGGGGTCTGACAATCGGCTCCGGCGGCCGTGCCGAGGGCGGGCGGAGAGCCGGTGCCGGGGGGCGGGGCGGTGCTACGGAACCGTGCGGGAGACGACGTAGACCATGGGGAAGACCGGGTCGGCGAGGTTCACCACGATGTCCTGCGTGGGCGCCGGGGCCTTCTGCTTGCGGACGGTGCCCCACCAAGGGCCGGGGCCGGTGAAGTGCCAGCCGGTGATCTTCTGGTCGCGGGCGCTGATCTCGATGTCGCCCTTCTTCAGCTGGTCGCGGTTGACCTCGACACCGGCGAGGAAACTGTCCAGGCCGGCCTGGGTGGTGCGGAACTGGGCGTAGAGACGGCTGGTCTTCCAGTTGTTGGTCTCGTAGTAGGCGGTCCGGTCCGCGGGGTGCGGGACCGGCAGCTGGTAGAGGCGGCGCTGCACCTTGGAGGGCCAGCCGGCGGTGAGGCCGGTCGCCGAGTACTTGTCCTCCTTCTCCTTGCCGCTGTGGCGGCTCTGGTTGGCGGAGATCACCAGGTAGCCGGCCGGGACACCGATCAGGAGCACGATGATCAGCAGGGTGAGCGCCCTGCGACGCGCCTTGTGCCTGGGGTCCTCCGGTGGCCGGCGCGGCTCGTCCGGGGGTGTGGCCTGGCGGGGCAGCGAGGCCGTCACAGGGTGTCCCGGGTGGAGCGGCGGGCCTCCGCGTACCGCTCGTAGCGTTCCGAGCGCTCCACCCTGCGGCGCTTGGCGCGGCGGAAGCGGCGGGCGACCAGGCGGGCGAGGTCGGCGGCGCCGACCATGCCGGCCTCGGGGCCGAGCTGGGCGCGCACGATGCGGGCCTCGGGGCGGTAACCGCGGCCGGTGAGCTGGCGCTTGAACGCGTCCCGGGCGGGGCCGATCAGCAGGTCGTCGGCGGCCGAGACGCCGCCGCCGATCACGAAGCAGGACGGGTCGAGGGCGGCGGCGAGGTTGGCGATGCCGACGCCGAGCCACTGGCCGATGTCCTGGAGCAGCTCGATGCACATCGCGTCGCCGTCGCGGGCCAGTTCGGTGATCATCGGGCCGGTGATGTCGCCGATGCTGCCCTTGACGTGCTCGATGATCCCGTACGCCACCGGGGAGTCGGCCGCGGCCAGTTCGCGGGCCTCTCTGACCAGGGCGTTGCCGGAGCTGTACTGCTCCCAGCAGCCGCGGTTGCCGCACGGGCAGCGGTGGCCGCCGGGCACGACCTGCATATGGCCGAACTCGCCGGCGACGCCGTACTTGCCGCGCTTGACCTGGCCGTCCTCCAGGATCGCGCCGCCGATGCCGGTACCGAGGGTGATCATGACGAGGTGGTCCTCGCCGCGGCCGGCGCCGAAGCGCCACTCCGCCCAGGCCGCGGTGTTGGCGTCGTTGTCGACCAGTACGGGGACGGAGAGCCGCTCCGAGATGCGGTCCCGGAGGGGCTCGTTGCGCCAGGACAGGTGGGGGGCGAACAGGACGCGGTTGCGGTCCGCGTCGACCCAGCCGGCCGCGCCGATGCCGACCGCGTGCACGTCGTGCCGGTCGGAGAGGTCCAGGACGAGCTCCACGATGGTGTCCTCGACCACCCTGGGGCTCTTGGACTTGTCCGGGGTCTCCGTGCGGAGCTTCTCCAGGATGTTGCCGTCGGCGTCCACGACGCCCGCCATCACCTTCGTGCCGCCGATGTCGATGCCGACCGTGGGCACGCGGGGTGCCGTCAGGTGGGAGCGGCGCTCGCGGGTGCCCACGGTGCGGAGCGCTGTCGCGCGGCGGGAGCCTATGGGGGCGCTGAAGTTGCCGTAGGTGCTCATCGTGCCCGATTCTGCCTCACGCGCGCGTGGGGTGCCGTATGGGGGAGCCGAGGGGGCGTCGGCCGTGGCCGGGTGCGGGTGCCGGACGGCCGCTCATCGTTCCACGGCGCGGCGGTACGAAGCGGTCGCCCAGGAGGTCCCGCCCGCCCGGGAGGGGGGTCCGCGTCCCGGGTGGTTCGGCGGCCCCGGCGGTCGCATTGTCCTGACATTGCGACGAACCGCGGGGCCCGGCGGCGGTCCTCAGGGGCGGACGAGGAGCTGGAACTCGAAGGAGTAGCGGCTGGGCCGGTAGGTGTGGCTGCCGTACTCGACGGCCCGGCCGGTGTCGTCGAAGGTGGTGCGCTCCATGGTGAGCAGCGGTGCGCCCTCGGCCTCGTCGAGCCGCTCGGCCTCGACGGCGGTGGCGCCGCGGGCGCCGATGGACTGGCGGGCACTGTGCAGGGTGATCCCGGCGGTGCGCATCATGCGGTACAGACCGGTGGACTCCAGCTGCGCGGTGTCCATGCCGAACAGGCCGAGGGGCAGATGGTTGCGGAGGTAGGCCATCGGTTCGCCGTGCGCGAGGCGCAGCCGTTCGACCTGGTGCACCTCGCTGCCCTCGGCCACCCCGAGGGCGGCGGCGATCTCCGCGGGCGCCGGGACGACGGTGTTGAGGAGCACCGTCGTCGCGGGGCGCTGTCCGGCGGCCTCCAGATCGTCGTAGAGGCTGCTGAGTTCCAGCGGGCGTTTGACCTGGCTGTGGACGACCTGGGTGCCGACGCCTCTGCGGCGGACCAGGAGGCCTTTGTCGACCAGGGACTGGATGGCCTGGCGGACCGTGGGCCGGGAGAGACCGAGCCGGGCGGCCAGCTCGATCTCGTTGCCCAGCAGGCTGCCGGGGGTCAGCGCACCGTGCTCGATCGCCGCCTCCAGCTGCTGGGAGAGCTGGAAGTACAACGGCACCGGGCTGCTCCGGTCCACACTGAGTTCCAGCGACACGGTCGGATCCACTTCTGGTTTCGGCACGGGGCCGAGCGTAGCTCCGTGGGTGGTTGACGGGAAGTTGTGTAGTTCGGTTGTCCGGACATACGCATTGACAGCGCGCCGGGTCGGCCCTCAGTTTGTTCCCATGCGCATCGGAGTCATCGGTACGGGCCGCATCGGGACCATCCATGCCAGGACCCTCAGCAGGCATCGGGAGGTCGGATCGCTGATCCTCACGGACGCGGACCCGGCACGGGCCCAGGAACTGGCGAACCGGCTGGGAGAGACCGCGGCACCGAGTACGGAAGAGATCTTCAGGTGGGGAGTGGACGCCGTGGTCATCACGACGGCCACGTCCGCACACGCCGAACTGATCGGCCGGGCGGCACGCTCCGGCATCCCCGTCTTCTGCGAGAAGCCCATAGCACTGGACCTGCCGGGCTCGCTCCAGGCGGTAGCGGAGGTGGAGGCGGCCGGGACGGTCCTGCAGATGGGCTTCCAGCGCCGCTTCGACACCGGTTACACGGGCGCCCGTGAGGCGGTGCGTTCGGGACGGCTCGGGCGGCTGCACACCGTACGGGCGATGACTTCCGACCAGTCGCCGCCCGCGCGTCTGGCGCTCTCCGGCGGGCTGTACCGGGACAGTCTGATCCACGACTTCGACATGCTGCGCTGGGTGACGGGCCACGAGGTGACCGACGTCTACGCGGCCGGTTCCGACGCCGGGCCGCCGCTGTTCCGGGAGGCGGGGGACGTCGACACGGCGGCGGCGGTCCTCACCCTGGACGACGGCACGCTCGCCACGGTGACCGCCACCCGGCTGAACGGCGCGGGCTACGACGTCCGCATGGAGCTCGCGGGCGAGCTGGACCAGATCGTGGTCGGGCTGGACGACCGCACGCCGATCGCGTCCACCGAGCCGACCGGACCGCCGGCCGCGACCAAGCCGTGGACCGGGTTCCTGGAGCGGTTCGGGCCCGCCTACGAGGCGGAGCTCGCCGCCTTCGTGGAGGTGGTGGTGGGAGCGCGGACCAACCCGTGTGACGGCCGCGAGGCGGTGCAGGCGCTGCGGATCGCCGAGGCGTGCGAGGTGTCGCGCAGAGAGCGCAGGCCGGTCCGGATCGCGGAGGTCGCGGGCGCCGCCGCCGTCGGCTGACCAGCCGGGACCGTACGCCGTTGCAGGCATCCAACTTCCATGTCCGTGAAGGGAGTTGACGTCGAAGGATTGCCGGTGCGGCTCGGTCGACCCCGCCGATCCGCGCGGTCGCGGCACCGGCCGCCTCGGTCTCCGGTCGGGGTCCCGGGGCTGGCGGCCGCGGCGGCCGGGCCGCTCTACCAGCGCACCGGCAGACTCCGCACCCCGCGGATCAGCAGGCCCGGGAGCCAGTCGCCGGGCGGTCCGTCGAGGGCGAGGCCGGGGGCCCGCTCCAGCAGCGACCGTATCGCCGTACGCGCTTCGAGGCGGGCCAGCGGGGCGCCGAGGCAGAAGTGGATGCCGTGGCCGAAGGCGACGTGGCCGCGGGTGTCGCGGCGGATGTCGAAGCGGTCGGGGGCCGGATAGCGGCCCGGGTCCCGGTCGGCGGCGGTGAGTCCGATCATCACTGTCTCGCCCTGCGCCACGAAGGTGCCGCCGATCTCCAGCGGCTCCGCCGCGTAGCGGAACGTGGCGTTCTCGACGGGTCCCTCGTAGCGCAGCATCTCCTCGACCGCGCCGTCGATGAGGTTCATGTCGGCGCGCAGCAGGGCGAGTTGCTCGGGGTGGCTGAGCAGGGCGTGCACGCCGGTGCCGAGCAGGTTGACCGTCGTCTCGTGGCCCGCGATGAGCAGGATGTAGGCCATCCCCCGCAGCTCCTCGGGGGAGAGCCGGTCGCCGTCCTCGGCGGTGGTGCGGATCAGATCGCTCAGCAGGTCGCCGCCAGGGCCGGCGCACCGCTTGTCCTCGATCAGCTCGCCCAGGTACTCGGCGAGGCGGACGAACGCGGCCTGCTCGCTCTCGGCGCTGACGGGCGCGACCGCCTCCGTGGACAGCTTCCGGAACTCGGCGCGGTCGATCTCGGGAACGCCGAGCAGTTCGCAGATGACCGTGATCGGCAGCGGGTAGGCGAAGGACTCCATCAGGTCGGCGCGGCCGGAGGGGAGCATTGTGTCGAGGAGTCCGTCGACGATCTGCTGGACCCTGGGCCGCAGTTCCTCGACCCGGCGCATGGTGAACGCGCGCGTGATCAGCCCGCGCAGGCGGGTGTGCTGCGGCGGGTCGGCGGCCAGCAGGTGTTTGCCGATCAGCTCCTCGTCGAGGAACGTCGTCCCGATCCTGTTGCCGTCCTTGGACAGACGGGGGTCGGCGAGCGCGGAACGCGCCTCTTCGTAGCCCACGACCAGCCAGGTCTCGTACGCCGGATCGGAGGCCGGCAACCGCACGCGGTGCACCGGACCGCGCTCGCGCAGCCGCGCGTAGACCGGATGCGGGTCGCGGCGTAACCCGTCGCCGAACTCCCCGAGGTCGATCACTTCCGTCATGCGCTCCCCCTTCGGGCCGCCCCTTCGAGGCCGCCTCTCCCCGGACGTCCCCTGACGCCGCCGCACTCTCCAGAACGTTCAGGGACCCCGGCAAGTGCCCGTCCTCGTCGAGCGGGCCGTCGGCGGCGCCCCGGCCGACGCCGGTGGGCCGAGCGGTGGCCCGACGGTGTGCCGGGAAGGCGGTGGAATCCCACCGCGGGTGTCGGCCATTTCGTGCGCGGCCCGTCGGCCGGCATGCCTCGCCCCGCGGCCGTCGAGCGTGGGGGGCCGCGGGGCGAGGGGTGAACCGGGAGGTGGTCGAGGGGCCGGGACCCGGTGGGATCGGGACCGGGTCTCCGGCTGGTGGCGCCGTTCCTTCGCGGGCGTGCCGTCGGCGGTCGTCCCCGCGGTGGGGCGGGGCCACGACGACCGTCGCGTCAACCGGTGTGTCCTGTCGGTCGGTTCAGCAGCCGAAGTCGATCAGGTCGAAGGTGACGTAGTGGTCCGAGGTGTAGTAGTCCTCCTCGTACTTCTTGCCGGTGACGATCCGGCGGGCTCCGCGTGTGGAGGAGCCGGGCGTCTTGACCGTGTACTCGTGGTAATACCCCGAGGACTGGCCGGGCAGCACGCCCTCCTGGTTGCGGAAGACGACACCGTCCTGCGAGTACGGGAAGGGGCCGCCCGACGCGATCAGGTCGAGGGTGTCGTACGCCTGGGAAGGCAAGTCGCCGTAGCAGATGCTGCCGACCGAGGTGGCCGCCGCGTCCGCCGTGGTGGCGGAGACGGTGCCGCCCACCACCAGGGCCGAGAGGAGGGCGGCCGCGGCACCGATGCGGGTTGCGCGTGGGGGGAATCTCATGGCACTCATGATGACGCGCGTAGACAGTGGCATGTCAATGACAACTCTGGAGTTTTTCCCGTCAAGTCACGTGAATTTTCGGGGAGTTAACCTACGGCACCGGTCCCCCACACGGTGCTCACCCCTCCCGGAGCGTCCGGCTCACCCCGTGTGGGTCGAGAACATCCCGCCGGTCGGGCCCTGTTTGTCGCCGCCCTGGGCCTTCTTCAGGGCGTTGGCGAGGCCCTCGATGGTGAGGGACTGGAGGATCACCCGGCCGTTGCCCTCCAGGGTGGCCAGGGAGAGGCCCTCGCCTCCGAAGACGGCGTTCATCAGACCCTGGCGGTTGAGGCCCCCGACGCGCTGGACGCCGTACCGGATGCCTTCCTCGAAGGCGACGACGCAGCCGGTGTCGACCTCGATACGACCGCCGAAGTCGGCCGGGTTCAGGTCGATGAAGTTGCCCGCGCCGGCGATGATCACCGTGCCGTGCCCGGTGAACTTCTCCAGGATGAAACCCTCGCCGCCGGTCGTGCCCGACCGGCCGCCCTGGAAGGCGATGCCGAACTCGACACCGGCCTCGGCGGCGACGAAGGCGTCCTTCTCCGCGAACCACGCGCGCGTGCCGTCGAGTTCGAGGGCGCGCATCTCACCGGGGAGGACGCCCGCGAACCCCACGGTGCCCTCGCCGCCCTGGGCGGTGAAGTACTGGAACGCCATCGACTCGCCGGCGAGCATGCGCTGGCCCACCTGCATCGCCGTGCCCATGGCCTGGCGGAGCATGCCGCCCATGCCCGGGCCCTGCTGCTGCCCGGCGCCGCCCGAGGGGCCCGACAGGCGGGTCTCCATGGTCACGTTCGTCGTCTTGAAGAGGAACTTGCCGGCCTCGCAGTACACGGTCTGGCCGGGGCTCAGGCTGACGATCGCCATCTGCATGGCGTTGCCGACGATTTCTTGCTGAAGGGTCACGACGGAAGAACGCGGCAGCCGCCCGAAAGAGTTCCGGGCGGTCACCCCATCGGACCACCCAGGCTTCGCCGACCGGTGTTCAGCCGCCCAGTTCCTGGTGGCGGGTCGCGAGCCGGGCCGCGCCCGGCTCCGTGAGGGAGCCGAACAGGCGCACCCGGGAGATGCCGCCGTCGGGATAGATGTCCACGCGCGCGTGCGTGGCGAGCGCGGGGGCCGGGAGGACGAAGCGGTGGTTCGTGTCGGGCTGGAGGCGGGTGCGCGGCAGGATCTCGGTCCAGCCGCCGTCCGCACCGCTCCCCTCGTCCGCACCGCTCCCCCCGTCCGCGCCGCCCCCGTCGACGCCGTTGTTCCGTACCGCGACCGACGCCCAGCCCGCGCTGTTGCCTTTCAGGTACGCCGTGTCGATCTCCAGCGCTCGGATCAGGGACTGGGCGGCCAGTCGGTACCGGATCCAGTCGTTGCCCCGGTCGCGCCGTCGGCGGGTCTCCCAGCCGTCGTCCATCCTCTGGGAGCGGCCCGGCCGGATGGTGTTCGTGGCCGGCGAGTAGAAGAGGTCGGAGGCGTCCTCGACCCGGCCGCCGTTCTCCAGGGCCACGACGTCGAAGGTGCCGAGGGCCGTCAGCCACCGGGGGTCGGGGACCACCTCGCCGTGGACGCGCAGGCGGGCGATGCCGCCGTCAGGGTGCTGGTTGATCCGCAGGTGGGTGAAGCGCTGTTCGGCGGAGACGGCGAACCCGTTCTCCGCGTGCCCGCCGACCGGCGTGCGCGCGACCAGCGTCGTCCACTTGACGTTCTCCGACAGCAGCTCCTCCGGAGAGGGGGAGCCGGCCACCGAGGCGCCCTCGACCGAGACGGCCTGCGGGTGGTTGCCACGGAAGTGGGCGGTGTCGACGACGATCCCGCGGATCACGCCCGGAGCGCCGAGCCGGACCAGGGCCCAGTCGTGGTCCTCCGGCGCCGGCCAGGGGTGCTCGGCCGACCCGCCGCGCCGTCTGCGGGTCTCCCAGCCGTCCATGATCTTGCCCTTGTGTCCGAAGCGCTCGGGGTCGAACTCGGCCCGCCCGGGCAGCAGCAGGTTCTCCCGCTGGGCGAAGAACTCGTCGTTGGCGGCGATCACACCGGCGCCGAGCCGCCGGTCGGCGAGGTCGGCGTACCGGGTGAAGGGCAGGTCGGCGGTGCGGTGGTCCGCGTAGGGGTCACCACCGCCGTAGGGGTTCGCGTCGCCGGTGAAGGAGGGGATGGCCGTCACGGTGATCAGGTCTGCCTTTCGGGAGTCGGCCGCCGCGGCTGCGGGACGGGCGGGGCGGGTTTCCCTGGTCCGGGCCGGTGGAGGAACGGAGGAGGAAGTGCGGTCGGGCAGTTGGGGCTTCGGGTTGTGAATCACGTTCTACGGATGAGGAGTTGGCCCCGCGGTTCCGTGAACTCGCCGCCGTGGAATACTCGTTCGCCGCGCAGCCAGGTGGACTTCACGACTCCGCTGAGCGTCTTGCCCGCGTACGCCGTGACGCGGTTGCGGTGCTGGAGGGCCGCCGGGTCCACGGTGAAGGTCTCGTCCGGCGCGAGGACGGCGAAGTCGGCGTCCCGGCCCGCCTCGATGGCGCCCTTCCGGTCGTCGAGACCGACGAGCCGTGCCGTCCGGGCCGACATCCAGCGGACCACGTCCTCCAGGCCGTGCCCGCGCCCGCGCGCCTCGGTCCACACGGCGGCCAGGCTGAGCTGGAGGCCGGATATGCCGCCCCAGGCGGTGGCGAAGTCGTCGGTCTTCAGGTCGGCGGTGGACGGCGAGTGGTCGGTGACCACGCAGTCGATGGTGCCGTCGGCGAGCGCCTGCCAGAGCAGGTCCTGGTTGGCGGACTCGCGGATGGGCGGACAGCACTTGAACTCGCTCGCCCCGTCCGGGACTTCCTCCGCCGTGAGGGTCAGGTAGTGGGGGCAGGTCTCCACCGTGACGCGGACGCCGTCGGCCTTGGCCGCGGCGATCAGCGGCAGCGCGTCGGCGGAGGAGAGGTGCAGGACGTGCACGCGGGCGTCGAGCCGTCGGGCCTGCTCGATCAGCCCGGCGATGGCCGTGTTCTCGGCGTCCCGGGGGCGGCTGGCGAGGAAGTGGGCGTACTGGGGGCCGCCCCGGCGCGGGGCCGCGTCGAGGTGGTGCGGGTCCTCCGCGTGCACGATGAGCAGACCGTCGAAGGCGGTGATCTCGGCCAGCGCGCGGGCGAGTTGGTCCTGGTCGAGGTGCGGGAACTCGTCGACTCCGGAGGGTGACAGGAAGGCCTTGAAGCCGAAGACCCCGGCGTCGTGCAGCGGACGCAGGTCCTTGACGTTGTCGGGCAGGGCGCCGCCCCAGAAGCCGACGTCGATGTGCGCCTTGGCCGCGGCCACCTCCCGCTTGGTGCGGAGGTGGCCGGCCGTGGTGGTCGGCGGGAGGGAGTTGAGGGGCATGTCGACGAGGGTGGTGATCCCGCCGGCCGCGGCGGCGCGGGTGGCGGTCCAGAAGCCCTCCCACTCGGTGCGGCCGGGGTCGTTGACGTGCACGTGGGTGTCGACCAGGCCGGGCAGCAGGACGTCGTCGCCGAAGTCCTCGAACCGGGCCCCCGCCGGCACCTCCGTGTCGTGCGGCAGTACGGCCGTGATCCTGCCCCCGGAGACCGCGACCGCCGCGGCCCGGCTGCCCTCGGGGGTGACGACCCGCGTGGAGCGCACCACCAGTTCAGCGTCCAACACCCGGACCCCTCTCTTCGCCGCCGTTGACTTCCGGGAAACGGGATTTACTTCCGCGTAACGAAATTCAACGTTCTGTTGAAGGAGTCTTCACTCCCGCCTCCGCGCCGTCAAGGGTGGCCTTCCCTCCCGCGAATCCCCACGCGCCCGCGCGGCGCCGCCACGGAGCGCGACCAGGATTCCGGAGAGCGGAACGTGGATACGGCCAGGCGGGCGGTCAACCGGCCGCCCGGTAGGCTTCAGCCCTTCCCGCCAGTGCCGAAAGGAACGCGCCGTGCCGCCCTCCAGCGCCAGCACCACCGACTCCGCCAAGTCTTCAAGCGGCGGGGTCCAGTCCCTTGAGCGCGCCTTCGACCTGCTGGAGCGCATGGCCGACGCGGGCGGCGAGGTGGGGTTGAGCGAGCTGTCCGCGAGCAGCGGGCTGCCGCTGCCCACCATCCACCGGCTGATGCGCACGCTCGTGGTCTGCGGTTACGTACGCCAGCAGAGCAACCGCCGGTACGCCCTCGGCCCGCGGCTGATCCGCCTCGGCGAGTCCGCGTCCCGGCTGCTCGGCACCTGGGCACGGCCCTACCTCGCCCGGCTGGTCGAGGAGACCGGCGAGACGGCGAACATGGCGTTGCTCGACGGCGACGAGATCGTGTACGTCGCGCAGGTGCCGTCGAAGCACTCGATGCGGATGTTCACCGAGGTCGGACGGCGGGTCCTGCCGCACTCGACGGGCGTCGGCAAGGCGCTGCTCGCCGGTGTGCCGGACGCCGAGGTGCGCGCCCTGCTGGCCCGCACCGGCATGGCCGCCGCGACCGAGAAGACGATCACCACGCCGGAGGGGTTCCTCGCGGCGCTGGAGGACGTGCGCCGGCTGGGGTACGCGATCGACGACAACGAGCAGGAGATCGGTGTCCGCTGCCTAGCGGTCTCCGTGCCCGGCTCCCCCACCGCCGCGGCGATCTCGATCTCCGGTCCGGCGGGCCGGGTCACCGAGGCGGCGACGGAGCGGATCGTGCCGGTGCTCCGGCAGGTGGCGGTGGAGCTGTCCCAGGCGCTGGCCGCCTCGGGCGGCACCGGCGCCTGACCTCGCGGCCGGCCGTCCGCAACTCCGCTCAGCGGCGCGGTGGTTCGCCGAACAGGTCCACCGCGTCGCGGACCTCCCGCAGCCCGCGCGCGAGGGCGCTCACCGAGCCGATCGCACCGGCGAGCACGAGTAACGAGCCGCGCAGCCGGGGGACTTCGGGGATGCCGTCGATCGCCATCGCGGCGAGCGCGGTGAGTTCGTCCTCGGCGATGCCCCGGTCGGGGAACTCCGCCGGATGCGCGGCGAGTTGACGGCGCAGCCGGGAGACCGCGGTCCGCAGTCCCGCCACTCTGGGATCCAAGTCGCTGCCGGTCACTGGTCTCTGCCTCAAGCTCCGCAACACAGCTCTCCCCCTCGCACGCCGGTGTGCGCCCAGTCCGTGCTTCCGCCACCTCACACCCCCGGGACACTGGTCGGGCGCCGGGGGACGCGGGCAAGTAAACGCCACCCGGTGCGGGGTGCGCCACACCATGGACCGAATCAAGTCCGATGATTGCGCCCGGCGGCGCCCCGGGGAACGGTGTCGGGTATGCAGGACACATGACGGACCACGAAGATCCCGGCGACGACGCTCCGAGCGGTGCGCACCCGAGCGGGGTGGACCCCTGTGACGCGGGCCCCAGGGAGGCGTTCCCGGTGGCCGGGCTGCTGCTCGCGGCGGGCGGCGGGCGGCGGCTGGGCGGCCGGCCCAAGGCCCTGCTCACCCATCGGGGGCGCCCCCTGGTGGAGCACACGGCCGGGGAGCTGCTCGCGGCCGGCTGCGCGCGCGTCCACGTGGTGCTCGGGGCGCGCGCCGACACCGTACGGGAACGGGCCGAGCTGGCGGGGTGTGCGCTCGTGGAGAACCCGGAGTGGGAGCGGGGCATGGGGTCCTCGCTGCGCGCCGGGCTGGACTCGCTCGCCGGGACGGGGGCGCGGGCCGCGCTGGTCTCACTGGTGGACCAGCCCGGGATCGGCGCGGCGGCGATGGCGCGGGTGCTGGCCGCCTGCCGGGGCGAGGAGTCGCTGGCATCGGCCGCCTACGACGGCGTACGCGGGCACCCCGTGCTGTTCGGGTCCGCGCACTGGGCCGGGATCGCGGAGAGCGCGACCGGCGACCGGGGGGCGCGCGCCTACCTCCGGGCGCACGCCCAGTCGGTCACGCTGGTCGAGTGCGGGGACGTGGCACGGCCCTACGACATCGACACGGAGGACGATCTGGTCCACCTCGAGTGAGCGGTCCGGCGCGGCTTCGCCCCGCACCCGCAGCGTCTCGACAGCAGGAGACCGACTCAGCCGAGCGACTCGGCTGACCGGCTCAACAGACCATTGAACTTCCACCATGAGGAAACTAGTCTCCACGGATCAGAAGCGCCCTGAACGATGACGGGGTGTTTCCCGCCCCGCCCGGGTCGCCCGGCACCCGGTGCCACGCTCGCTGAAAGGAAGTGACAGCTCATGTCCGCACCAGCGCCGTCCCCGCCGGCCGTCGTCGACGCCGAACCCCTGCCCCGGCAGGAAGAGGTCCTCACCGAGGCGGCCCTCGCCTTCGTGGCCGAGCTGCACCGCCGCTTCACGCCCCGCCGGGCCGGGCTCCTCGCCCGCCGGGCCGAGCGGCGCGCCGAGATCGCCCGCACCTCCACCCTCGACTTCCTCCCGGAGACCGCCGCGATCCGCGCGGACGACTCCTGGAGGGTCGCCCCCTCCCCCGCCGCCCTGGACGACCGGCGGGTCGAGATCACCGGCCCCACCGACCGCAAGATGACGATCAACGCCCTCAACTCCGGTGCCCGGGTGTGGCTCGCGGACTTCGAGGACGCCTCCGCGCCGACCTGGGCGAACGTCGTCCAGGGTCAGCTCAACCTGATCGACGCCTACACCCGGGCCATCGACTTCACCGACCCGGCGTCCGGCAAGTCGTACGCCCTGAAGGCCGAGAACGAGCTGGCGACCGTCGTCATGCGGCCGCGCGGCTGGCATCTGAACGAACGTCACCTGCTGGTGGACGGTGAGCAGGTCCCGGGCGCCTTCGTCGACTTCGGGCTGTACTTCTTCCACAACGCCCAGCGTCTGCTCGACCTCGGCAAGGGCCCGTACTTCTACCTCCCCAAGACCGAGTCGCACCTCGAAGCCCGCCTGTGGAACGACGTGTTCGTCTTCGCGCAGGACTACGTCGGCATCCCGCGGGGCACCGTCCGCGCCACCGTGCTGATCGAGACGATCACCGCCGCGTACGAGATGGAGGAGATCCTCTACGAACTGCGCGACCACGCCTCGGGGTTGAACGCCGGCCGCTGGGACTACCTGTTCTCCATCGTGAAGAACTTCCGTGACGGCGGGCCCCGGTTCGTCCTGCCGGACCGCAACCTGGTCACGATGACCGCCCCGTTCATGCGCGCGTACACCGAACTCCTCGTCCGCACCTGCCATCGGCGCGGAGCGCACGCGATCGGCGGCATGGCGGCGTTCATCCCGTCCCGGCGCGACGAGGAGGTCAACAGGGTCGCCTTCGAGAAGGTGAAGGCGGACAAGGACCGCGAGGCGAACGACGGGTTCGACGGATCGTGGGTGGCCCACCCGGACCTGGTGCCGATCGCCCTGGCCTCCTTCGACGCGGTGCTCGGCGACCGGCCGAACCAGAAGGACCGGCTGCGCGAGGACGTGGACGTCAAGGCCGCCGACCTGATCGCCGTCGACTCACTGCGCGCCAGGCCGACGTACGCGGGTCTCGTCAACGCCGTTCAGGTGGGCATCCGTTACATCGAGGCATGGCTGCGCGGCCTCGGCGCGGTCGCCATCTTCAACCTGATGGAGGACGCGGCCACCGCCGAGATCTCACGTTCGCAGATCTGGCAGTGGATCAACGCGGGTGTCGAGTTCGAGACCGGTGAGCGGGCCACTCCCGGACTCGTACGGACCATCGCCGCCGAGGAGTTGGCGAACGTCCGGGCCGAGATCGGCGCGGACGCCTTCGCCGCGGGCCACTGGCAGCAGGCCCACGACCTGCTTCTGGAAGTCGCGCTCGACGAGGACTACGCCGACTTCCTGACCGTTCCGGCGTACCAGCGGCTCAGGGGCTGACCTCCCGGCGGGCCCGGTCCGGCCCGATCCGGTCAGCCGAGGTGTACCGACCAGTCCTGCTGGGCCGCCGGTCTGCCGTGCAGGTCGGGGACGCGTTTGAGCCAGCTCGGCCGGTCGCGCTCCGTCCGTGCCGCGCGCCGGGCCTCCTCCGCGGCGAGCTCCTCCCGGCCGGGGAAGTCGGTGGGCAGCCAGGCGGCGGAGGCCCGCACGCGCGCGTGCAGGTAGGTGACGTAGGCCTCTCTGACCTCGTCGGGCGTGGCGAAGCCCGGTTCGCCCGCCAGCCAGGCGTCCGGCACCTCCGCGACGATTCCGCGCAGCAGCTCCCGCGTCACCCGGGGCGCGAGTCCGGCGTCGGCGGCCCGGGTGTCGGGGCCGTAGCGGCCGAGCGCGTGGTGGCGGAAGTCGTAGCTCCTGGCGGGGTCGGAGGCGTCCCAGCGGTGGTGGAAGACGAGGGCGGCGCCGTGGTCGATCAGCCACAGGCGCGGGGGCGCGACGCCGAGGGTCGGCCAGACCATCAGGTTGGAGCTGTGCACCGTACGGTCCACGTTCACGGTCAGGGCGTCGAGCCAGACGATCCGCCCGGCCTCCAGCGGGCCGACCGTGCATCGCTCGGCGACCTCCGGGGTGAAGTCGCGGGCGCCCGGCAGATGGTCCATGCCGAGGTTGAGCCCGGCGCTCGCGCCGTGCAGCTCGCGCACCTCCTGGTGCGGCTCGTCGTCCGCGATCGCCGGGTCGAAGTGGACGAGGACCAGCTCGGGGAAGCGCAGCCCGAGGGCGCGCGCGAGCTCTCCTACGATCACCTCGGCGACCAGCGCCTTGCGTCCCTGCGCGGAGCCGGTGAACTTGACCACGTAGGTGCCGAGGTCGTCGGCCTCCACGACGGCGGGCACGGAGCCGCCGGAGCGCAGGGGGGCGACGTAACGGGTCGCGGTGACCTCTCTCAGCACTTTCTCCGGCCACCTTCTTCTTCGGCCCGGCGTTCCACGGCCGACTCCGGGGGCGTCAGGGAGTGGCATCGCTCGTCATGAACTCTGCGGGGAGTGTGGGGAGTTGCGAATGTCATGCGGATCTCCCTGTCCCCCCAGCAGTCCGTCAGTCGGAGTCCGGCCTTCGTTCCTTCCGGACTCCGGCATGAAGTGAGCATAGTAACCGAGGGTGACCGCCGGCGAGGAGTGTCCGAGCCACCGCACCACGGTCACGGCGGACGGGCCTGCGGCCGGGTCAGGGAAGCAGGACGAGGAGGACCGCTGCTCCTGTGCCGGCGACGACGAAGTAGGGCGCGTTGACGAGTCCGTAGAGGAGAGGGCGGGCGAAGACAGGGTTGATCGCTATGTTGAACGCCATGGCCGTGAGGTAACCGGCACTCGTCAGGAGGCCGAACGCGACGGCGGTTCCGACCGTGTCGACACCGAGGGCGCTGAGAAGGATCGCACTGGTCAGGACGTTGGCCAGGGAACAGACCAGTGGACCGGCGATGAACAGCGGTGACGCCGGAGCGGGCGCGTCCGTGGCGCGGCCGACGGCCCTCGCATAGGGCTTGCTGACGACGACGGCGAACCAGACACCGCCGAGGAGTGCGAAGAGGGCGGTGCCCGCGAGCACACCCCACCAGTGGATGTGCGCGAATGCGTCGAGGATCATGTGCTGCTCCCTGGCTCGGTACCGACGTCCGTGCGGCCAGGACGAATGGGGTGGGCGCACGAGTGCGGGGCTCACGTGCCGCTGGGACGCGACGGCCCCGCACCGGTGCGGGCTGGGTCAGGCGGCGTGGGGGGCCTGGACGTCGAGGACCCAGGTGACGCCGAACCGGTCGGTGAGCATGCCGAAGCCAGGGGTCCACGCCGACGCGGCGAGGGGCTCGATGACGGTGCCGTCCTCGGCGAGGGCTTTCCAGTAACCGGTGATCTCGTCGAGGGTGTCGGCGCGAACGGACTGGAAGAACGTCCGGTCGGTGACCGTGGCACCGTTCTCCCGGTGCGTGGAGCCGGCCGTCACCGTGATGTCGGTGTCGTCCTGGCCGGGAATGTCGTAGGCCATGACGCGGAACCCGTCCTCGTTCTCGACCTGCCCGAACACGACCTTGTCAGCGCCGGGAGCCTCTTTCGGCATGCCGAGGTCGCCGTAGGTGGCGAGGACGGTCCGGCCGCCGAACACGGTCGCGTAGAACGCGAGCGCCTGGCGAGCGGTGCCGCGGAAGTTCAGGTGGGTGGTCGTCCTGATCGCCATGATCTTGCTCTTCTCCTCGATGGAACCGACCGGCGGGTGTGCCGTCCGGGACGAGCATCTCGACAGAAGAGGTCAGTGACGGTCCTCTACTCGGAGCACACTCGACTCATGATCGGAAGCACTTCACGGATGCTCGCCCTGCTCTCCCTCCTCCAGACGCGACGGGACTGGCCGGGGCAGGTCCTCGCGGAACGCCTGGACGTGAGCCCGCGCACGGTCCGCCGTGACGTGGACCGCCTGCGGGAACTCGGCTATCGGATCGGGTCGATGAAGGGACCCGACGGCGGGTACCGGCTTGAGGCCGGCTCCGAGCTGCCGCCGCTGCTGTTCGACGACGAACAGGCGGTCGCGATCGCGGTCGCGCTCCGGAGCGTGCCCTCCGTCGGGGTCGACATCGACGAGGCGGCGGCCCGCGCGCTGGCCACCGTCCGTCAGGTGATGCCGTCCAGGCTCCGTCACCGGGTCGACGGCATCCGCTTCACCGGAACCGAGCCCTCCTCCCGTGTCGATCCCTCGGTGCTGGAGACCGTCAGCGCCGCGGTCCGGGACCGGCACACGCTCCGATTCGACTACGGCGAGAGCGACGTCCCTCCACGGCGCGTACAGCCGCACGCGATCGTCGCTCGCAAGAGCCGGTGGTATCTGATCGCCTGGGACCTGGACCGGGACGACTGGCGCGTCTTCCGCCTGGACCGCATGGCGCCGCGCACCCCGACCGGCCCGGCCTTCACGTCCCGCACGCTTCCCGCAGCCGATGCGCGCTCCTTTCTCGCCGCCCGGTTCAAGGGATCGGAGAGCGAGGATCGCTGGCCCTGCGTGGGCGAGGTCGTCATCGAGCTTCCCGCGCGTGACATCACACCCTTCATCGGTGACGGTGAGGTCGAAGAGCTCACCGAGCGGTCCTGTCGCGTGACGATCGGGTCGTGGTCCTGGGGCGGTCTGCTCGCCCGCGTGCTCCGGTACGACGCCCCCTTCACCGTGGTGGGCCCGGACGCCCTGACCGAGGCCGCGGCGAAGCTCGTCGGCCGGGTCCGGGCCGCCGTCTCTCCGCCGGTGCCGGGAGACTGACCGTCGAGCAGGACGAACCTGAGCACGGCCACCTGGGGTGATCGCGGCGAGGAGTGCCCGGCCAACTCGGCACCGGTGTCTCACCGGACGTCTCGATGCCTGCCCGCCGGAAGTCGTCCAGGGTGGAGGTCTCCTCCAGCAGCCTGTCCAGGGCGGCCACGTAATCCGGACTCGCTCACCGGACCAGCGGGTTGGGCAGCGGCAGGTAGCGGGCGTCCGCTCCGTCGGCGCCGGTCCAGCGCAGCAGCAGGTTGGTCTTGCCGGGCACGGTCGGCGCCCGGAGCAGTTCGGCGGCTTCCGGGACCTGGTGCCGGGCCAGCTCGCGGCGTACGGCGGGCCACGGGTCGAGGGCCGGGTGGCGCTCGGCGAGAACCTCGGCGACCTCGACGAGATGGTTGACGACGAGGCAGTAGACGAGTCGTTCCCAGCCGGCGGCCCGGTCGACGTCGGTCAGCAGCTTCACGCCCTCCGCGTCCCGGTAGAGCGCCTGCGCGGGCATCCCGTCGGCGTCCACGGCGACCAGCGTGTTCTGCAGATGTGCTTCGAGTACGACGCCGTGGTCGGCGAAGGCGGTCAGCGCGGGCGGTACGACCTGGCGCAGGTACGCCTCCCACCAGGCCGCCGGGTCGGAGCCGCCGTCGAGCGGACTGCCCTCGAAGCCCTCGACGAGGGCCGCGGCGAGCAGCGGGGTCGTGCCGGGCAGGAGGTGCTCGCCGAAGCCGTCGCGGACGAGGACGGCGAGTTCCTCGAAGGCGAAGGCGGCGGTGCGGTAGCCCCGGTCGCTCAGCCAGGCCGCGGGGCCGCCCATCGCCGCGAAGGCGTCCGTGACGGCCGTGTCGGTGTGCCGGAGCTTCAGCAGGTCGTGGCGCCACAGCCGGCGGATGTCGTTGGTGATGCGTACGTCCAGGCTGAACTTGAGGAACAGGTCGTCGTCGGGGCTGTACACGGTGCGGATCGCGGCCGTGGGCCGTACCGGGGAGGCGGTGGTGCCGAGCCGGATCAGCCGCCCGTCCGCGAAGGCGTCCGCGAGGCCCGCGCCGACCAGGTCGAGCTGCCAGGGGTGGGCGGGGAGCAGCCGGTAGCCGGGCGGGGCCGCGCCCAGGGCGTCGAGCGCCGAGGTGTCCCCCTCCTCGACGACGGCGTCCTCCCGCACCCCGAGCAGCACCAGCGGGAAGCGGGCGTACGCCTCGGGCGCGTACGGCAGCCAGCCGGTGACGGGGCCACCGCCGCGGGCCTTGGGCGCGGGATGGTAAGGATGGCCGGTGATCAGGGACTGTTCGGAGCGCGTGTACGGGTCGCCGGGCGGTGTCGCGCGGGCCCGGGCGGCGAGCAGCGCGGCGACCGCGTCACGGCTGTCGGTCATCTCGGCGGGCAGTTCATGGTTGGGCAGGCCGGTGCGGCGGGCCAGTTCCTCGGCGACGACTTTCACGAGTTCGGGGTGGCCGGCCCGGTGCCAGCGGCCCGCCGCGTACACCTCGGGTTCGGCGGGCCGCCGGGTGCCGCGCACGCGCAGCAGTCGGCCCGTGCCGGGGAGCCGGTACAGCCGTCGGCCGTCGGTCGCGGGCAGCGGTTCGGCCACCTCGCGGATCAGGCAGTTGAGCAGCGGCGCGGCCGCGTACGCGTCGGCGCGCTCGGCCAGGTCGTGGTCCTGGGGTGTGAAGTCGGCGTGATCCATTCGTTCCCCCAGTCCGTGTGCCGCGATCGCGCCCAGTATGTCTGTCGTGGTCGGACGCCCTGGCCAGCTACCCGTTCCCCGAGGAGCCGAGCGTGGACCGATTCCCGTATTCCGAGGCCGAGGTCGCCACGGAGCTCGCCGCCGTACGGCCCGGCCTCCTGCCACGGTACGCGGCCGAGCTGCCCGGCGCCCGGGCCGCGGTCCTGACCCGGCTGTGGCGGGCGCTCGCCCACGAACCGCTGCCCTGGGTCACCCGCCGGGTGCGGGGGGCGCACAGTCTCGCCCTGTACCTCGCCGACGGCCGCGTGCTGCACGGGCCGCACGCCGATCCGTACGCGACCGGCGACCGGGTCACCGCCGTCCGCCTCGACCGGACGGCGTACGACGATCCGGCGCGGCTGACCGCGGCGCTCGGTGTCCCGCACGGCGGTGCCTTCGCCGCCGAACTGGAGCACAGCGTCGCCTCGTTGGCGCTGTCACGGTCCGATCAGCCGGAGCGGGCGGACGGTTGGCCGTCGCGCGACTGGGAGTGGGAGCAGCGGATCGTCGACGGGCACCCGTTCCACCCCAACTGCCGTTCCCGGCCCGGCTTCTCGGTGGCCGAGCAGCTCGCGTACGGGCCCGAGCACCGGCCCGTGGTGGCGCTGGGGTCGGTGCCGGTCGAGGCGGACGAGTCCCTCGTGACGGGGGTGTGGCCGGACGAACTGCGGGACGGGGCGCGGCTGTTGATCCCGGTGCATCCGTGGCAGGCGGCGCATGTGCTCAAGCGGGCGGGCGAGCGTCCGCTGGACGCGCATCCGCTGATGTCGCTGCGGACGCTCGCCCTGGTGGACGGACCGCATGTCAAGACCGCGCTGAGCGCCCGGCTGACCTCCTCGGTGCGGGACATCTCGGTCTACTCGATCGGGCTGTCGGCGACCCTCTCGTCGTTCGGCGAAGAACTGGCGGCGCGTTCGGAGGGGTTGCTGCACATCACCCGCACGCTGGGGGCGGCGACCGCGGGCTCCCCCCACCTCGCGGCCGTGGTGCGCGAGTCCCCGCAGACGTACGCCGACTCGGCGGCGGGCGAGCGGGTGCTGCCGGTGGCCGCGCTCGCCACCACCGGCCTGCCCGAAAAGCCGGGCTGGCTGGCCGGCTTCACCCGTCTCGCCCTCAGCGTCTGCCTGCGCCTGCTGGAGTCCGGCGTGGCCCTGGAGGCACACGGCCAGAATTTGCTCGTGGTGCTGGACCGCGACGGCCGCCCGCTGCGCCTGGTCTACCGCGATCTCGCCGACATCCGGGTCAGCCCGGCGCGGCTGGCCCGGCACGGGATCCCGGTGCCGGAGCTGACCGGACGGATCGTCACGGACGACGAAACCACCCTGCGGCGCAAGCTGTTCGGGTCCCTGGTCGGCGGGGCCCTCGCCGGGACGGCCGGTTCGGGGACCGCGCTGGGGGCGGCGCTGGCGGCGGTCGTAGGGGATCTGCCGCCTACGGCGGATCTGCCGGCGCTGCTCCAAGGGCCGCTGCCCGTCAAGGCGTTGACGCTGATGCGGCTCTCTCCGGAGCGGCCCGGGGACCAGTGGGCGGCGCTGCCCAACCCGCTCGTTTTGGAGCCCGGTCCCTCTGGTCAATAGGATCCGGCGATGATCACAAGACAACGGCTGGCGGCAGGAGTCTGTGCCCTGCTCGCCACCCTCACGGCCGGGGTCGCCTTCCCGGCCGGAGCGGTCGCCGACGAGACGGACTCCGCGACCGCCCCCAAGGTCGAACTCGTGCTGGACGTCAGCGGTTCCATGAGCGCCCGGGACATCGACGGCGGCTCGCGGATGGCCGCGGCGAAGCAGGCGTTCAACGAGGTGCTCGACGCGACACCGCAGGAGGTGCAGCTCGGCATCCGTACCCTGGGCGCCAACTACCGCGGCAACGACCGGAAGACGGGCTGCAAGGACACCGCGCAGCTGTACCCGGTGGGGACGCTGAACCGCACCGAGGCCAAGACGGCGGTCGCGACGCTCGCCCCGACCGGCTGGACGCCGATCGGCCCGGCGCTGCTGAAGGCGGCCGACGACCTCGACGGCGGTGACGGCACCCGCCGTATCGTCCTGATCAGCGACGGCGAGGACACCTGCCAGCCGCTGGACCCGTGCGAGGTGGCCCGGGAGATAGCCGCCAAGGGCGTCGGGCTGACCATCGACACACTGGGCCTCGTGCCGGACGCCAAGACGCGCGACCAGCTCAGCTGTATCGCGGACGCGACCGGCGGCACGTACACCTCCGTGCAGCACAAGGAGGAACTCTCCGACCGTGTCGGCCAGTTGGTGGACCGGGCCGCCGACCCGGTGGTGACTCCGGTCGCCACCGAGGGCACGGCCCGCTGCGACAGCGCTCCGGCTCTCAAGTCCGGTCTCTACACGGACCGTGAGGAGTTCGGGCAGCAGCGCTGGTACCGGGTGGACATCAAACCCGGTCAGGAGCTGCGTACTTCGGTGAGCGTCGCGGCCGACCGGGCGGTGCGGCCGGACTACGGTGTGCTGCTGCGGGCGGTCACCGCGCACGGCCGGGAGATCGTACGCGGCGAGGGCACCGGCAACGGGCGGACCGACGTCATCTCCACCGGCCTGCGCTATCCCAAGGCGGACAGCGACGAGGACGACGCCCCGGCCGAGACCGTGTGTCTGGAGGTCACCAACTCCTTCTCGGCGGAGTCGGGGGTGAAGACCACTCCCGGTCTGCCCCTTGAGCTGACCGTCGACGTGGTGGACGCGCCGAGCGCGGCGAGCGACGTGGCCTCCTTCGGCCTCGGCCGCGGCTGGTGGCTGCTGGGCGCCCTGGTGCTGACCGGTTTCGTGGCGGGTCTGCTGTGGGGCTGGGTCTCCCGCTGGCGGCTCGCGGTCTGGAGGACCAACTGATGCGCACCACACAGCTGTTCACTGCCGTCGTCCTGCTGGCCGGGCTGGGCGCCGGTCCGGCCGTCGCCGACTCCTCGCCCTCCGCGAGCCCGTCCGGCGACGGCTCCGCGCCGACTCAGGCGGGCACCTCGTTCCGTACCGCGACCGAGCTCGACCAGGGGCAGACGGGCACCGCGAGCGGCTCCACGGGTGACTACCTGTACTGGTCGTTCCCGGCCGACGCGGGCCAGCGGCCGACCGTGAAGGCGACGGTCAAGCTGCCGGACACGCAGGCGGGCGAGACCTGGCAGCTCGACGTCTACGACGGGCTGCGGCGCCGCCAGGCCTGCCAGTACGGCGCGTCGACGCGCACCGCCGCGCAGGGCGCCTCCTCCCTGGAGCTGGCGTGCACACTGCGGACGGTGCGTGCCTGGTCGGAGCCGTGGGCCAACGACCCGCTGCCGGGCACGTACTACGTCCGGCTGACCGTCGTGGACCTGAAGTCGTCGGACCTGGGCCAGCCGATCCACGCCGAGGTGCGGGCGGACGCCAAGGACATCGGCGGCTCGGCCGCGGTGGACGGTTCGCTGGCGCAGCCCCTGGTACCGGGGATCGCCGTCAAGTCGACCTCGGACGCGTCGAGTTCGGACACGGACGGCGGTTCGGCCAAGTCGGCGGTGCTGTCGAGCATCGAGCCCGACGACGGCTGGTCGTCGGGCTGGTGGTCCGACCGCTGGGTGTGGACGGGGGTGGGCGGTGTACTGGCCGCGCTCGCGGGGATCGGCGGCTACGCGCTGACCCGCGGTACGGGCCGGCCGCGCCGGGTGCCGCCCGGCGCCTGACCGCACACCGCTCTGTATCCGACGTCTCGTCAGAAGGCCTGCCACCGGCGGGCCTTCTGGCGTCTCACCCCGCCCGCAGCGCCTTCGCGAGAGCGCTGTCGCCGCTCACGTCGATCCGCCCGGCGCGTACCGCGTCCGGCACGGTCAACTCGCCCCGGGCGAGCGCCGTGCAGGTGCCGGTGTCCAGGACCAGCCGGGCGTCCGGCTCCCGTGGGGCGCGCCCCTCGCCGTAGACCGGCCGGCCCCCCTGCCCGGCCTCCCGGGCTCCCCCGGCCTCCCGGTCCTTCGCCGCTGTCACGTCCTCGGCGTCCCTCACGTCCCTCACGTCCCTCACGTCCGTCGCGTCCGTCACGTCCTCGTCCGCACCGACGTACAGATGGAACTCGCCCTCCTCCAAACCGACTTCGACGAGCCCCTCGCCGGTCTCGCCGCGCTCCCGCAGGGCTCGCAGCAGGGGCAGGGCGAACCAGTGCGCGCGCACCGCGTCCGTGGGCCGGCGCTCGGCCAGTTCGGGCGCGCCCCAGCTGCCGAGGGCCAGCAGGACGGGCAGCAACTCCCGCCCGCGACCTGTGAGTTCGTAGACGTAGGCGGCGCCGGGCGGGGGCAGCCGGCGTCGGGTGGCCAGGCCGTCGCGTTCCATGTCCTTCAGCCGGGAGGCGAGTACGTCCGTGCTGACGCCCGGCAGGTCGGCGTGCAGATCCGTGTAGCGGCGCGGGCCGCCGAGGAGTTCACGGACGATCAGCAGGGTCCAGCGGTCGCCGACCGCGTCGAGTGCCCGGGCGGCGGAACAGTACTGGTCGTAGCTTCGGCGAGGTGACATGCGACGCAGTCTAGACATGTTGTTGGACTTTCCAAGCTCGAACTTGGTAAAACCAAGCAACACCACAACCGGAGGGCGCAGCGCATGGAGTTCCGGCAGTCGAGCAAGCTCAGCGAGGTCTGTTACGAGATCCGCGGTCCGGTGATCGAGCACGCCAACGCGCTGGAGGAGGCGGGCCACAGCGTCCTGCGCCTGAACACCGGCAATCCCGCGCTCTTCGGCTTCGAGGCGCCGGAGGAGATCATCCAGGACATGATCCGGATGCTCCCCCAGGCACACGGCTACACGGACTCGCGCGGCATCCTCTCCGCCCGCCGCGCGGTCGCCCAGCGCTACCAGACCCTCGGCCTCGCGGTCGACGTCGACGACGTCTTCCTCGGCAACGGCGTCTCGGAGCTGGTCTCCATGGCCGTACAGGCGCTGCTGGAGGACGGCGACGAGATCCTCGTCCCCGCCCCGGACTTCCCGCTCTGGACGGCGGTGACGACCCTCGGCGGCGGCAAGGCGGTCCACTACCTCTGCGACGAACAGG
Source organism: Streptomyces sp. NPDC005423 (assembly GCF_040606415.1). Lineage (NCBI taxonomy): Bacteria > Bacillati > Actinomycetota > Actinomycetes > Kitasatosporales > Streptomycetaceae > Streptomyces > Streptomyces sp. NPDC005423. The sequence continues at coordinate 17,165 of NZ_JBEXET010000013.1, read as the reverse complement.
CCGACTGGTACCCGGACCTCGCCGACATGGCGTCGAAGATCACCGACCGCACCCGGGCCGTCGTCATCATCAACCCCAACAACCCCACCGGCGCCGTCTACCCCAAGGAGATCGTCGAGGGCATCCTCGACCTCGCCCGCCGGCACGGCCTGATGGTCTTCGCCGACGAGATCTACGACCAGATCCTCTACGACGACGCCGTGCACCACTCGGCCGCCGCGCTCGCCCCCGACCTGGTGGTCCTCACCTTCTGCGGGCTGTCGAAGACGTACCGGGTGGCGGGGTTCCGTTCGGGCTGGCTGGTGGTGACGGGGCCGAAGCAGCACGCGAAGAGCTATCTGGAGGGCCTCACCATGCTGGCCTCCATGCGGCTGTGCCCCAACGCGCCCGCGCAGTACGCCATCCAGGCCGCGCTGGGCGGCCGCCAGTCCATCCGTGACCTGACCGGTCCCGGTGGCCGGCTGCGCGAACAGCGTGACGTGGCGTGGGAGAAGCTCAACGAGATCCCCGGCGTGTCCTGTGTGAAGCCCAAGGGCGCGCTGTACGCCTTCCCGCGTCTCGACCCCAAGGTGCACAAGATCCACGACGACGAGAAGTTCGTCCTGGACCTGCTGCTGCGGGAGAAGATCCAAGTGGTGCAGGGCACCGGCTTCAACTGGCCGGCCCCCGACCACTTCCGCATCCTCACCCTGCCGCACGCCGACGACCTGGACGCGGCGATCAGCAGGATCGGCCGTTTCCTGAGCGGCTACCGGCAGTAGCCGCCCCCGGCTCCTACCCTGGGCCCATGGGTGATCTTTTCCTCGTACGGCACGGCGAGACCGAATGGTCCCGGTCCGGGCGGCACACCGGCGCGACCGACGTTCCGCTCACCGGGCGGGGGCGTGCGGAGGCCCGCGGGCTGGTGCCGCTGATCCGCTCGCACCGGATCGGCGCCGCGTTCGTGAGCCCGAGGCAGCGGGCACGGGAGACCGCGGAACTGATCGGACTCACCGACGTACGCGTCGACGTCGACCTGCACGAGTGGGACTACGGCGGCTACGAGGGGATCACGACCGTCGAGATCCAGCGCACCCGGCCGGACTGGTTCCTCTTCACCGACGGGGTGGCGCCCGGCCCGCCCGAGCGTCCCGGGGAGGACGCGGAGGAGGTGGGGCGGCGCGCGGACCGCGTGCTGGCCACCGCGGACGCCGCGCTCGCCAACACCGAGGGCGCGGTCGTCCTGGTGTCGCACGGCCACTTCCTGCGGGTCCTCACCGCCCGACGGCTCGGGCTGCCGCCCTCGGCCGGGGCGTTGTTCCAACTGGCCACCGGGACGGTGTGCCGGCTGGGCACGGAACACGGCCGGCCGGTGATCGCCGCGTGGAATGTCAGACCCGGGCCGTACTCTTTGCACGGGTGAGGACCGCCGCCGCGCGGAGCGGGGACCACTCCCGCCGATGGCCGCCGATCCCCGCGGAGGAGCATGCCGTGACCCGACCGCCGACCGCCGCGCAGCGGCGTGTCATCGACGCCGCCGAACCCGTCACCGGACGGCTCAGGGGCACTCAGGCACAGCTCGCGGCGCTGGTGCGGCGAGGGCTGGCGTTCCGCCATCCGCGCCCTCCGCACGACCACTTCCTGACACCGGCGGGACACCAGGTCCGCGAGTCCGTGTCCCCGGACCCCGCACCGCCGGCCCAAAGTCCCCCGCCCTCCGGGGTGTTCGCCGCGCGGGTCGGCGGCGAGGAGGAGACCGGCGCGGGACCGGCCCGCACCCGCGAGGTGCACAGCGCCTGGCAGGGCCTGCTGGAGCTGCGCCGGATGACCAACGCGGACGGCTCCGTCGACCGGCCGTGCGGCTGGGAACGCGGCCACCTGTTGCGGGCCGCCGCACTCGCCCTGGAGGCGGCCGGACACCGGCCGGCGGGTCCGCACTCCGACGGCTACCGGGTGCGCGCGACCCCGCAGCCGGAGGCCGTCGCCGTCCGCGATCCGGACCCCGAGGCGCTACGGGCCTGCGCGGGGACGCTGGAGCGGGCGGGCTGGCAGGTGAGCGAGCACAAGGAGCCGCGTACCGGGGCGAGTTACCTGCTGGCGTCACCGCGTCGGGCGTGACGGACATGCCAAGATCGGACGAGCAGCGCATCCACCGGTACGCGGGCCCGGCGCGCCGGTTCGGCGCGCGGGCCCGGTGCCAGAGAGGGAGACCATGAACGGGCAGCCTTTCTCCGTCCCGGTGACCGTCCGCGGTTACGAGACCGATGTCCAGGGCCATCTGAACCAGGCCGTGTATCTCAACTACGCGGAGCACGCCCGCTGGTCGTTACTCCAGGCCGCGGGGATCAGCCAGGCCGACCTGGTCGGCCAGGGCATCGGCCCCGTCGCCCTGGAGACGACCATCCGCTACCGGCGGGAGCTGCTCGCCGGTGACGAGGCCGAGGTGACGTGCGCCTTCGACTGGAACGACGGCAGGACGTTCCGGATCGAGCAGACGATCCGCAAGGCGGACGGCACGGTCGCCGCCGAGATCACCGCCGTCGGCGGCCTGCTGGACCTCAAGTCGCGCCGGCTGATCAGCGACCCACGGCAGATGTTCAAGCAACTCGCGTCCCAGCCCGGCCTGTTCGGGCTCTGAGCCGACCGAGTCGGGCCGTGCACCGACCCGGTCCCGGGCAGGTACCGGCGAGGGGACAGCAGACGTAAGGGGCGGTCACCGAGGCTTTTCAACTGGTGTGCGTGGGGCGTCACTTCCGCGCGGCGATGCGCGCCAGCCGCCGCGCCTCGGTGCGCGTGGCACGGGCGATCTCGTCCTCGTCGGCGTACAACAGCCGTCCTTGCTGGACGATCTGACGGCCGTTCACGAACGAGGCGGTGACCGGGGCGGCGGCGCCGAAGACCAGCGCGGTCACCGGGTCGGCGATCGAGGCGTGGGCCAGCGTGTCCAGGTTCCACAGCACCAGGTCGGCCAGCTTGCCCGGCTCCAGGGAGCCGATCTCGGCCGCGCGGCCCAGGACCTGGGCGCCGCCGTAGGTGCCGAGGCGCAGCGCCTGGCGGGCGGTGAGCGCCGCCTCCCGGTGGGCGCCGAGGCGGTTGACGAGGAGGGCGTTGCGCAGTTCGGTGTGGAGTTCGCCGGACTCGTTGGAGGCGGCACCGTCGACGCCGAGGCCGACCGGGACACCGGCGGCGAGCAGGTCGGGGACGCGGGCGATCCCGGCCGCGAGGCGGGCGTTCGAGGACGGGCAGTGCGCGACACCGGTCCTGGTACGGGCGAAGGCGGCGATGTCGGAGTCGTTCATGTGGACGCAGTGCGCCATCCACACATCCGCGCCGAGCCAGCCGGTGGACTCGAAGTAGTCGGTCGGGCCCATGCCGAACAGCTCCTTGCAGAACTGCTCCTCCTCGACCGTCTCCGAACCGTGCGTGTGCAGCCGTACGCCGAGCCGTCGCGCCAACTCGGCTCCCTGTCTGAGCAGTTCGGTCGAGACGGAGAACGGTGAGCAGGGCGCCACGGCCACCTGGGTCATCGCGTCGAAGGAGGCGTCGTGGTGCTCGCGTACCGTCTCCTCGGTGGCGGCGAGCGCGTCGTCGAGGGTCTCGACGGCGAAGTCGGGGGGCAGCCCGCCGTCCTTCTCGCTGCGGTCCATGGAGCCGCGGGCCAGGGTGAAGCGGACGCCCATGTCGCGGGCGGCGCCGATGATCGCGCCGGAGAGGTCCCCGGAGCCGTGCGGGAAGACGTAGTGGTGGTCCATCGCGGTGGTCACTCCGCCGCGGGCCATCATCGCCAGGGAGCCCTGGGCGGCGGCGCGGACCATCGGTTCGTCGATGCGCGCCCAGGTCGGGTAGAGCGCGACGAGCCAGTCGAAGAGGTTGTGGTCGGTGGCCAGGCCGCGGGTGATCCACTGGTAGAAGTGGTGGTGGGTGTTGACCAGACCGGGCGTGACCAGGTGCCCGGTGGCGTCGATGCGGCGCTCGACGTCCGGCAGTCCCTCGGGGGCCCGGCCCGCGCCGAGCGACTCGACGCGGCCTCCCGCCAGGACCAGGTGACCCGAGGCGTACTCGGTGTCGTCCGCGTCGACGGTCGCTATCGCACAGTTCTCGATGACTGTGCGCCGGTCTGCTGCCATGGTTCGTCCTGTCGCTGTCGGGCGGGCCGGGGGTGCCGAGGGGGCGCGGAGCGGGAGGCGTCAGAGGTTGGTGAGGTCCACCGGGATCCGCGGCTCGTGGCCGTCGCGCAGGACGGTCGCCTCGATCAGGCCGTAGGGGCGGTCGGCCGCGAAGTACACCTCGTTCTCGTTCTTCAGCCCGAACGGCTCCAGATCGACGAGGAAGTGGTGCTTGTTGGGGAGCGAGAAGCGGATCTCGTCGATCTCGTCGCGGTGGTCGAGGATGCGGGTGCCCATCTGGTACAGCGTCTGCTGGAGCGAGAGCGAGTACGTCTCCGCGAAGGCCCGGAGCAGGTGGGTGCGGACCTGCTCGTAGGACTCGTCCCACGCGGGCACCGGCTGCTCGTCGTCGGACCAGCCGAAGCGCCAGCGGGCGGTGACCTCGGTGGCGAGGATGCGGTCGTGGGCCTCGGGGAGCGTCGTGTACTTGTCCTTGACGTACCCCCAGAACTCGGAGTTCGTCGAGTTCAGCACGGTGAGGTCCGTCAGGCCGGATATGACCTCCCAGGACGCGCCGTCGTAGGTGATCTGGGTGACTCGGGTCTCCTGGCCGGTGCGGACGAAGGAGTGCCTGGGCCGGTCGGCGCCGGCGGACGCGGAGGGCGCGCCGGGGGTCTCGATGCGGTCCCAGGCGTACTCCTCGATCCGGACGCGGGCCGTCTCGATCGGCTCCTGGCTGGTCACGAAGTGCCGGGCCAGGAGGATGCCGAACTGCTCGGCGGAGTCGATGCCGTGTTCCTTGGCGAAGGCGTACACCGTGTTCTTGGTGGTGTCCGTCGGCAGCACGTTGGCGTTCGAGCCGGAGTAGTGGACCTCGTCCATGTCGCCGCTGAGCGCCACCGAGACGTTGAGGTCCTTGATGTGGTGGGTCGCGCCCTCGCGCGTGATCCTGACGACCCGGCTCTCGGCCTTGCCGTACTGGTTCTGGCCCAGGATCACCGGGCGGGCGGGACGGTCTTTCTCTGCCATCTGCTGCTAGCTCCCTCGGTAAACGGAGTAGCCGAACGGGTTGAGCAGCAGCGGGACGTGGAAGTGCTCGCCCGGCACGACGGCGAACGTGATCGCCACCTCCGGGAAGAACACCCCGCGCCCGCTGTCCCGATGCGCGGGGACGTCCTGCTGCGGATCGGCTCGCTGGTTGCCGGCTCGCTGGAAATACGCCTCCACGGCGAAGTCGAGCCGTACGTGCGTGGTCCCCTCGGGCAGCGCCGGGAGGTCCTCGCACCGGCCGTCGGCGTTGGTCGCGGAGCCGCCGAGCGCCCGCCACTCCGCCGCGTCACCGGCGCGGGCGGCGAGCCGGACGGCGACGCCCTCGGCGGGCCGGCCGGCGGAGGTGTCCAGGATGTGCGTGGAGACGGAGGCGGTGGTGGAGGTGCTCATGCCTGTTCTTCCTCTACGAGGCGGCCCAGCCGGATGCGGTTGATCAGACCCAGTTCGGCGCGCACGATCTCCCGCTCGTCCTCGGGAGAGTTGGCCATGCGTTTCCTGGCCGCGTCGCGCATCTGCTCACCGGTCCGGCCGGTCGCGCAGATGAGGAAGACCTGGCCGAACCGCTCCTGGTAGGCCAGATCGAGGTCGAGCAGTTCGGCCCTGAGCTGCTCGGAGGCGTCCGCCATGCCCCGCTGTTCGCGGGCCGAGACGGGGTCGCCGGGTGCGGGGCGGCCGATCGGCGGGTGGCCGGCCATCGCCTCGGCGAGGTCGTCGGCGGTCAGGCCGGCCATGGCGGTGTCGCTCATGGCGTAGAGGTCCTCGGCGTCGGCGTACGGGCGGCCGGCGAGCAGTCGCCCGACCCATGCCGCGGAGGCGCACGCCTCGTGGAGGGCGGCGGAGGCCGCGGGTTCCGCCAGGGCGTTGAACCGGGCGAGGCCCGGTGGCGTGGCAGTCGACGTCACGGGAGCCTCCGTGGCCTGGTGCTGATCGGGCTGCCTGTAGCTAACGCGCTCCGCACGTTCGCGTCAACACTTTGTTGAAAATTCTGGGTAACATGCCGCGGTGGCGCAAGCGCCGGTCAGGCGTCCTTCTCCCGGTTGAGGTAGTTGTAGACGGTGAAGCGGCTGACGCCGAGGGCGCCGGCCACCGTCTCCACTCCGTGCCGTACCGAGAAGGCGCCGCGTGCTTCCAGGGTACGTACGACCTCCTGCTTGGCCTTGCGGTCGAGGTCGGCGAGGGGTTTGCCGCGCCTGCGCTCCATGGCGGCCAGGATGTGGTCGAGCGAGTCCGCGAGCTGGGGCAGGCGGACGGCGACGACGGCGGCGCCCTCCCAGGCGAGCACGATGTCGTCGGGGCCGGCCTCGTCAGGTGGGAGCAGCGCCCCGCCCATGGCGTCGATCAGCGGCTTCACGGCCGTGATGAACGGCTCGTCCCCGGCACCGGTCACCGGTGGCCCTCCCCGACCACGTTGACCTGGAGCGAGACACGGGTGGCGCCGGCCTTGAGGGTCCGGCGCAGCAGCGCGTCCACGGCGGTGAGCACCTCGTCGGCGCCGCCCTCGACGGTGTTGCCGAACGGGCCGACGTCCACGGCGTCCAGCGGGGCCCCCTCGATCACGTCACGGGCGACCAGCGCGTGCGCGGGTGCCTCGTCGAGATCGAAAGGCTCCGTGGTGAACTCCACTCTCAATCGCACTGCGCCCCCATAACATCGGCCCTGACCTGCGAGTTCCCCCCGATGCGCCCCGACCCTAACAGAACGCGCGGGAGGGCCGCCGCCATCTCGGCACACCCGGATTCCGGTCGATCCGACAGCCCCGAGGAGGGACGAAGGGGCACCGCCCCGCACCCCCGAAGCCGAGGAACGACACCCCGTCCCGCGCACGCCGTAGAACGGCTACGCCATCCTCAAATCAACCTCTGAGCCTGCCCCGGAAGGCTTCAACCGCCCCTGCGCGGGGGCACATTGGTCTCACGGGGCCCGCCGGCACGGGGGCGGCGGGCCCCGCACGGGGAGGCAGCGGATGAGTACGGACACGACGGACCGGCTCCAGCCGCACGCGGTAGCGCTGCTGCGCGGCGGCCCGCGCGCGGCCGTCACGGTCGCCGTGGTGGCGTTGTACCTGGCGGACGCCGTCGAGGCGAGCGGGCAGCACACGATGCGCACGTCGGGGGTGCCCGCCGGCGCGGCGGCGCTTCCACCGCTCACGAAGGCGGTGCACTCCGCGCTCTACCGGCGGGCGGAGATGGGCCAGTTGACGGGGCGGCTGGCCGTGCGCACCGCGCTCGCCCGGCTGCGCGAGGAACTCACCGCGGCCGGTCTGCTGCGCGCCTTTCCGCCCGGCCGCACCCGGGCCGCCCGCGCCGCGCTCCGGGCCCTGCGTCGCGGGCATCCGCTCCCGGCCGGCCGGGAGAGCCCGCCGGACGAGGAGACGCTGCTGCTGGTGGCGTTGTACGGGGACCGGGCGCTCGCCGCGTTCGTGCCGGGGTTCGCGCGCCGGGCGGGGCTGGTCCGCCGGCCCGGTGCGGCCGAGCGGGGTCTGCCACAGTCGTGGGGCAGCGGAGCGGGCGGCGGCGGGGTCGGCTGCGACGTGTGACGGCGCGGGAGCACTCGGCCGGGGACAGCGCGAAAGAGGCGGTCGGGCCGCGGTGCCGCGCCCCGACCGCCGGCTCCTCGATCACGGACCGGAAGTCGTGAAGGGACGGACAAGCGGGGGCCTCCAGGAGGACGATGGAGGCATGTCCGAGAGCGTGCCGGTGCGCTGCCCGGCCTGCCGACGCGAGCACGTCTACGCCGCACCGTCGTACCCCTGTGTGTGCGGTGCCCCCGTCGCCCCGCCGCTGGATCCCCGCGGCGTGGCGACGGCCGTCACCCACCGCGTCTGGGACGAGGACTGGGTGATCGTGGCCTGCGGCGCGTGCGGCCGGCGTGACGAGTGGCCGCAGCCCGAACTGGGCTGCCCCTGCGGGACGGTGCTGCGCATTCCGGTGGACGGCCCCCGCTCGGAGGTCCAGCCCGTGCGGGAACCCGGCGCCGTCGCCGGGGCCGGGGGGCGGCCGGCCTTCCGGCCCGTCTCGATACGCACCGCGCGGGACGCGGTCACCGCGGCCGCCCTCTATCTGCGCTGGCTCGGCTACGGCGACATACGCCGCGCCGACCAGCGGCCCCCGTCCGGCATCGGTCTCGCGGCCCGCGGGGTCCTGGCGCAGGTGGACCCGACCGTGCGGCCGGCGTCGCTGCGCGACGTGGAGTGCCTGTGGCTGACGGCGATGACGGAGTCCACGGGCTGTGTCTACTTCTCCCTCGCGGGGTACGCCGACGACGCCCGCGCGGGCGCCGACGACCTGGGCGTCCCGCTCTTCGTCCTCGACCTCACCGGCACCCCGCAGCCGGTGAACGAACCGGCCGACGAGCTCAACACCACCGGCGCCGGGGCCGGTTGAGGGCCGGGCGGGTCGGCCGCCCGTGCTCAGAGGCCGTACGTCCGCCGCAGTTCGACCTTGCGCACCTTTCCGGAGACCGTCATCGGGAAGGCGTCGAGGATCTGGAGCCGGCTCGGGATCTTGTAGTGGGCCAGCCGCCCCTCGCAGTGGGCCCGCAACTCCTCCAGGGTCAGTGGGTCGGCCGCGTCGCGCGGGATGACACAGGCGAGGACCTCCTCGCCGTACCGCTCGTGCGGTACGCCGACGACCTGGACGTCGGCGACCTTCGGATGGGCGTAGAGGAACTCCTCGATCTCGCGCGGGTAGACGTTCTCGCCGCCCCGGATGATCATGTCCTTGATCCGGCCGACGATCTCGACGTAGCCGTCCTCGCGCATCACCGCGAGGTCGCCGGTGTGCATCCAGCGGGCGGCGTCGACGGCCTCCGCGGTCTTCTCCGGTTCGTTCCAGTAGCCGAGCATCACGCTGTAGCCGCGGGTGCACAACTCGCCCGCCGTGCCCCGGGGCCGGGTCACTCCGTCGACCGGGTCGACGATCTTGACCTCCAGGTGCGGCAGGACGCGGCCGACCGTGCCGGTGCGGTGTTCCAGGTCGTCGTCGGTCCGGGTCTGGAGGGAGACCGGGGACGTCTCGGTCATGCCGTAGCAGATGGACACCTCCGCCATGTGCATCTCGGCGACCACCCGTTTCATCACCTCGGCCGGGCAGGGCGAGCCCGCCATGATGCCGGTGCGCAGCGAGGAGAGGTCGTGGTCGGCGAAGCCGGGCAGGTTCAACTCGGCGATGAACATGGTCGGTACGCCGTAGAGCGAGGTGCAGCGCTCGTCCTGGACGGCGCGCAGGGTGGCCGCGGGGTCGAAGGACGGGGCCGGGATCACCATGCACGCGGCGTGCGAGGTCGCGGCCAGGTTGCCCATCACCATGCCGAAGCAGTGGTAGAAGGGCACCGGCAGGCAGATCCGGTCCCGCTCGGAGTAATTGACCGACTCCCCGACGAAGTAACCGTTGTTGAGGATGTTGTGGTGGGAGAGGGTGGCTCCCTTGGGGAAGCCGGTGGTGCCCGAGGTGTACTGGATGTTGATGGGGTCGTCACAGGACAACTCGGCTTCCCGAGCGTGCAGTTCGGCCTTCCGGTCCGCCGTGCCCCGGGCGATCAGCGCGTCCCAGCCGGGGTCCCCGAAGTAGACGGTCTCGCGCAACCGCGGGCATGCGCCCCGGACTTGCTCGACCATGGCCCGGTAGTCGCTCGTCCGGTGCCGCGGCGTCGCGAACAGCAGGGAGATCCCGGCCTGGTTGAGGACGTACTCGACCTCGTGGGTGCGGTAGGCCGGGTTGATGTTCACCATGATCGCGCCGATGCGGGCGGTGGCGTACTGGACGAGCACCCACTCGGCGCAGTTGACCGCCCAGATCCCCACCCGGTCGCCCTTGGCGACCCCGGTCGCGAGCAGCGCGTACGCCAACCGCTCGACGTCCGCGCCGAATCGGCGGTAGGTCCAGCGCCGTCCGGACGGGACGTCGACGAGTGCCTCGCGGTCCGGCCAGGCGGCGACGGCCCGGTCGAGGCTGGCGCCGATGGTGTCGCCGAGCAGCGCCGTGCCGCTGGTGCCATGGGTGTACGACGGTCGGGTCACCGGAAGTCCTCCTCGCGGTACTCGTCGGCGGAGCCCTGCGCGGTGGCCTCGCGCAGTTCGATCCGGCGGATCTTGCCGGACACGGTCTTGGGCAGCTCCGCGAACTCCAGCCGCCGCACGCGCTTGTAGGGGGCGAGCACCTCGCGCGAGTGCTCGAACAGCGCCTTCGCCGTGTCCGGTCCCGGCTCCCAGCCCTCCGCCAGGACCACGTACGCCTTCGGCACCGACAGGCGCAGCGCGTCGGGCGCGGGCACCACGGCCGCCTCGGCGACCGCCGCGTGTTCCAGCAGGGCGCTCTCCAGCTCGAACGGGGAGATCTTGTAGTCGGACGCCTTGAAGACGTCGTCGGCCCTGCCCACGTAGGTGATGTAGCCGTCCGCGTCCCGCGCGCCGATGTCACCGGTGCGGTAGTAGCCGCCGGCCATCGCCTCCGCCGTACGGTCCGGGTCGCCGTGGTAGCCGGTCATCACGCCCACCGGCCGGTCGGCGAGGTCGAGGGCGATCTCCCCCTCGTCGGCGCCGGTCGCGCCGGAGACCGGGTCGAGGAGTTCGATGCGGTAACCGGGGCTGGGACGGCCCATCGAACCGGACTTCAGCTGCTGGCCGGGGCTGTTGGAGACCTGGACCGCGGTCTCGGTCTGCCCGAAACCGTCCCGGATGGTCACCCCCCAGGAGCGGCGGACCCGCTCGATCACCTCGGGGTTGAGCGGCTCGCCCGCCGCGACGGCCTCGCGGGGCGGGGTGTCCAGTTGGCTGAGGTCGGCCTGGATGAGCATCCGCCAGACGGTCGGGGGCGCGCAGAACGTGGTCACGCCCGCCCGGTCCATCTCCCTCATCAGCCGGGCCGGGTCGAAGCGGCTGTAGTTGTGGATGAAGACGGTGGCCTCCGCGTTCCACGGCGCGAAGAGGTTGGACCAGGCGTGCTTGGCCCAGCCGGGCGAGGAGATGTTCAGATGCACGTCGCCGGGTTTGAGCCCGATCCAGTACATGGTCGCCAGGTGCCCGATCGGATACGAGGCGTGGGTGTGCTCGACCAGCTTGGGACGAGCGGTCGTACCCGAGGTGAAGTAGAGCATCAGCGGGTCGTCCGCGTGGGTGGCGCCGTCGGGCGTGAAGACCGGGTCGGCCGCGTAGGCGTCCTGGTAGCTCCGCCAGCCCTCGACCGCCGGACCGACCGCGATCCGGGTGTAACGGCCGGGCACCTCCGCGAACTTGGCGGTGTCCCCGGTGCGGACGATCACCTGCCGGACCCGGCCGCGTTCGACGCGGTCACGCAGGTCGGCGGGGCCCAGCAGCGGGGTGGCGGGGATGACGACGGCGCGCAGCTTCATCGCGGCGAGGGCGATCTCCCACAGTTCGGCCTGGTTGCCGAGCATGACGAGGACCCGGTCCTCCGGGCGTACGCCTTGGGCGCGGAGCCAGTTGGCCGCCCGGTCGGAGCGCTCGGACAGCTCGGCGAAGGTCAGCCGGACCTCGGAGCCGTCCTCCTCGACGATGTGCAGCGCGGTGCGGTCGTTGCCGGCGGCGATGGCGTCGAACCAGTCCAGCGCCCAGTTGAAGCGGTCGGGGCGCGGCCAGGTGAAACCCTCGTAGGCCGTGGCGTAGTCCTCCCGGTGTGCCAGCAGGAAGTCGCGCGCCCCGCGGAACTGATCCGTCGCCGTCGTCGCCGTCGTCATTCGTCCACCTTCTTCTCGGTCGTCCGCCTCCAGGGTGCGCCCTCCGGCGTCGGGACACCGGCCACGCTCACCCCTTCGGGCCGCCGCGCACGGCTGCGGGCCCCGACGCGGTTCCGCGGCTCACTCCGTCGGTTCCGGACCTTGCCGGGCGGCTCTCTGACATCGTGTAATCCGTGATGCGGGTCTCACTACCCCCGTACGGGGGTGTGCGCCGCGGGAGAGCCGCGCGGAAGGGGTGAGCGGGTGGCGAGAGATGTGGCCGGGATGGTGGAGATGCAGGGTGCGCTGGCACGGCTGCGCCGTACCACGGGGCTGCCCGTCGCCTTCGGGGGTCTGCTGGAGCCCGGACAGCAGCAGGTACGCATCAGTGAACTCATGGGCACCGCCACCCCCGCCCTCCGGGCGCTCGCGGTGACCTCCGGCAACGGCCTCGGCGGCAAGGCGGTCGCCCTGGCCCGCCCGTGCGCCGTCGCCGACTACGCCGCCTCCCGCCAGATCAGCCACGAGTACGACGTCGCCGTCGCCACGGAGGGGCTCTGCTCGATCCTCGCGGTCCCGGTCGTCGTCCGCCGCCGGGTACGCGGAGTCCTCTACGGCGCGCTGCGCACCGCCCTGCCGCTCGGCGACCGCACGCTGAGCGCGGCGATGGAGGCGGCGCGGGACGTGGAGCAGGCGCTGGTGGTACGCGAGGAGGTGCGCAGCCTGCTGAACGCGGCGCACGCCGAACCGGTCCGCGACCCGGCGGCCGGTGCCCTGTGGGAGCAGGTACGGGAGGCGCACACCGCGCTGCGGGCCCTCGCGCCGAAGCTCACCGACCCGCAGCTGCGGGCCGAACTCCTGGACGCCTGCGGCCTGTTGACCGCCGGGGTGGCCACCGGGACGGTCGGCCTCTCGCCCCGCGAGCTGGATGTGCTGGCCTGTGTGGCGGCCGGGGCGACCAACGCGGTCGCCGGGGAGCGGCTGGGCCTGCGCCCGGAGACGGTGAAGGGCTATCTGCGCTCGGCCATGCGCAAGCTGGGCACGCACACGCGCGGCGAGACGGTGGCGGCGGCACGGCGGGCGGGTGTGCTGCCGTGAGCAAGGAGCGGAGAGCCGGGACGGTTCGGGGGACCGGGAGGGAAGCGTCTCCGGGGAGGGTCGGGCGGCGGCCGGGAGCGCTACCGTGAACCGGGCGCACGCGCCGCCCCGAAGCGGGCGAGGAGTCCGCGCGGCGGGGCCGGCGACGAGCGTCCATTCACTTACCGGCGCTCTGAATTTCCCTGTACCGAACCGTTGTTATTTCCCTCACCACCCCGTCCTCCGAATTTCACTGACGGATTGCCTAACATTGGCCCGGACACGACACGAGGGGAGCGGTGACCGTGCGAGGGGACTTCAAGGAGCCTGCCAGATGCCGCCCCGACCTGGTCATCGGCCGGGACGAGATGTTCACCGCCGCCCGGGAGCAGCTCGCCGACGGCGGCAGTGTGCTGCTCCACGGAGCCGCCGGAATAGGAAAGTCGACCGTCCTGCGGGCATTGGCCGCGCAATACGGGGACACCGCACGGACCGTGTTGCGCTGCTCGGCCACCGAGTCCGAATCCCACCTCCCCTTCCTCGCCCTCGCCGACCTCCTCGGCCTGGTCCTCGACGAGGTGTCCGACCGACTGCCCGGCGCCCAGCGCACCGCCCTCGAATCGGCGCTCACCGGACGCGGCGAGTCCAGCCTCCAGCGCGACGGACTCGCCCTGCGGCTCGCCGTCCTCTCCGCGCTGCGCGCCCTCGCCGCCGACGGACCCGTCCTCGTCGTCGCCGACGACCTCCAGTGGCTGGACCCGGCCAGCGCCGAACTCCTCGGCTTCGCCGCCCGGCGCCTCGGCGACACCCAGGTCCAGACGCTCTTCGCGGTACGCACCGAGGGCCAGGAGTACCACCGGTACCTGAGCGCCTCCCCGCCGGACACCCTCCCGGTCCGGCTCAACCCGCTCTCCCGCACCCAGGTCTCCGCCCTCCTCGACCACCGCGGCTACACCGGCCTGCCCCGGTCCACGGTCCGCGAGATCCACCGCACCAGCGGCGGCAACCCGCTCTTCGCCCTCGAACTGGGCCGCGCCCTCGCCGAGAACCCCACCCCGCCGCGCCCCGGCGAACCGCTGCCCGTACCCACATCTCTACGCGCGTTGGTGCTGAGCCGGCTCGACATGCTGCCGGCCGAGGCGCGCCGCACGCTGCTGGTCGCCAGCGCCGGCGCCCGCCCCACGGTGGCCCTGCTACAGACCGCGGGCCGGGGTAACGCCGAGGCGGAGACCGCCCAGGCCGCCGAACTCGGACTGCTCGCCTCCGAACAGGAAGGGCCCGCCGTACGGTTCGCGCATCCGCTGATCTCCGCGGCCCTGTACGCCGAGGCCCCCGCCCAGGACCGGCGGGCCGCGCACGCCGCGCTGTCGACCGCCGCCTCCGATCCCATCGAACGGGCCCGGCACCTGGCCCTCGCCACCACCGGCACCGACCCGGAGGTGGCCGCCCGGCTCGCCGAGGCCGCCACCCTGGCCCGGGACCGCGGCGCCCCCTCGGTCGCCGCCTCGCTCGGACTCCTCGCCGCCCGGCACACCCCCGGTGGCAGCACGCCGGGGCCCGACGAACGGCGGTTGCAGGCGGCCGAGGACGCCATCACCGCCGGCGAGCTGGACCTCGCCCGGGACATCGCCCGCGAGGTGCTCACCAGGGCCGCCGCGGTCGCCGCCGAGCGGGTGCGCGCCTGGATCATCGTGATCGACACCGCGGGCCACTCCATGGCGGACGTCGACGCCGTCTTCCCGCAGGCCCTCGCCGACGCGGGCGACGACCCCCGGCTGCTCGCCCTGGTCCGCTACCAGCTGGCCTGGCGGGCGCTGCTCGTACAGGGCGACTTCGCCGAGGCCCGCCAGGAGGCCGCGCGGTCGGCGGAGCTCGCCGCGCGGGCCGGCGACCGGCGTACCGAACTCCTCGCGCTGGCCTACCAGGCGCAGACCGAGACCCTGATGGGCCATCCCGACGCCCCCCTCACCATCAAACGGGCGCTGAAGGAGCCGCAGGACCCGAGGGTGGCGTGCCATCACAACGGCGCCGGCTCGGCCCGCTTCCGCTGGCTGATCATGAGCGACCAGCTGCCCGAGGCGCGCGCGGTCATCACCGCGCTGCTGCGCGAGGTGCGGCGGCGCGGGTCGGTGGAGAGCGAGGTGCACTTCCTGCGCGGGTTCGCCGAGACCGAACTGCGCTCGGGGCACTGCGGCCGCGCACTCGACCTGGCCCGGGAGAGCCTGCGGCTGGCCCGCGACTCCGGGATCGGGCAGACCGCCTCCGCGATGCTCACCTCCCTCGCCGAGGCCTCCGGCGGCGATGTGGAACAGGCGCTGGCACTGGCCCGGGAGGCGGTCGGGCACGCCGAGGAGGACGGCGACCAGATGTACCTCTCCCGGGCCCTGGGCGCCCTCGGCTACGCCCAGTTGGTGGCCGGGGACGCCGCCGGCACGGTCCGTTCGCTGCGCCGGGTGCGGGAGTTGGAGCACGCCCTCGGGATCACCGACCCGGCGCGCGGCCGGTGGCACGGCGACCTCGCCGAGGCCCTCGTCCGCACCGGAGAACTCGCCGAGGCGCAGGAGGTCGTCGACGAGACCCGCGAACGCGCGCTGCGCCTGGGCCGGGAGAGCGTCCTGGCGGTACTCGACCGGGCCGAGGCGCTGGTGCAGGCGGCGCGCGGCCGGCCCGAGGCCGCCGTCGCCCGGCTGACCTCGGTGCAGGACCGGCTCGCCAAGCTCGGGTACGGCCTGGAGGAGGCGCGCGCCGCGTTCGCGCTGGCCTCACTGCGCGCCCCGGCGTCCGGCCCCACGGCGTACGAGGAGGCGACCCGGCTGTTCCGGCGCTGCCGGGCGCTGCCCTGGCTGCGGCAGGTCGACGAGGCCGCCCGGGTGGAGCCGCCGCAGCCGGAGCAGACGCCCGCGCCCACCCCCGCGACGGACGGCCTCGACGGCCTGGCCGCGATGGAACGCCAGGTCGCCGCGCTGGTCATGGAGGGCGCCACCAACCGGGAGATAGCCGCCCGTCTCTTCATCAGCGTCAAGACGGTCGAGGCCACCCTGACCCGGGTCTACCGCAAGCTGGGGATCCGCTCGCGGGTGGACATCGTCCGGCTGGCGGCGGGGCGCCGTACGAACTGAGGACCCTACGGGTTTACTGAGCGGCGACCGAGGGTTTTCCCTGCCCAACTCCCCTAGGGGGTTCCCTCATTGGGAGCGGGGTGCACCGGGTCCTAGCTTAGGGATGTGCCGCTCGCCCGGGCATACGGGGGTCGGTCCCGCGACCCCCGTTGCACCCCCCACCCGCGCGACCCCCACCGGCAACCCGATGAGGAGACTCATGCTCGGGCTCAACCGCGCCAAGAGAACCACGGCCGTCGTGGCGGTCACCGCCGCCGCCGCGGCGACCGCACTGCTCAGCGCCCCCACCGCTGTGGCGGCCCCCCGGCCGATCGTCGGCGGCTCGACGACGACCACGACGGCGTACCCGTTCGTCATGCAGATCACGGACGCCTCACAGAGCCAGTTCTGCGGCGGCACCCTGGTCTCCGCCACCAAGGTGGTCACCGCCGCCCACTGCATGGTCGGCGAGTCCGCGAGCGGGGTGCGGGTGATCGGCGGCCGTACGTATCTGAACGGGACGGACGGGACCGTCAGCAAGGTCAGCAAGATCTGGGTCAACCCCGGGTACACCGACGCCACCAACGGCGACGACGTGGCCGTCCTCACGCTGGCGACGTCGATGCCGTACACCACCGCGAAGTACGTCGCTCCCACCGACACCGCCGTGTACGCGGCCGGCACCACGGCCCGCATCCTCGGCTGGGGCACCACCTCGGAGAGCGGCAACTCCTCCAACCAGCTGCGGACCGCGACCGTCCCGATCGTCTCCGACTCCAGCTGTACGAGGTCCTACGGTTCGGGTTACGTCCGGACCGACATGGTTTGCGCCGGATACACCTCCGGCGGCGTAGACACCTGCCAGGGCGACAGCGGCGGTCCCCTGCTCATCGGGGGCGTCCTGGCAGGGATCACTTCTTGGGGCGAGGGCTGTGCCGAGGCGGGTTACCCGGGTGTCTACTCCCGGCTGACCACGTTCTCCAGCCTGGTGACCACACAGGTCGCCTCGTGACCCGGAAGGTCTCCTGAGTACCGCTCAGGAAAAAGTCAGGGTGCGTTGCGGGCCTCCACGAGCGGCCCGCAACGCTGTTCGCTGCTCGGCCCGCGATGCCTTGCGGGGGACGAACAGGTGGGAGGCGCTGGCGCGGGTGCGGGGCATGAACATATCTCCAGACGGAAGGCG